>JBLHTX010000008.1:0-32793 GCA_047627635.1 Alphaproteobacteria bacterium | reverse complement strand
AAAATTGCAACCTGTCATAAACCCTTATACTATCATGACTTTTAGTGTCCGTACCGTGGGATCTAAGGTACGGATAGTTCAGAGGATAGAGGATAATAGAGAGAATTTGGGCTATAAAACAGCATTTTTGACTGAGGCAAGGTCAAGACACTATGCCGTTAAACCCTTTGTACTGTTAGGGTTTTGTACTTAATCAGAAAATCACTATAGAGGAGTTTTTAGTAATTAATGGCGGAGGGGGTGGGATTCGAACCCACGGTAGGAATAAACCTACGCCGGTTTTCAAGACCGGTGCCTTAGACCACTCGACCACCCCTCCGACGGGGTCTGTTTTTCAAGCGTGCTTTCTTTTGCCTTAAAACAAACGCTTTGACAATAGTTTTTTTCACTTTTTTGAAAAAAACTTTTAATTAGCTCCAATACGACGCAATCTTGAATTGCTAAATGCAAATAAATCGTTATAGTAAGGCATAATTTAAAAATATTAAAAGAATACGAGGAAACTATGTCAGACATGACACCCACTGACCAAGAAAATATTATTCCTGTTTCTGTCGAAGATGAAATGCGTAAGAGTTATCTTGATTACGCCATGAGCGTGATTGTATCAAGAGCCCTGCCCGACGTACGAGACGGTTTAAAACCTGTGCATCGTCGTATTTTGTTTTCCATGCATGAAAATAACTATTATCATAACAAGCCTTATCGTAAATCCGCACGTGTTGTTGGTGATGTGATTGGTAAATATCACCCACATGGCGACCAAGCCGTTTATGATGCTTTGGTGCGTATGGCACAAGAATTTTCGCTACGACTTCCTTTGGCTGATGGTCAAGGTAACTTTGGCTCTATTGATGGCGATCCGCCTGCTGCAATGCGTTACACCGAAGTACGCCTAACCGAAGTGGCAGGTTTTTTACTCGATGATTTAGACAAGGAAACCGTGAATTTCCGTCCAAATTATGACAATCAAGAATTTGAGCCTGTTGTATTGCCTGCAAAACTGCCCAATCTGCTGATTAATGGCTCTGGCGGTATTGCCGTGGGTATGGCAACAAATATGCCACCACATAATCTGAATGAAGTGATTACAGGATGTTTGGCATTAATTGATAATCCTGAATTATCAGTCGCTGATTTAATTGAATATATCCCTGCCCCTGATTTTCCAACAGCAGGCTTAATCGTTGGCAGAAGCGGCGCTATGTCAGGCTATCATACTGGACGTGGATCAGTTACGATGCGTGGTCGCATTAATATTGAAGAACGTGCCAAAGATCGTCAATCAATTATCATTACCGAAATTCCATATCAGGTTAATAAAGCCCATTTAGTGGAAAAAATTGCCGAGCTTGTGCGTGATAAAAAAATTGAGGGCATTTCTGATCTCCGTGATGAATCGGATCGTCAAGGAATGCGTGTTGTTGTTGATTTGAAAAAGGATGCAAACAGCGAAGTTATCATTAATCAGCTTTGTAAATGGACACAATTGCAAACAAATTTCAGCATGAATATGCTTGCACTCCATGAGGGAAGGCCTGAGCAATTAGACCTTAAGGAAATTCTTGCCGCATTTATTGCCTTCCGTGAAGAGGTTGTTGTACGCCGCACAAAGTTTGAACTTAATAAATCACGTGAACGTGCTCATATTTTAGTAGGCCTAGCAGCAGCAGTTGCGAATCTTGATGAAGTTGTAACCCTTATAAAAGCATCAGAAGACCCCAAACAAGCAAAAGCAGCATTACTAGCAAGACGCTGGAATGCAGGCGATATGGTGCCTTATATTCGTCTTGTGGATGACCCACGTCATCCGATTGATGAAGCAGGATTTTATACACTCTCTGAGCGTCAAGCACAGGCTATTCTTGACTTACGATTGCATCGCTTAACGGCTTTGGGACGTGATGATATTACAACCGAACTTAAAAAACTTGCAGATGCAATTGCGGATTATTTAGATATTCTAGCATCTCGTGATCGCATTATGACGATTATTAAAAATGAACTTGTGTTAATTCGTGATAAATTCTCAACGCCTCGTAAGTCTGAAATTATCGAGTATGATGGCGATATGGAAGATGAGGATTTAATCCCTTCCGAAGAAATGATTGTGACTGTTACAAAAGCAGGTTATGTGATGCGTGTACCTGTTGATACATATCGTGCACAAAATCGGGGTGGTCGAGGACGCTCAGGCATGAACACTCGTGATGAAGATGGTCTTGAAACAATTTTCACGGCAAATACTCACGATTCTATTTTATTTTTCTCAGATAAAGGGATGGTTTATAAGCTTAAAGTTTGGCGTTTACCGATTGGCTCTTTGACTGCACGTGGTAAGTCGATGGTGAATTTATTGCCAATTGCCAGTGATGAACGCATTACAACTATATTATGTTCTCCCAAAGATCTTGAAGCTTCTGACAGTACTTATGTTATGTTTGCCACTGAGGCAGGAAATGTAAGGCGTAACCCCTTGTCAGACTTTATGAATGTGCGTGCAAATGGTAAAATTGCCATGAAACTTGACGAGGGCGACTCATTGATTGGCGTTAAAATTTGCCATGCAAAAAGTGACATATTACTCGCTACCGCTTTTGGGCGTATTGTGCGGTTTCACGCAATGGATATTCGACTGTTTAAGGGACGTGATTCTAGCGGTGTGCGTGGTGTTCGTTTGGCGGATGGTGATCGTGTTGTTTCAATTGCCGATTTACCCAATATCGACGTTACATCAGAGGAATCAGCCGCATATTTAAAAAAAATGCGCGCCTTGCGAGTTACTTCTGAGGATGACGATAGCGATGCTGATGAAGAAACAACGGATATCGCAATTAACCTTGATGATGATCGCTTAAAAGAATTGGCAGAACATTCAGTTATGCTTTTGACAATAAGCGATAAAGGCTTTGGTAAACGGACAGATTCCTTTGCTTATCGCCGTATGAATCGTGGTGGTCAAGGTTCAGCTATTATGAAGTTACGGGGTGATGCGCAAATGATTGCTGCCTATCCTGTTGCCGATACTGATGACGTTATTGCAGCTACTGATGGTGGACAAGTTATTCGTTTCCGTGCGTGTGATATTTCTATTCAAAGTCGTACTGCAGGCGGCGTTACGCTGGTTCGGGTTGGCAAAGATGAAAAAATTGTTTCCGTAACCGTAATCCCTAATGACGATGTGGACTTGATTGATGAGCATGAAGTGTCAGCGGGAACGACAATAGAGACACCTAAGGAATAATCAAAACAATATATGTCAATACCGCCGAAAGATTCATATCAAACTATTCAAACAATTATGGCCTTAATGCTTAAAGGTCATGATTTGCCGATTGATATGTTTCAAGATTTAATGCGTTATTTTACTTCTGGTCAAGCTGCTGATGTTGAAATCACTGGATTTTTAAAAATATTCTCTGAATATTCTTTAACCTCTGACTATATTATTGCTGCGGTCGAAGTCTTAAAGGAAATGATGGTCACGGTTTCTTTGCCGCAAAACATAGATGCAATTGATTGTTGTGGTACTGGTGGTGATGGTTTAAATAGTTTAAATGTTTCGACTGCTGTGGCTTTTTTCTTGGCTGATTATGGTATTAAGGTTGCCAAGCATGGCAATCGTTCCGTAACATCAAAATCGGGATCGGCAGATATTCTTGAACATCTAGGCTATCCAATTCATAAAAATTCTTTGGATATTGTGACGCAATTGGGAAAAACAGGGCTCAGCTTTATGTTCGCCCCCTATTTCCACCCTGCCCTAAAGCATGTTGCAATGGTACGAAAATCACTGGATAAAAGAACTATTTTCAATATCCTAGGGCCTCTTTTGAATCCTGCAAATGTTAAACGTCAATTAATTGGCATTTATGATTTTAAACTTGCCGAAGCTATCGCAAAAACACTTATTCATTTTGGCTGTCACAAAGCCATCATCGTCACAAGCGGTGAAGGTGCTGACGAATTAACACTTTCTGGTGATAATCAAATATGCTATGTCGAACATGGTACATATCGCTTTGATACAATTAATGCCGCTAATGTGGGCTTGAAAAATATGCCAATTACCGCAATACAAGGCGGCAATATTGCGTTTAATGCTACGGCTTTTAAAAATGCTTTACAACGAAAATCTTCGGCATATTACGATACTATTTTATTGAATGCTGCTGCTGCTTTATGGGTTGCAGATCAAGCAGATCATATCAAAGATGGTATTAATAAACTACAAGCCTTACAAGACCCAATTAATTTCCAGAACTATATTTAAAGAATTCAAAGGTAATAGAATGCTAAAAAAAACAATGCCTGTATTGATGATATTGTGTGTGTTGTTGTTAAATATAACGGTTTATGCACAGGATTTTCTAAAAGATAAATCAGCATATTTTGAAACCATTGAGAGCAGAATAAAAAATGCACATACGAATCAAGAAATTATAAAAATTGATACGATTAACCAATATAAACGCAATTTAAGGCTTGTCCAAAAGAATGCCCAAGAAAATATTCTTAAGCATCAAGAAGGGAAAAAATCACAACAAAATCTACTTGATATTTTAGGAACTGCTCCTAATAAAGAAAAAGGGGAAGAAGAAGCAAGTCAACTAAGTCGTATTCGTACAGAGTTTAATAACAAACTAATTACAATTGATGGTAGAATTAAAAATGCTCAACTTAATGTTGCCCGCAGTGAAAACTTAATTAATGAACTGAGTAATTTAAATCAGGAGCAGTTACAACTTCGACTAACAGCACGTTTGCCTTCGCCTTTTTTACCACAAGCACTTGTTCAGGCCTCACAACAAGGGTTAAAATTTATTCAAAATATGTATAATAATCCAATTTTAATTGGGTTATCTGTGCTTGCCTTATTATTAAATTTATTATCAATACCCATATTAAAATTTTTAAATCATAAACGCCAAGAATTTACACGTGTTACCTTTTTACCGATTGGTCATCGTCTGGTTGTTCAGCTTATTATTGCTTCAATCATTATTATGACTTTGCGTTATGGTGATTTTTCGATTGGTCAATATGATGATTTAGTGCATTTGGCACAAGCGCTTGCTGCTATTATACTCTCAATGTCACTATATGAATTGCTTGGTAAAATAAAATTTTTAAATACAAGCAATTCAGAGCTTGCGGGCTATGTTGTACCATTTTGGAAATCACTCCTTAAAAAAATTCAATGGATTAGTTTAATTTTTATTCCAACATCTATTATTGGTTTTACCGAATTTTCATCTTATTTTATTTTTAATATTTTCACAGTTATTCTTGCCGTATTTTTCTTTATCGCCATGCGTGCTCTTGTCGTAAGAGGATTAGGAATGCTTGAGAATACAAAAAATAATGCGCAAACAAAAACCCATAAAGAGATTGCATCTTCTGCCTCAACTATTTTAATTATTGAACCAATCATTGCCATTTTAACAACATGCTTTGCGTTGTTTTTTTGGGGCTATGATTATACTGAAATTCAAATTTGGGCTAATCAATATTCAAACGGCATTCCGATCGGAAAATTTACTATTAATTTTCAAGATATATGGGCCGCTCTTATTTCTTTTAGTGTAATCTATCTTTTCTTTAAAATGATAAAATGGTTTTTATCATCCCGTGTTTTTCCCAAAACGTCGCTTGATGTTGGCATTATCAACACTGTTTTAACGCTATTGGGGTATGCGGGTATTACATTCGCTATGGTTTCTGCCGCAGCCGCACTAGGGTTCGATGCTTCTAATTTGGCACTTGTTGCGGGGGCATTATCTGTGGGTATTGGTTTTGGTTTACAGACCATTTTTTCAAATTTTGTATCGGGACTTATTCTTTTATTCGAGCGTCCGTTCAAGGTTGGTGACTGGGTGCGTGTAAATGAATTTGAGGGCATTATTCGCAAAATTTCAGTCCGATCAACAGAAATTGAAACCTTTAAACGCTCTTCGGTCATTGTCCCTAATGCACAAATGATTTCAGATGTCGTTACGAATCGAACGCTTCACGATGCTATTACACGCATCGAAATCCCCATAGGGGTCGCCTATGGCTCTGATATCAAGAAGGTCAAAGAGATTTTACTTGAATGTGCGCGTGAATATAAAGAAATTTTAAATCATCCTGAAGCTTATGTTCTTTTTATGAATTTCGGGGATAGCTCTCTTGATTTCGAGCTTCGTTTTTGGATTACAAGTGTACATACATCACTGGGGATTAGTAGTGATCTTCGCTTTTTAATTACTCAAAAATTTCACGATCATAATATCGAAATTCCATTTCCTCAGCGAGATCTTCATATTCGATCTGGTCTATTAAATAATAATGCTGAACCTAAAGATATTAATGAAAATGAAATATAGTTTTTTATGTAATATAATAGTATGTTAACGTCCTCATTATTATTAAAAGCCTATCAGGCAGGCGTATTTCCAATGTCAGACGGACGTGCCGATGATTCTGTTTTTTGGGTAAGGCCAGAAATCAGAGGCATATTCCCGATGGCTCAATTGCATGTATCAAAATCTACGCGTCGTTTTATCAAAAAAACACCTTATTATGTAACCGTTGATAAAGATTTTTCTGGCACTGTGGCAGGATGCATTGCCTCACGATCCGAGCAAAGAACAGATACATGGATTAACCATGATATTGAAACTGTATTCCTTAAGCTGCATCAACAAGGATATGCCCATTCTTTTGAAACACGTGATTCCCAAGGTGTTTTAATCGGTGGCCTTTATGGCATGGCGATTGGTGGGGCTTTTTTTGGTGAAAGTATGTTTTCAAATGTTACAGGTGCATCAAAATTTTCACTAATTGCCTGTTATGCTTATTTAAAAGAACGTAATTTTCAGCTTTTTGATACACAATATAATAATTCACATTTAAAATTATTTGGATGTATCGACATAACGCATAATGAATATGATATTTTATTAAAACAAGCAATAAGCTGTAATGTGAGTTTTAATGCTCCGCCACCAGCATCAATTATAAAACTAACTGAGTATTAAATATGTTTAATTATCCCTTACACCGCCCTCGCCGTCTTAGACAAAATGCAACAATTCGTACCATGATGCGTGAATATAGCGTTACTGCCAATGATTTGATTATGCCCTATTTTATTCTTGAAGGCAAAAACAAGCGTGAGCCCATTACATCTATGCCTCAAATTGAACGCCTATCTGTTGATCTTTTAATTACTGAACTGCATGAATTAATACCGCTTGGCTTAAAAGCAATTGCGCTTTTCCCAATTACGCCCCTAAATTTAAAAGATGACACTGGAAGCTATGCCCTTAAAAAAGACAATTTAATATGTCGTACTATTACACAGCTTAAAAATTTGTTCCCCAATTTATTGATTGTCGCAGACGTTGCCCTTGATCCTTATACAAGCCATGGTCATGATGGCATTTTAGATAATACAGGATATATGCATAACGATCAAACTGTTGATATTCTTGTTCAACAATCCCTTAATCAAATGCAAGCAGGGGCTGATATTATTGCACCATCGGATATGTGTGATGGTCGTGTTAAAGCTATTCGGAATGCTTTTGAAAATTATAATGCCGTTAACACCCTTATTATGGCCTACAGTGTAAAATATGCCTCAGGGCTTTATGGGCCATTTCGTGATGCCATCTGTTCTTCGGGGCAGCTAATAGGCGATAAAAAAACTTATCAAATGGATTATGCAAATAAAACTGAAGCCTTAAATGAAGTTAATCTTGATATTCAAGAGGGTGCAGATATTATTATTATTAAGCCTGCCATGATGTACCTTGATATTATTCGTCAAACAGCTGACAATTGTTCTGTGCCAATTTGCGCCTACCAAGTATCGGGTGAATATGCCATGATTGATTTTGCTGCTCAAAGTAATTTTGCACCACGGCAAGATTTAATTCTTGAAAGTTTGACGGCATTTAAGCGTGCTGGGTGTCAATTAATTTTAAGCTACTTCACAAAAGAATTTTTAAAATTTAATAATTGACATTAATATGAATTTAATATACATTAATGACAGAAATTAACATATTAATGTCACCCTCGGAGCTTTTGTATATGTCAGATATTAACCAAAAAAAACCTTCTGGTCTTGGTATCAATGGACTAGTCAATGAGTTTCGTAAACAATCTACCAAATTTTCCAATCATGACTTTCTAACTGATTTTAAAAATGAAGCTGAAAAATGTGATACTAAGACTTTAATTGATCCTAAAAATTCTCCCACCTTAAAGCAGTTAAACAGCATTAAAGATGAACTTGCGGTTATGAATGCGCATATTGGTATCACAAGTAAAATTGGCACTGAATATCAAAAATTGATTAAAAATGAAAAAAACATTGATAAAGTTTATACTAACCTAGTCAATCAAAATACTCATAAAAAATCACAATCACAATCGCAAGATGCTCGTTTAAGTGGTACAGCAGCAATGCCCAAACCCCAAGATACTATTTATAATCAAAATAATAACCATCATAATTATTCAAAATCTGATAATGGAACCACATATCAAATTGTTCCTTTCGATTTAGATGCCAGATCATAATCATTGCCTACGTGTTTTTTGTTCCTAATAAAGTTGTATTTGTTTTTTCCTCCCTGAACTTGGCCAGTATTTTTACTGGTCATTTTTTTTAAAATCGTTTATATACAGATGCAAAATATCAAAGAGTATCTTATGGATTATACACATCTTAATACAGCACATCTTGGGCAGCAATCATTAACCCCAACTGATCCTGAAACAACTTCCCTTGAAGCAGTGCCAAACCCACATCCTGATTTAAACTATGTAGCACGGTTTATTTGTCCTGAATTTACCTCTATTTGTCCCGTAACTGGACAGCCTGATTTTGCACATCTTGTCATTGATTATATTCCAGATCAAAGTCTTGTTGAGTCAAAATCTTTAAAATTATTCTTACAATCTTTTAGAAATCACGGTGCATTCCACGAAGATTGTACTTTAAATGTTGCAAAACGCATTATCAAAACGATTGAACCACGATGGTTTCGTATAGGCGGATATTGGTATCCACGAGGCGGTATCCCAATAGATGTTTTTTGGCAAACAGGTGAGCCGATACAAGGGGTTTATATTCCCGCACTAGATGTGCCAGCATATCGTGGACGTGGGTAGTGACATAGAAATAAACTAAAATGATGCTTGTTTTTTATAAAAAAATCTGCCAATACTGAAGCTGATAGAATAAATTTCATATTAACATTTTCAATTCAAACGTTGATGCCCAACATTTATAAATGAGACAGATATGCAAAAAACTTTGATACCTAAAAGAATAGCTATTTTATGCATGTTAGTCTTGTCTGGGCTTTGCTTGGCAACCCTGTCTTTAAAGTCTACAAGTTTTCAATATAATCAGCAAAACAACAAACGTATTATCAGCATGAAGCCTATTTATTCACATGGTGATCCTACAAAATATCAACAAAAATATACCAACATTAATCAAAACAAAATACGCTCAACGCAGTATTATTCAACTAAACCACAAAAATTCGCCAATAATCAACCACTAGCAATTATTCCAAATTACTTACCTCAAAGGTCCCAATTTTCACGTAGATATATTTCGAAAAATAATTCATATTTAAAGCCTAATAAATCTATTGCATCTTATAATGCTGGCAAAGCCTATCAAGGACGAATACCTTCACAAGGTAAAAAACATCTTAAGCCCTTAATGACGCAACATCATATTAATAAACGCGATAAACAATATGCATCAATAACACGTTAGTAGCACTTATTATATCATGGCAATTCTTTACTTAGAAAACAACATAGAGATAAGTGGTTTTTTCTTAAAACTTTTTCAAGCTCACGATCTTGATTTTCATCACATAGATAATCTTGATAACCTAGAGCCTCAGCTTCGCAAAGCACATGATCAAAATCATATTATATTTTCAAATGCGATATGTGATAATGTTGATATGTTTTCGTATACTGCTTATTTAAAGCGTAAATTCAAGCTTATCTTACCAATTATTATTTACACAGATCAAAATATTGTTAAATATGCAATTCGTGCAAAAAAATATGCCATCAAACATTTTTTAGTACTTCCAGCGTTACCTTTCGATATTATTTACACGATTAATGATGCAACTGCTTCCATTGGCATAAAGCTCCCTCCTGCGAATAAAGCAAAAGAAATTCAAATCAATAATCAGAATAAAGAACGTATCAATCAAAATATTGATAGCCTTTTTAAGGAATATTACGATCAATATCATATAAAACATATAGACATTAAACCAGCATGTGGACTTTATGATCGCATTATGCAAGATATTGAGCCACAAATTATTTTATCATCACTCCAATATACTAATGGCAATCGACACAAAGCAGCTGATATTTTAGGCATTAATCGCAATAC
The DNA here is from genome assembly GCA_047627635.1 of Alphaproteobacteria bacterium. Lineage (GTDB taxonomy): Bacteria > Pseudomonadota > Alphaproteobacteria > JBCCNR01 > JBCCNR01 > JBCCNR01. The sequence continues at coordinate 22,358 of JBLHTX010000008.1, read as the reverse complement.
ACTCCGTAAAAAAATGATGCAATATGACATTCACTTTATTAATATGCTCGCCTAATGGATAGCGATCACTCCTTTATTTATACACGCAATTTCAGCAAAACAGGCATTAATTTTTTAAGCGATCGCTCTTATGCAATTCCTTGTTTAATTGCCTTGCTTAATGTTATCGTAACATATTTTAGTGTTATTTATTTTTTAGATCATAATAAATATACGATTTATTACATCTCTATCTTGAATATATTAATATTTATATCATTCTCTTATCATGTTATCCGTCATATTTACGCATTAAGACGGACCTCAAAGGTCACGCATTATGGGTCACGGTTTCGATATCGCCTTGTTTTGCTTTTTACAATTGCTGCTATTTTACCAGTGCTGCTTTTAGGGTTATTCTCTTCTATTGCATTTCGTAACGCTGCCAAAGGGTGGTTTGATGTCAAAGTTGAAAGCGCTGTTAATAATGCACAATATGTTGCTGATGCGTATATTAAAGAGCATAATAACAATATTCGTGCTGATATTTTTGCCACCGAAGCCGATTTACAAAAAGCGCTTACAACGGTTAACGCAATCAGTGATACAGAGCGGCATCTAAAAATGCAATTATTGCTGCGTGACTTAAGTGCGATTAAAATTTTTAATGAAGCAGGTCAAGAAGTTACCGCTATTTACTCAGATTATTATACACAAAAAAACAATCATAACCAGTCATTATCGGTTTCACAAATTCTTAACACGCATCAAAACAACCCTTTTATCGAGGTTGATACAGAAACTTATCATATTCATGCCTTTAAAATTGTTAAGTTTAACAAGAAATTTTATATCCTTAATATCACACGCCCCGTTAATGAAAAGGCGGTGCAATATAATAATGAAACTAAAAAAGCCGTTAGTGACTATAATATTATTAAAGTAGAACGCCGAAAGAGTGAGCTTGGCTTTGCATTGATTTATATTTCATTCGGAATTTTTATTATTGTTTTTATGGTGAAGGCTGGGCAATACTTTGCGCTTCAAATGACAAAACCACTTGAAGTATTAACACTTACTGCACAGCAAATTGAAGCAGGCAATGAGAATGTGAGGTGCCCTCCCCCAAAAAAGATACGAGATGAGATTGATCGCTTAATGGTTGCATTCAATCAAATGATTGATAAATTATCAAATGAGAAAAAACTAACAAGTGCAGTCCTAAAGGGCGTTTCTACTGGCGTTGTGTGCCTTGATAATCACTATAATATTAGCCTTATCAACCAACGCGCTATGGATATTTTCAAAGTTGATCAAGCAAGCATTAAAACACTGATTAATTTATCACCCGATTTTCATGACTTTATTACGCTTCTTAAACAACTTGATACGCCAAAAGCAACGCAAAAATTTAATAAACTTTATCTATTAAATAATGGCGACAAAGTGCATTTACATTTGCGTTACGCCATTCACGATGCACCGATGAAAATGATACGCTATATTATTACGATTGATGATATTTCTGAACTGATGCGTGCGCAATCAACCGCAGCATGGCAAGATATTGCGCAGCGTATTGCCCATGAAATTAAAAATCCTTTAACGCCAATTTCACTTGCAACAGAACATATTCAGCGTAAATGGGGTAAAGAAATTCAGACAAATAAAGAATCCTTTACTGATATGTTAAATATTATTCAAAAACAGGTTTCTCATATCCTTGATACAGCAAATTCTTTGTCTGAGCTTGCAAAAATGCCACCGCCCATTTTTACTAAAATTGATATATACCAAATCATCAAAGATGTTATCAATTTAGAAGAATTACGCACCTCTATTACCTTTAGCATTGATATATATAAACCTGTTTTTTTAAGTGGTGACGAGCGACTTTTATCTCAGGTCTTAATTAATATTTTCAAAAATTCTGCTGAAGCGATTGAGTATCACCAAATAAAAAATGGCATTATTGATGTTCTATTTCAAATAAGTGAGCATAGTCTTAAAATTATTATTCGTGATAATGGCAAAGGCTTACCCAAAGATATCCCCCGTAATACACTGTTCAACCCTTATGTTACAACCAAAGAACATGGCACAGGCATTGGGTTAGCGATCACAGGAAAAATAATTACGGATCATAATGGGAAAATTGACTTACAAAATTACCTTGACCCTGAAACAGAAATGATTATTGGAACCGAAGTTATTATTGATTTACCCCTTGAAATTCATAATCAGACTGTATAAAAGTAACTATTATATACGAAATAGATTCTATTGATAAGGTATAGTCATTCATGAAAGATATTATCATTGTTGATGATGAAAAAGATATCAGAACCCTTTTATCAACAATCCTTGAAGATGAAGGCTATCAAGTGCGCTCCGTCGCCAACTCTCAAGAACTTTTTGATACCCTCAAAGGACGCTTGCCAAATATTATTTTACTTGATATTTGGCTTAAAAAAAGCGAATTAGACGGCATTGAAACGCTCCATAAACTTGTACAATATTTTCCTGATATTGATGTGATTATGATTTCAGGTCATGGCAATATTCAAACAGCTGTGCACGCCATGCAAATGGGTGCCTATAGCTTTATGGAAAAACCAATCAAGGCTGATTATTTATTATTGATCCTAGAGCGCCTTATTAACATTCGTAAATTAAAAATTGCAGCACCGCCTATTAAAGATACCAAAGAAATTCCTGCTTTTTTGCAAGGCGACTCTGCCGCAATTAATACGATTAATGGATTGCTTAGCAAAAATATTGATAAAGATAGTCGTATTTTAATCATGGGAGAGATTGGCACAGGTAAATATGATATTGCTGATTATATTCATTGTCACTCATCACGCAGTTGTAATAACTTTATTTCTGTCAGAGCAAATTTTAAAATGGATGCGATTACACTTGAAAAAACATTGTTTGGATTTAGTAATCCTGATAATCCAGAATATGTGGGACAAAAAGGGGCCCTAGAGAAAGCGCATACGGGGACTATTTATCTTGAAAAAATTGATTTGTACCCTCATTCTGTGCAAAAAAAGCTTATTAAATTCTTGGTTGATAAAAAATTTACACGATTTATGTCTGCCGATAAAATTGTGTATTCAGATGTCCGTGTTATTGCTTCCCTTTCGACAAAGCCAGATATTGCCTTACAAAACAATTTATTATTAAACGATTTATATGTTCGCTTAGGTATCATAACAATACAAATGCCCTCATTAAGACAGCGTCAAGAAGATATTCCTGTGCTGATTAAAGCATACACCCAAGAGATGGCTGTGAAATATAATGGTTATAATCCCAAATTTTCACAGGACTTACTAGATTTTTTACAAACATATCAATGGCAAAAGAATTTGCGTGAACTTCGCTCGATCATTAAAACACTTATTAACGATACTTACGCACGCAACGATTATCAGCCAATTTCTCTAGCGCATCTTCCCGATCACTTTAAAGGGAGCGGTGCTTCACAATCGGGTGGATTATTATCACAGCAAAACTTAAATAAACCCTTGCGTGATGCGCGTGAAATTTTTGAACGTGATTATCTTGTTGCCCAATTAACAAGATTTAAGGGTAATATTTCTAAAACTGCTCATTTTGTTGGCATGGAACGATCAGCGCTACACCGCAAGCTACGCAGTCTTAATATTGAAAATTATCGTGATTGTAATGCTGAGATTAATAGCTAAAAATAAAGAAGCCAATTAACAAGAATTAATTGGCTATGTTGACTTGGATTATTTTAAGCTTCTTGCGCACTTAGAATATGTTCCATATGTGCGTGTAATAATTTATTAGAGGCAATAATATGCCCATTTTGCATAGGGTCAGCATCTTTAACGAGTGATGTAACTTTGCCGCCTGCTTCTGTCACTAATAAAATTCCACCAGCGATATCCCAAATATGCAAATTACGCTCCCAATAGCCTTCAAAGCGACCACAAGCCACATAAGCAAGGTCAAGTGCTGCTGAACCACAACGACGAATACCTGCTGTTTCATTTAAAAAAGCTTCTGTTTCTTTAAGCGCTAGGGGCAATCCTTCACATCCTTTAAAGGGTAATCCTGTTGCAAAAAGCGAAGATTCCATGTCTATTCTTGAGGAAATACGGATACGATGCCCATTTAGATAAGAACCTTTGCCTTTTTCTGCATAAAATTCTTCACCAGTAATAGGGTTAAATGTCAAAGCAGCAATGACTTCGCTCTTATATTGTAGTGCAACGGCAATCGCAAAATGCGGAATACCATGCATAAAATTCGTTGTACCATCAATCGGATCAATAATCCAAATATGGTCTTTGTCTTTACCGTCAATAACGCCTGTCTCTTCGGTGATAAAACCAAATTTGGGGCGTGCTTCTTTTAGGGCATCCACTAAAATTTGCTCGGTACGAATATCTGCTGAGGTTACAAAATCTGAAACCCCTTTTTTGGTAATTTGCAATTTTTCAATCTCACGAAAATCCCGCCCCAACGGACGTAATGCTTTTTGAACAGCACCAATAATAACATTATACAAAGCGGAATTTAACATAAAATATACCTAGTGAAATTGACAATCAACGTGTGACGCATCGTGATAAAAAAACTTAAGCGTCAGCTCGCTTGATATATGCCATATCAACCGTTGATACAACCACTTTTTCATCTGTCTTGACAAATTGTGGTACGGTAATGCGTACGCCATTATGTAAAATTGCAGGTTTATAGGATGATGTTGCTGTTTGTCCTTTTACAACGGGTTCGGTCTCAGTAATAATACATATAATTTGCGATGGAAGTTGACAATTAATATAACGCTCTTCGTGACGCTCTAGCGTGACTGTCATATTTTCTTCAAGGAACGAAAACTCATCATCGCTTAAAAAATCACGCGATAATTCAACCTGATCAAATGTTTCAGTATCCATAAATACAAGCATATCCTCGGAAAGATATAAATATGTGAAATCACGCTGTTCAAGTGTCACACGCTCAACTGTTTCTGATGCACGAAATCTTTGATTTAATTTACGCCCATCAAATAAATTTTTCATTTCAACTTGTGCATAAGCACCACCTTTACCAGGTTTAACAGCCATCACTTTGACAGCACGCCATAAGGAATTTTGATAATTAAGAACATTACCAGGGCGAATTTCATTACCATTAAGTTTCATAAGGCATTCTTTCATGTGATTTAAAATATTTATTTATCATTAAACTTACTTAGCAACTTGAATAATTCTTGGCAACTAAAAAACATTCGTTTAAAAGAAGATGATAATAAACATATTGAGGTATAAGATGCAATCAATTGATGACATTAAATTAGGACATCAGAAATTTCTTGAAACACTTACGGAAGCTGACAAAATAAAATACCAAGAACTTGCAAAAGGGCAATCACCCAATATATTTGTAATTTCTTGTGCCGATAGCCGTGTTGAACCCAATGTTATTTTAAATTCTGACCCTGGTCAAATTTTCACAGTACGTAATGTGGCAAATTTAATTCCTCCTTATTCTCCCGATGGCAAACTTCATGGTACAAGTGCGGCACTTGAATTTGCCGTAACTGCCCTTAAAATTGGCATTATCCTTGTCTTGGGTCACACTGGCTGTGGCGGTATTAAAGCCTGTTTGGCAAGAAAACCCGTAACTGTGCCTGATAATAACAGTTTTATTTTGCCTTGGGTCGAGATTGCAGCCGAAGCACGGTATCATGTTGTACGCTCACACCCCGATGCAACAGAAGAAGAGAAGGCATCACTGCTTGAAAAAGAGGCCATTCGTCTGTCAATGCGTAACCTAACAGGCTTTCCATTTATTCAAGAGGCCGTTAGAAATAATCAACTGCAAATCGCAGGAGCCGTATTCGATGTTGAGAATGCACAATTAAACTGGGTAGAAAAGCCAGCAGTATGAATTCAAAAAATGTTTTAACTAACTTAGAATATAAAGTACTTTTTGAAAAGGGAACTGAACCCCCTTTTTCACATGTATTTAATGGCTTGAAAAAAGACGGTATTTTTAGCTGTAAAAATTGTGATAATCAATTATTCAATTCTGAGCATAAATATGATTCTGGATCAGGATGGCCTTCATTTTATGAGCAAATTCAAAATGCTGTGGCAACCCATTCTGACACAAGTCATGTTATGGAACGCATTGAAATTGTTTGCAATCATTGTCAGTGTCATTTAGGACACGTTTTTCCTGACGGTCCAGAACCGACAGGATTACGATATTGCGTAAATGGGACAGCATTAAATTTTATTGATGAATTTTAATAAACACATACTCAAAACATTTTATATGATAATGACTATTTATTATTCAAAACGACATTTTGGAGACTATTTTGCAAACAATTTTAATTATTGATTTTGGCTCACAAGTAACACAATTAATTGCCCGCCGTGTACGAGAGGCTGGAGTTTACTCCCAAATTATTCCTTTCTCGAAAGCACAAGATTATTTAAACGATCATAATCCCAAAGCAATTATTCTTTCGGGTAGTCCAGCATCGGTGCATGACGATAATGCCCCTAGCCTGCCCAGTAATTTATTCACACATAATGTTCCAATCCTTGGGATTTGTTATGGTCAGCAAATTTTGACGCATCATTTTGGTGGTCACGTTAATACATCCGATCAGCGTGAATTTGGTCATGCAGCGTTAAAAATTACGCAAAATTCTCCCTTATTCGATACAATCGGCAATATTAACGATACGCATATTGTATGGATGAGCCATGGGGATAAGGTACTGACACCGCCCGATAATTTTGATATTATCGCAACTTCACAAGGCGCACCATGCGCTGTTATTGCCCATAAAGACAAGCCAATTTACGGCGTACAATTTCACCCCGAAGTGACACATTCGGAAAAAGGTAAAGAAATTATTGAAAATTTCTTGTTTAAAATTGCCCATTGTGAAGCAAATTGGACGGCTGAACATTTTAAGAATGAAGCGATTAAAAAAATTCAAGATCAAGTTGGCGATAAAAAAGTTATTTGCGGTCTTTCTGGCGGCGTTGATAGTGCCGTTACCGCTGTTTTAATTCATGAAGCCATTGGCGATCAACTTACCTGTATTTTTGTCGATCATGGCTTGCTACGTCTTAATGAAGCAGATACTGTTATTAATTTATTTAAACAGCATTATCAAATTCCACTTATTCACGTTCAAGCACAAGATTTATTCCTTGGTAAACTTGCTGGCATTAGTGACCCTGAGCAAAAGCGGAAAATTATTGGCGGTCTTTTTATTGATGTTTTTGATGCAGAGGCAAAAAAGCTTGGCGGTAGTGATTTTCTGGCACAAGGCACATTATATCCTGACGTGATTGAAAGCGTGAGTTTTACGGGTGCGAAATCTGTAACCATTAAATCGCATCATAATGTTGGCGGTTTGCCTGAGCGTATGAATATGCAACTGGTCGAGCCACTGCGTGAACTGTTTAAAGATGAAGTGCGCTTACTTGGTAAGGAACTTGGTCTGCCAAACAATTTTATTGGTCGCCACCCCTTCCCTGGGCCGGGGCTTGCCATTCGCATTCCAGGGTGCGTTGACCAAGAATCATGTGATATTTTACGTCAAGCCGATAATATTTTTATTCAGGAAATCCGCAAAGCAGGATTATATGACGCTATATGGCAAGCATTTGCTGCTTTGCTTCCTGTGCGTTCTGTTGGTGTTATGGGCGACAGTCGTACTTATGACCGTGTGTGTGCCTTGCGTGCTGTCACATCGATTGATGGCATGACTGCCGTCAGCTATCCATTTGCTCATGAACTGATAGCACAAATTGCCACACGCATTATTAATGAAGTCAAAGGCATTAACCGTGTTGTTTATGATGTGACATCGAAGCCACCGGGAACAATTGAATGGGAATAATGGGGTATATTTACTGTGAAACCCTATAATTTTTTAACCATTGCTGGGTCTGATTCTGGTGGTGGTGCGGGTATTCAGGCAGATTTAAAAACCGCCACAATGCTTGGGGGGTTTGGAACTTCGGCAATTACCGCATTGACGGCACAAAATACGTGTGGCGTTAATGATATTCATCCTGTGCCGCTTGATTTTATTGCGGCACAATTAACCGCCATTTTATCCGATATTGACATTCATGTGATTAAATCGGGGATGCTGTTTAATGCTGACATTATTAATGTCATTGCGCAAATTATACCTGATAATGTGCCTTATATCCTTGATACCGTGATGATTGCCAAAGGTGGGGCCTTGTTGTTGCAGGAAAATGCGATTGAAGCCATGAAACAACATTTATTTCATAAGGCCTTGCTGATTACCCCGAACCTTCCTGAGCTTGAGGCATTATCGGGCGGTATTTCTGTTACCCATGCACAAAATTTAATCCGTGATTATGGCTGTCAAAATGTACTCATTAAAGGGGGACATGATACAGGCTATGTTGCAACTGATATTCTGGTAACACCAAATGATATTTATAAGTTTTCATTGCCGCGTATTGTAACCAAGGCTGGTCACGGCACAGGCTGTACGCTTTCAAGCGCTATTGCTTGTTATATTGCACAAGGATTAGTGTTAAATGATGCCGTTGATAAAGCAAAAAAATATGTCTATGAGGCCTTAAAATCAGCCTTACCGATTGGAAATGGGCATCACCCACTCAATCATAATTATTCAATACAATCATTAACATCGTAATTTGACATAATAAAAGGCACCTATTAATATAATAAATGCCTTTTATTTAATGGTAGAAATATTAATTATGCGCTCAGTAATAGGTGCGTACTTTTAAGTCGCCTCATATTATTTTTCTTGTAGCGTTTTTCACGTTTATTCTGCTGTACTTTACGATTTGTACCACATGTAATGCCCTCGCTTGAAGGCCCTGTGGATAGGTTAAGTTCACTAAGAACTATCTCAATAATTGACGTTTTTTGCATGCGTCCTCCTATCAAACGTTAGAATCATAGTATAACATATTTTTACGAATATTTCCTTTATTTTTTTCATTGATACATTATAATTGCATTATTGGCATCCATGCAATTACTTGATTATCACCTGTCATATTGCCAAGATATGTATGAATGTTAGACAAATACCAATCTTGTTTTGTAGAACAAAAATACACATCTGTTTGGCGAATAATTTTTTCATCATCATTAAGATGCTTTGATTTAATAAGGATATCAATCAATTTTTGATCTTTGGGATGATTATCAATATCATAATTCCATAGATCATGGAAATGTTGTGTGTCTTGTGTCATATCGCAATTTCTTTCACCAAGTAAAATTAAATTATAATGCTTAAGCATCTGATTTGTAGGTGTCATAATATGGATATGGCTTTTTTGATGGGCTTTTTAGAATGGGCTTATTTGTTGTGCTATAATAATGGATACATGCCATAAACAACGCACCAAGCGAGAAACCGCAAGAAAATGTTAAGAGAAAATACATAGCTTCGACTCGTTATAAAAAGATAGACTTAATAATAAGGGAGAAAGCTATCAACCGCAAAGGAGACGCCAATTGATAGCCGGGAGTTCGAAACCACTAACAACAAGAAATGGCGCGGTGTGTTTTAGTATTGACAAAAAATCATATACTTGGACATGACACACCGCCTCCCGGCCGTCAATTCAAAATAACGATCGGAAAGCTGCAATTTAGTGACAATGTTTATTCATCGTGGTGTTATGGGTTTCGACGCCCTAGAATTTAATTCTAAAATTAAAATCCTATGACCAACATACACAAAACATTGCACTTTGTAAATATCTTTTTTAACTTACAATTTTCTACCAATCGATAAGCCAATAATATGATCGGGACTTATATCGCTTATTCCTAGGCGATAATGCGTTTGAAAATAAAAATTATTTTTGACTATGCCTCGAAACAATGTGCCCACTTGATGCGTTTGCTGATGATAATTTGGGGTATTGCCAAGCGTATCAAAATCATTGAAAGTTTCAAGCCCAATACTGGTTTTTCTAAGGTAATTCGGCAGTAAATTTAATGTTCTGCTGACATGATGCCGCATTTGAAAATTCACATTATCGTTTGCATTATTTTCAAGGGCATAGTCAAAAATACCATGAAACCGATATTGCCATTTATCGGCAAAGGGAACTTGCAGTAAATAGCGTGCTTGGGCAGTATTTGAACCTAAATTATTATAACTCTCGAAATAACTAAGGCGTATACCACTGTTAAAGCCATGTTTTTTTTGGTGCGTTAACTGAAAATGATTCTCGAAACCTGTTAATCGGCTTTCAATGGCTTGGCCTTTAAATTTATTTTGCCGCAAAATAATACGTCCAGCATACCAATCAGTAAAGCCATAATGGATGTGCTGACGGGTAAAAACACGTTGGTCATTGCGTGCATTATCGGCATCGGTTGTGAGGCCAAAGCGTGCCTCGAGGGATAATTTTCCTTTTTCAATCGAAGGGGAACCAATTTGACTGATGGGCGATGTTGCATTTGCAAAAACAGTAAATAAAGAAAATACAGAAACAAAAACTAAAACCAAAAAACGAAGCAATAAAAACATAAAAGCTATGTACCACACTCACCACGACACTACAAATGATTGTTAATATTAAATTGATCTTAGCCCCTTAATATTGTAGCGTTACTCAAAATAAAAATAAGATGGTTAGACACTATGTTTCAAGTTTTTTCCCCAAGCAATCACAAGCCAATGCTTAAAGAGCGTATGCAACATTTACGTCAATTACTGAGTGACAACAAAATTGATGGCTATTTTGTGCCGCATTCCGATGAGTTTAATAATGAATATTTACCCGAATGCCATAAACGATTTGAATTTATTACAGGCTTTACAGGCTCGTGGGGGATGGCGTTAATTTTAAAAGATACCGCACATTTATTTGTCGATAGCCGCTATATATTACAAGCCCCCAATGAAACTGATTGTGATCTTTATGACTGTATTTGCGTATCTGACACCCCTTTAAAAACATATTTATTGGAGGGGAAATTTAAAAATTTAACCATTGGCTATGATGCTGCCTTGCATACAAAGGCCGAAATTGATCGTCTGAGTGAATATTTACCGCATTCATCGCTGAAAGTTATGACGCATAATTTAATTGATGCATTGCCCAAAACGCACAATCATGCTTTTCCTAATACCGATATTATTATTCATCCGCAAGAATATGCTGGCAAACAAAGCCTTGATAAAATAAACGCTATTTGCCAAACCCTTGTGAATGACGCTATTGATAGTGCTGTGATTGCACTGCCTGAATCGTTATGCTGGCTATTGAATGTCCGTGCAAATGATGTGCCGCACACCCCTTATGTGTTGTCTTATGGTATTATTTATAAAAATGGCACTGTTGATTGGTTCGTTGGTAAAGATCGTATCACAAGTGCATTACGCACTCATTTACCAAAGGGTGTGACTGTTTATAATCGGGATGATTTTTACCCTGCCCTTGGGCAATTATCGGGCATTGTACAAAATGATAATAACAGTAATGCCGCAAAAATTTATCAAGCCTTAAAAGCCAACAACAATATTACCAATATCATGAATAAAGCTGATCCGTGTTTATTACCCAAAGCAATTAAGAATGACACCGAAATTCAAGCCACAATTAACGCCCATATTCGTGATGGTGCGGCGGTTATTCGTTTTTCAAATTGGCTACAAGAAAATTATCAAAATAACATCACCGAAATTGACTGCGTAAAGCAACTTGAACAGTTTAGGCGTGACACACAATGTCTGCAAGATGTTTCCTTTGATACCATTGCGGGCACAGGGGCAAATGGTGCAATTGTGCATTACCGCGTTAACGTGCATTCAAATCAAACTTTGAAAAATGGGGATTTATTTTTGCTTGATTCTGGGGGGCAATATTATGATGGGACAACCGATATTACCCGTACTTTTGCCATTGGAACGCCCACACCAGAAATGGTCATGCGTTATACTCAAGTTTTAAAAGGGCATTTAGCAATTGCGATGGCAAAGTTTCCCGAAAAAACCACGGGGGCAGCTCTTGATCCCTTGGCACGCATGCCGTTATGGCAAGCAGGCATTGATTATGGTCACGGCACAGGTCATGGCGTTGGGCTGTATTTATCGGTGCATGAAGGGCCGCAATCTATTTCTGCACGCTCGACAGTTGCATTGCAATCAGGGATGATTTTATCGAATGAACCTGGATATTATAAAACAGGATCATTTGGGATCCGCATCGAAAATCTTGAGCTTGTGACTCCACCAATGAACATTGAACAGGGTGAAAAGCCCATGATGGGCTTTCAAACGCTGACAATGGTTCCCTATGCGCAATCCCTGATTGATATAGCATTGTTAACACAAGCCGAAATTGCCCATATTAACGCTTATCATTGTAAAATTTTGCACATTATGCAGGACTTAATAAGTGATGCAGAATATGATTATTTAAAAAAGCAATGTGCCTTAATTTAATCATACACAATCCCTTTTATAACAAATAAAAACATAATTTTTATTTATATGAATAATATATTAAATATACTTGACAATAAAATATTTATGCGATAGATTGATATCATAAATAAATATTTTTTCAGGGCTAATATACTATGTGAACAGAATTTTATATTTTGATACTCATCAGGATAATCATTAATTTTTCAAATAATTATTTCATACAATAACAATCAACGAATTGTTATTTAAACACTATATAATTCAAATGTAATTTTTTACATTTATTCAGGGCAAGGTCAATCAGATGGTAAACGGCATAACAGGCACAGCAAATAACACGGCAAGAGAACTTCAGATAGCAGCAAACAAAAAGAGATCCGAAGAGGCAAAAGGCACTGAGTCAAATGAAACGAGTAGACACAGACTGGAATCTGTGGGTACTCCAATAGATTACACCACTAGTCTTGGTAAGAGTGCTATGCAATATTTATCAGGCAATCATGTTTCCAATGACATATCAAAAGAAGGCATTGAGGGCGGAAATAGTAGCATAGCAACAAATTTATATAATCAATTAAATAATAATAAACATTATGGATTAGTCCTAGGCGGTCTTGCCCTTGCTGGTGGTGTTGGAATGGGCTATGTTGGTTGGTCACAAGCGGTAAATATTGTAAGTGCTATTAATAGCGGTATGTCATTGATTTCAGGTAAATCTGGCATTGAGATGCCAACGATATCTGAAGATAATAAAATTGTAAAAGCAGCAACAGCGATTGCATCGGCGGGGGCAGGACTTCAAGCCCTTAAATATGTAACAAACAAAACAGTTCAACCTTATTTGGATAATAAAAGAACACAATTAGTTGATGAGCTGATTGAAGAAATTACACGCATGAATGAAGCCAAGGAGGCGGATCAAAGGCTTAATAAAAACACATTACAATATATATCTAGTCAAAGACGCAGCAACTTGGAAGATACGCGATCAGACTTTAAAAAAATGGCAGAAATTGTTGCCCAGGATCAAGAGATTCGTGAGAATAATGAAACCCCAAAAGAACTCAGTGCACGACAAGCAGATCATGATATTGGGCAAATATACAAAGCGATACCTGAAACGGGCGAGGGGACGATAAGAGAAGCCACTAAAAAGACATTATTGGAAACTGTTAAAAACCCAACATTACAAAATATTATAAGACGTTCAGATACCCGTGACGTACTTAAAACAAACATTAGCAATGCATTTCCCGATAATATTATCTCACTTGGCGATCGTGCAAGAAGGGTGTCAGGGGATTCACAACCAGATAAGTTTGCGAATTATATTTTGGCACATACAACAGATCCAGTAATTGCTAAAACAATCAAAGTTGCACGTGCTAGGCCTAATGCGACAGTAGATACTATTCGCAAGGCATTGCTTGGTACAAAGCCAGAAGGCGTTATGGCGTTAGCAGCAGCAGCAGCAGCAGCAGCAGCAGCAGCAGCAGCATCTATACCCATTACAAAGCCAGAAAGTGTGTGTAATCAGCTTTTGGAATATGTTAAAGACCCAAAGCTTCAAAAATTAATCCTTGGGCTTAAAGATGTGCCAGACATTACGAACGAGAGTGTTATTACACAACTTTCAGATGCATTAGCGGTATCGCATAATAATGCCGAAGCAAAAGAAATGCCATTTACCAAAGATATGAATGAACTGCCAGATGCTATTTCTTCTACGCATCTAAGAGATAAAATGGGAGCTAAGGGGATAAATTTCACAGGAAGTAATCATAATAATCAGGCAATAGGCTATAAAATAACGGCACTTAAAAATTTTGGTGAAGATGTTAAGCTTGATAAAATATTCTTCAATGGCGATGCCATTGCATTGCGTGCCATTCGTGAGGCTACTCGTGAAACTTCTACCTCAGTTTCTGTGCGTGATATTATTTTAAAATATGTTGATAACCCAAAAGTGCGTGAGGCAGCCAAAAATGCAGCATCTCTTGCTGACGCTAATGCGAATAACGTACGGGATGCTATTTTACAAGCCCTGCCCAATAGTGCATTGGCAATAGCATATAGAGCGGGTAATGGTGCTGATATTGCAACACTAAAAAAACGCATAAAAAATCATATAGACGATCCTGATATTAAACGTGTGATTGATACTTTACCCAATAATCTAGCAGCCCTAAAAACAAATTTTGCTAATATAATTAGCAGTAATATGAATAAAGCCCTTTCAAAGCAATATGATTATGTTATTGATGATGCCCTGCATTTGAAATATGCAGAAGACCAAGAAGGGAATAAAGATTTATACCCAACCCTAAAAAAGTTTAAAACATTGCTAAAGCAACAATATGAAAAAAATAAAAATCTTGGAACTTTAAAAAGTACAATGAAAAAACATATTAATTCCTTTAAAGATGATTTAATAAAAGAAACCCTAGAAGCATCATTGAAGCAATTTATCAACAAAAAAGAAGAAAAAAAACATGGTGTTGAAGTCAAGGAATTAAAGAAAAATCCAGAAAATACAACGGTTAAATCTCAAAGGAAATTAGAAAAAAAAGAAATTGAAAGACACAATGACAAGCAAGAATTGACTCAAGCAGTATTAGATAAATTAGCAAACAAAGGTGAAAAATTTACCAAAATTGAAAAGAAAACACTTGATATTGTTCTTAAACGTTATCGCATAGAAGGAGATGGTAATGGTAATAAATTACCTGCACGCGCAAGGTTTGATTTAAAGGAATCATTGAAAAATAAACAAAAGATGTATCGTGTCACCGAAAATCGCGCTAAGAGTCTTTCTGACACCAAATACGCACACTTCAATATTGGTGCATTTCCGTTGCTTGGATCATGGATATTTGAAAAAGAACTGGATGTAAATGAGACATCGAAAGATGACGAAAATGAAAAGTATGAAGCATATATAAATACCCAAAGTGCTATACTGCATAATCTTTAAATATCATAAATCATAAATAAGGTTGCGGTTTTTTTCAAGCTTGCTATAAGGAATACATAGACAAAATTGATATTATTGTGACTTTTTTATTATGACTTTACGCCTTTTTCGACATTTCAACAGTATTTTGCCACCAAACCACATTTGGATTATTGGTAATTTTGACGGACTTCATAAGGGGCATCAAGTTTTAATTGATACTGCTCGGGAAATTGCGGCTGAAACAGGTCAAAAAATTGGTATCCTGAGTTTTAATCCGCACCCAAATGTGTTTTTTAGCCCGCATAAAAATGCCATTCATATTATGCAACAAAGTGAAAAAATACGCTTGCTGGCACAATGGGGCATTGATTATTATTATTTGCATCCGTTTAATGCACAGCTTGCCCAGATGTCTGCCACCGCATTTTGTTATAAACTAAAAAGTCAATTTCAACCCACACATCTTATTATTGGGCACGATTTTCACTTTGGCAAAAACCGTTCAGGCACACCAGAATTTTTAAATGAATTTTGCACGCATAATGCTATTAATTGCATTATTGTTCCCCCTGTCCTTGCGAATAATCAAATGCGTTATGCATCGGGCGCTATTCGTGATTTCCTGCAACAAGGCGATATCAAATCGGTTAATCATTTTTTAGGGCATCCCTATATTATAACAGGACGGGTAAGGCATGGTAGGAAACTTGCAAGTCAGCTTGGGTTTCCCACAGCAAATATAATTCCTAAAAATTTATTTTTACCCAAATATGGCGTTTATAAATGCCATATTACCAATATGAATAATATGCCTGCCATTGCAAATATTGGGGTTAAACCCACCATTGACAACAATGATATACCCCTAGTCGAAGTGCATATTCCGAACTTTACAGGTAATTTATATGGGAAAAAACTACGCATTGCCTTTGATGATTTTATGAGAGCCGAACAAAAATTTGGTTCCTTGGAAGCCTTGAAAAAACAAATTCACCTTGATGTCAAAAGGTAATAGCTAATTAAGAAAACCACGTTAAAATGCGTTGCCTAGTAAAAGTGAATATGCTAGATAATAAGTACAAAATTAGTCACAAAGTAATGGAGAATAAAAATGGCTCGTAAAAAAATTGCCCTTATTGGCTCAGGTCAAATTGGCGGCACGCTCGCACATTTAATTGGTCTTAAGGAACTTGGCGATGTTATTCTTTGTGATATTTCAGAAGGTACACCACAAGGTAAAGCCCTTGATTTGTTCGAAAGCTCTCCTGTTGATGGTTTTGATTGTGCCTATTCTGGCGTAACACTTTCAGGACCCGAAAGCTATGCAGCCATTGAAAACGCCGATGTCTGTATTGTTACAGCTGGTGTTCCCCGCAAAGCAGGCATGAGCCGTGATGATTTGTTAAACATTAATCTTGGTGTTATGAAATCTGTTGGTGTTGGTATTGGTAAATATGCCCCCAATGCGTTTGTGATTTGTATTACTAATCCCCTTGATGCCATGGTATGGGCGCTTAAAGAATTTTCTGGTCTGCCAGCAAACAAAGTTGTTGGTATGGCAGGTGTCCTTGATTCCGCACGCTTTAGAACATTCCTAGCGATGGAATTTAACGTATCGGTCGAAGATGTAACCGCATTCGTGCTTGGTGGTCATGGCGATACGATGGTTCCTTTGACACGTTATTCAACAGTTGCTGGTATTCCATTGCCCGATCTGATTGAAATGGGCTGGACTACTCAAGAGAAGCTAGATGCAATTGTAACCCGTACCCGTAAAGGCGGCGGTGAAATTGTCTCCTTATTGAAAAATGGTTCTGCATTTTATGCTCCTGCTGCATCAGCGGTTCAAATGGCCGAAAGCTATTTAAAAGATAAGAAACGTGTTGTTCCTGCTGCCGCTAATTTAACAGGCGAATATGGCTTGAACGATATGTATGTTGGCGTTCCCGTTGTGATTGGTAAAAATGGCGTTGAGAAAATCGTTGAAATTAAGCTTAACGAGAGTGAACAAAAAGAATTTAACAGCTCTGTTGATGCCGTTAAAGAACTTGTTGAAGCCTGTCAAAATATTGATACAAGCTTGAAATCTTAATAAAAATATCTGCATCATAGATAAAATGGTGCAGACATTATTTTAATAATCAATCATATTTCATAGCTAATTCTAAGGAGTTATGATTGATTTAAGATCACTTGACCATCTTGAAAATCACCAATACGCTTAATTTCCCATTCAAGCATAATTTGGCTTTGTTTGAAGACTTTTTCTCGGACAGTTTCCCCAAGAAATTCAAGATCATAAGCCGTTGCATCCCCATTATTCAGCATAAAATTACAATGTAACTGCGAAATTTGTGCATTGCCAATTTGCAAGCCTCGACAGCCTGCTTGGTCAATTAATGCCCACGCTTTATGCCCCCCTAAATTATTAATAGGATTCTTGAATGTTGAGCCTCCCGTATGCGATTTTACAGGCTGGGTTTCTTGGCGTTTACTGGTAATATCATGCATTTGTGCTGCAATAATTTTTGGATCTGCTTCCTTTAGACGGAGCTTAACGCCTGTAAAAATAATATCTTGCATACCGCAATGACGATATGAAAATTGCATCTCATCATAGCTTAAAGTCACCGCCTCGCCCTGCAAGGTAACGCCGCAAGCTTCAAGGAAAATATCCTTAAGCTCGGTGCCATAAGCCCCCGCATTCATTTTTAAAGCACCACCAATAGTCCCCGGAATGCCGCGTAAAAATGCACCGCCCCCTAGCCCCTCGGTCATTAAAAATTTTGCGGCATTAATGTCGGGTACACCTGCACCAATCATAACATCGGTTGCATTCAAGCGCACCATATCGGCAAAGCCACGCCCCAAACGCATAACAACGCCTCGAATGCCGCCATCACGCACCAATAAATTAGATGCCGCCCCCATCACCATAAGGGGAACATCGCTGGGTAATGCTTTAAGGAAATGACATAAATCGGCACTGTCGGATGGACGATATAAATAATCAGCCTTGCCGCCAACCTTGAACCAAGTAAAAGGGGCAAGCGGTATATTGCTTTCAAGTCGCCCCTTAATTGGTATCGATTCTATGGATTGCATTGCCTCTTTGGTTAAAATTGTCATTATGTAGCCTTGGATAATAGGGCTAAATCATCGCAAATTTTACTGGCTTCAACCGAAATACTCCCTGCCCCCATCATAATAACCAAATCGTTCCCCTGACAAATTTCAGGGATAATGGTTGTCATTTGCGTGATATCGGGCAAATAATGCACGTCTTTGTGGCCATTGGCAATGATTGCGGATACAAGTTTTTCGGCCGTATAATCCTCAAGTAAATCTTCTCCTGCACTGTAAACATCGGTAATATAAACCGTATCAGCGTTATGCAAAGACCCTGCAAAATCATCGAATAATTCTTTTAAACGTGAATAGCGATGCGGCTGAAGCACGCCAATCACCTTGCCATCGCCCACGGCTTGACGTGCGGCTTTAAGTGTTGCCATGATTTCTGTTGGGTGATGTGCATAATCATCAATGATACGGGTTTCTTTGTGATGACCAATCAGGGTAAAGCGACGTTTTACGCCCTCGAATTGTGCAAGTGCGTCAACAATTTGATTAGTCCCAATTTTCAATTCTAGTGCCACTGCAACAGCAGCCAAAGCGTTTAAAATATTATGCTCTCCTGGCATTGGCAAATGCACGTCGCATAAAATAACTTTGTCGGTTTCATTGGGCATTTGAATTTCAATATCAAAAAACGACCCTGTAACATTATAACGTAAATTTGTTGCCCGAATATCGGCTTGGACATTAAGGCCATAAGTGACAATGCGGCGATCTGTAATTTTTCCTGCAATTTGGCGAACCGTTGGGTGATCGGTACATAAAATAGCCACGCCGTAAAAAGGAATATTAGCGGCAAATTTAATAAACGCATCAACCATATTCTCGGCAGTGCCATAAAAATCAAGATGTTCAGGGTCGGCATTGGTAATGACCGCAAATGTTGCAGGCAATTTTAAAAATGTACCATCGGACTCATCGGCTTCAACAACCATCCACTCGCCTTCACCATGACGGGTATTTGTGCCATACGCATTAATAATGCCGCCATTGATAATTGTTGGATCAAAATTTGCTTTGTCTAGTAAGGTTGCAACCATTGTTGTTGTTGTCGTTTTACCGTGCGTACCGCCAATGGCAACACATGATTTTAAGCGCATTAATTCTGCAAGCATTTCAGCACGTCTAACCGTTGGAATACGACGATTGCGGGCTTCTTTGAACTCTGGATTATCGGGCTTGATGGCTGTTGAGTAAACCACAACGGCAACATTTTCAATATTATTGATAGTGTGACCAACCTTAATTTCGATACCAAGTTTACGCAAACGCTGGACATTTGCACTTTCTGAAATATCTGATCCTGTAACATGATAGCCATGTGATTGGAGTAATTCAGCGATACCGCTCATGCCAATGCCGCCAATACCAATAAAATGAATTGCACCAATTTCAACTGGAATTTTATACATTCATTAAATCCTTTTCTTATTATAGTGATTATAAATAGGTATTTTTAAAATATACTTATTTTAGGGTTGGTACAATAATTGCTTATATTAAATCATAGTAATTATATTCAAAATGTGTGTTATGTCCATTCAAAAAATCCTTTATGAAAATAAAAAATATAATATCCCGTCAATCGAGAAAAATACACGCCATAAAATTCCGACATTATTGCAAACAGCCTATTTCGAAAATATGGTTGTGATGCCAAAATGCAAATGCCATGTTAGTTTTTCTCATATCGATATTCCTTCTATTATGCAAGCAGTGAATACGACTGGATATTTAGCATTAGTGCGTAGTCATTATCGCTCTAATCATGTTAAGCGAGGCTGTATTGCGTATATTCTTGATTATAGCTTTGACGAAGAAACGAATACAATTAAACTTTACCTTGAGGGTATTAAGCGTTTTATCTCGTATCAAGAGAGTGATTTAATTGGGTATCCATACGAAGTTATTAAGCCCGATTTTCATGTTTATGATAATGATGATAGCACCATTCCCACGCCAATTGATTTAGATTCGATTGATCCAATATTTATTCAATTTTTCCTGCAATTTATCCATAGCTTGAATATTAATGGTCAAATTGATTTTGCCAACTTGTCCCTCGATAAATTATTAAACTCGCTGATTATGATTATGCCAGTCAGTGACAGTGAACGGTTATATTTATCTGAAATCCCTTCAACCTTTAAGCGTGAAAAAGCCTTGGCACTCATTTTAAATTGTACATTTAACAGCTTGACGAGTGCCCATAAATTTCATTAATATAAGCTTATGACACATATTATTGAAATACAAAAAACGCACCGCTTTTGCGACCTTGTTTGCCCAATCAGCAAAAAACCGCTGATTATGAATAAAAACCAAGAATGGCTTTATGCAGTTGGGACGAACTTAGCTTATCCCATTCGCAATCAAATTCCTGTTATGCTTGCCTCGGAGGCACGCGCATTAACCGATGATGAACGTGCGGTTTTAAAATATTTTACATAGAATTTATAAAAAAATAAAATATTTGACGTGAAATTTATAAAATAGGCATAATGAAATACTCATTATGCCTTAAATTATGTTTATTTATGAATGAATTGCTTTACCAAAAGCAGCAGCAAGAGCCGCTTCTTTAACAACTTCACCAGTTGTTGGATGGGCATGACAAGTGCGGGCAATATCTTCGGATGAGGCCGAAAATTCCATTGCCATTGCGGCTTGGTTAATCATGTTACCAACATCGGGGCCAATCATGTGAACGCCTAAAACACGGTCTGTTTCTTTATCAGCAAGAATTTTAACAAAACCATCCGTATTCAAGCCAGCCTTTGCACGTGCATTGGCAGCGAATGGGAATTTGCCAACTTTGTAAATCACACCATCAGCTTTAAGTTCTTGCTCGGTTTTACCAACCGATGATACTTCGGGCCATGTATAAATAACATTTGGAATTGTATTATAATTAACATGACCATGTTGACCCGAAATAATTTCAGCAACGGCAACGCCTTCTTCTTCGGCTTTATGGGCAAGCATTGGACCACGAACAACATCACCAATTGCATAAATATTGGCTTGTGATGTTTGAAAATTATCGTTAATATCAACGCGCCCTTTATCATCAACACTAATACCAACTGCCTCAAGATTAAGGGAATCCGTATAGGCTTTGCGGCCAATCGACATCAGCACAATATCGCAGTCAATTGTTTGAACATCGCCACCAGCAGCAGGTTCAACGCTAATTGAATGCCCTGTATCGGTTTTTGAAACGCCTGTGACTTTGGTGGATAATTTAAAATCAATGCCTTGTGTCTGAAGAATTTTTTGGAATGATTTTGAAATTTCATGATCCATTGTCGGGGTAATCCGATCAAGATATTCAACAACAGTAACTTTTGCCCCAAGACGTGACCACACAGAACCCATTTCAAGACCAATCACACCGCCACCAATAACAACCATGTGTTTTGGCACTTCATGCAAGCTTAATGCCCCTGTTGATGAGACTATTGTTTGCTCGTCAATCTTGACATTTGGCAACGAAATAATATCGGAACCTGTGGCAATCACAATGTTTTTTGCCTTCAAAGTTTCACTACCGCCAGCATTAAGTTCGATCTCGATGGTGGTATTATCGACAATTTTACCTGTGCCGTAAAAAGGGGTAATTTTATTTTTCTTGAATAAAAACGCAATCCCCTTGGTTAAATCATCGACGGTTGAATCTTTGTGCTTCATCATATCGGCAAGGTTAAGGGTTGTTTTTTCGGAATTGACCCCAAATTTACTCATAACGTGCATGGCTTGGTGATAGACTTCTGAGGCATGAAGCAACGCCTTTGAGGGGAT
>JBLHTX010000007.1:0-34602 GCA_047627635.1 Alphaproteobacteria bacterium | reverse complement strand
TACATGAATTTTTTGACCATTAACAATCATGTGATCGCCATCGGTTTTTACTGTCCCGGGAAAACGCCCATGAACACTGTCATAACGTAATAAATGTGCATTTGTATCAAGCGGGGCTAGATCGTTAATACCAACAACCTGAATATCAGTACGACCCGATTCAGCGATTGCACGCAGTACAAGACGACCAATACGACCGAAACCATTAATTGCAACTTTTACTGTCATTTCCATCTCCAAAAAAATAAGTAATAAATATGTTTGCTTCTTAACAAATTATGCCCGAATATACAATTCTTAATTTTTATAATAATGATTTTTTGTGATGTTTTTTAAAAATGGATTGACAATGTTGGTGAATAACACTAAATAAAGTAACGTTTAAAATATAATCGACCCATAAAACACGCTTGAACAATGAGTATCATTCTTCGGCGCATTTTCGTTGCTATATAATAAATTAATGCTTTAACAACACAGAGTGACAACCATGTTTGATAATCTTACCGACAAACTTTCTGGCGTATTGTCTAAATTTGGCAAACGTAAAACACTGCGTGAAGATGATGTGGCCTCTGTCCTGCGGGAAATTCGCCTTGCCTTGCTTGATGCTGATGTTTCTTTGCCCGTTGTTAAGCAGTTAGTTGATGATATTCACGAAAAAGCCGTTGGTATCACACTCATCAAAGATGTTGAACCTGCCCAGCAGGTTGTTAAAATCGTCAACGACGCCCTTGTTGAAATCTTATCAGGTGGCACTAATCAAGACGATGAAGCTATTCTTGATATTAATCGCCCAACGCTTTCAGTTGTTATGACTGTTGGCTTGCAAGGCTCAGGAAAAACAACATCCGCTGGTAAGTTGGCAAAACGCCTCACCGAGCGTCATCAGAAAAAAGTATTCCTTGCATCCCTTGATAATCGTCGTCCTGCAGCACAAGAGCAATTAAAAATTCTTGGCGATTCCATCCAAGTTGCCTCTCTCGATATTATTGCTGGACAAAGCGCCCTTGATATCGCCGATCGTGCAATCGAAGCGGCAAAAGCAGGTGAATATGATGTTGTAATCCTTGATACTGCTGGTCGAACAACTGTTGACAATGCATTAATGCAAGAACTTCAAGAAGTCAAAAAACGCACTTCTCCCCATGAAATTCTTTTGGTTGCCGACAGCCTTACAGGGCAAGATGCCGTTACAACTGCACAGGCATTTCATGAACAAGTTGGCGTTACAGGTATTATTCTAACCCGTATTGATGGCGATGGTCGTGGCGGTGCAGCCCTTTCAATGCGTCACATTACAGGGCGACCCATTAAATTTATGGGTACTGGCGAAACCATTGATGCCTTTGAAGAGTTCCATCCCGAAAGAATCGCAAGCCGTATTCTAGGTATGGGTGATATCGTCAGTCTGGTTGAAAAAGCCGCCGAGAATATCTCCGAAGCCGATGCTTTATCCATGATGGAAAAACTCAAGCAAGGCATTTTTGACTATGATGATTTATTGTCACAAATGCAGCAAATGAAAAATCTTGGTGGCATGGGTGGTGTCATGGGTTTATTGCCAGGAATGCGTCAACTGAAAAAGCAACTCGAAAGCAGTAACCTTGACGATAACGCTTTGAATAAACAAAAAGCCATCGTGCAATCTATGACCAAAAAAGAGCGTGCTAATCCACAGCTTGTTATGAATGCATCTCGCAAAAGACGGATTGCAAAAGGGGCTGGCGTTACTGTTCAAGATGTCAATAAATTAACCCAAATGCAAAAGCAAATGGCAGGCATGATGGGGCAAATGCAAAAAATGCAAACTGGCGGTGGTGGAAAAATGGGCAAAGTCATGCGAAGCCTATTTGGATCAGGAACACCATCAGAAGAAGAAATGCAAAAAATGGCAGAATCAGTCAAAATGGGTGGCGGTCTTCCAGGTATGGGCATGTCACCAACTGGTGGATTCAGAATGCCAGGCACACAAAAGAAAAGTAATAAACCTAAAAAAATTCGTTTACGATAAATATTTTAATTTAATGTAAAACTAATATTTTAATTTAATATCAAACTAATATTTTAATTTAACATAAACCTAAAGGAAAATTAACATGGCTGTTAAAATTCGTCTAGCCCGTGGCGGCTCAAAAAAACGTCCACATTATTCAATCGTTATCGCTGATGAGCGTGCACCCCGTGATGGTCGCTTCTTAGAAAAAGTTGGTACTTATAATCCAATGCTTGCCAAAGAAGATGAAAATCGTTTTGTTGTTAACCAAGAGCGTGTTCTGCATTGGTTATCAGTTGGTGCACAACCAACAGACCGTGTATCACGCTTCCTTGAAAAACTAGGCGTTGTTCCAGCTAAAACACGCAGCAATCTTAAAAAAGCTGTATCTGGTAAAAAAATGACAGAACGTGCCACAGCAAAAGCCGAGAAAAAAGCCGCTGCCGAAGCAACACCAGAAGAAGCTGTATAATCTTTTTAAGTAATTTTTTAAGGTTCAATATTTATGGTTCTCACTTTAAATATTGAACCTCGCCTGTTTTGTTTGTGAATAAAAACCTTTATTTGATTTTATGATACCCTTGCACAGGCAGTAAGATCATAAAAATAATCACAGCAAAAGAAACAATCGTTGGCGATGAGGGTGTATCAAATTGAATTGATAAAACAAGCCCACCAATAATCGAAATCACGCCAAATAAAACAGCATAAAGCATCATTTTTTTAGGCGATTTTGCAAACTTCCTTGCTGTTGCAGCAGGAATAATCAAAAGCGATGTAATCAATAGCACCCCAATAATACGCATTGATAATGCAACAATTAAGGTCATTAATAGCATAAATAATATATTCATAAGGTAAATATTAACGCCTTCTGCAGCCGCAAGCTCCTCACTGAGGGTGACCAATAACAAAGAAGACCAATAATAATAAATAACCGCCAAAATACATATCCCACCGCCATAAATCCAATAAATTTCAGTGGGCTGTACTGTTAAAATATCCCCGAATAAAAACGAATGCAGGTCGATATTTTGATTTAAAAAACTAAAGGCAACCATGCCAAAAGACAAAGCACCATGTGCCAAAATCCCCAGTAAAGTATCACCAGATAAGATTTTTTGTTGCTGCAAATAAACCAATAAAAATGCAAAGGCGAGACAAACACCAATAATGGCAATTTGCATTTGTAGCCCTGTCAAAATACCAATCACAACGCCCAGTAACGCACTATGAGAGAGGGAATCGCCAAAATATGCCATACGTCGCCACACAACAAAGCACCCCATGACACCCGTTAAAATTGCAATGCCAATACCTGCAATCAAAATATTAATCATAAAGGAGTCAAACAGCATCATGATTGCACCGATTATTATGGGTATGCTGATAAATTGCCATCATTTCCGCCATATCTTTGCCGAACAAGGCAATAAATTCTGGATCTTGGGTAATCATGTGTGGCTCTCCCGAACAGCAAATATGGTGATAAAGACAAATAACGCGGCGGCTTGAAGCCATCACCATGTGCAAATCATGCGATACCATAATAATCGCCAAATTACGTTTTGCATAAATCTTATCAAGCAATTTATAAAAGACAAGCTGGCCTGAAATATCTAGGTTTTGTGCCGGCTCATCAAGAATTAATAATTCAGGGTTATGCAACAGGCTTCGGGCAAGTAAAACCCGCTGTAATTGCCCCCCCGATAAAACGTGCAATGGACGATCAAGGAAACCATCAATTTGTGTTTCGTGGATAATATCTGATAAATGCTGCTTAGAACAATTTTTTTTATTCAATTTCATAAATGCCAAAACCGATATCGGCAAAGTGGGATCACAGTAAAGCCGCTGCGGGACATAGCCAATTTTCAGCGATGGTTTTTTAAGGATTTTTCCTGTATTTGGCTTATAAAATCCCATAAGGCATTTCAGCAACATTGACTTGCCTGCACCATTGGGGCCAATAATAGTGATAAAATCTTGATGTTGAATGGTCAATGAAATATCTGTTAAAATTGCTTGCTTGCTTTTGATAACATGAATATTTTGTGCGATTAACAAATCAGTATTACCAAGCATCACAATCATTAACTTTTTATGTTTGAAATTTTAAGGTAATAAAAAATCGCCTCAAGAATTGCTTCAAAAGAGGCATTAACAATATCATGCGACACCCCAACAGTTGACCAACGATGTTGATTATGATCTTTGAAATCAATTAAAACCCGTGTCTTCGCCGCAGTAGAACTCCCGATAATGCGTACTTTAAAATCCTCTAGGTGAATATTTTTAATAATATCGTGATAAATTCCTAAATCTTTAACGAGGGCATTATATAACGCATCAACAGGGCCTTGCCCCTCGGCGATATTCATAATGTTATGTGCATTAATTGTCATTTTTACAATGGCTTCGGCTGTATGACCATTCGATGTTGCACGAAATTCATTAATCACAAAATATTGCGGCAGCTTATCAATAACCCTCAGGACTAGAATATAAAAAGAAGCGCCAGCAGAATCAAAGCCATATCCTTGAGTTTCAGCGTGTTTGATTGCCTCAAGAACTTCTTGGATTTGCTGAGAAGAAAGCTCAAAATCACAGGGAAATTCCTTTAATCGCATAATAATATTGGAACGCCCAGACTGCGTAGACACAGGAATAATCCGTTTATTTCCCACAAGTTCAGGCTCAATATGCTCGTAAGTTGCAGGATCCTTGATAACCGCCGATACGTGCAATCCCCCCTTATGTGCAAAGGCATTTTGCCCAACATAAGGTAAATTTAAGGCAAGCGGTTGATTTAACATATCGGTTAAATTATGCGATACTTCACTTAAATTCTTTAAATGCGTATGATTAATACTGACGGTAAACAAATCACAAAAAGGTTTTTTTAATAAAATTGTGGCAATGACGCTGCACAAATTTGTGTTACCGCACCGCTCCCCAAGGCCGTTAATCGTCCCTTGAATATGAGTTGCCCCTGCTTGAATAGCACTCAGGCTGTTGGCAACGGCAAGCTCGCAATCATTATGGCAATGGATGCCAATAATTAAATCAGGAAAATGCGTTATGACTTGTTGGGTAATATTGGCGATTTCTTGGGGCATTGACCCCCCATTTGTATCACATAGGATAATGGTTTTAATCCCTGATTTTTGTGCAACTTCAAGGCATTTTAAGGAATATTCTTGATTCGCCTTAAAGCCATCAAAAAAATGTTCGGCATCGAATAAAATTTCTTTGTTCGTTTTTTGTGCTTCATTAAAGCTAAATGCTAAATTATGTAAATTTTCATCAAGGGACATATTTAATGCCAAAGTCACATGATAATCATAGGTTTTACCGACTAAACAAATAACATTTGCATGTGAATTAATGACTGTTTTAAATAAATCATCGGGCTGATTATGGGTGTTTTTCTTGGTCATCATCCCAAAAGCCACAATTTTTGAATGCTTTAAAGTGGGTAAGTTTTTAAAAAAAACAGTATCATTGGGGTTTGCACCTGGCCAGCCAGCCTCGATATAATCAATATTAAGGCTATCGAGTTTATGGCAAAAGTGTATTTTATCCTGAATTGAAAAATCAACGCCCTTTGTTTGCGCACCATCACGCAATGTCGTGTCATAGAAATAAAGTTTTTTCATTTCCAGTGACACTTAAAACGTACTAGACGGATCAGCAGGCACTAATTTAATACTTTCACCACAGCCACAAGCATCGGTTTGGTTCGGATTATTAAAAACAAACCCTGCTTTTAATTTCGTAATTTCATAATCCATTTCCATGCCAAGTAAAAATAACAAGGATTTTGCATCAATAAAAATTTTTACGACACCAAGATCAACAATTTCAGCACTCACATCGGCTTGTTGTGTATAATCCATCACATAAGACATGCCTGCACAGCCTGCATTTTTCAAGCCAAGCTTAATACCAATCGTGCCATCTGGTGCTTTTTCCATCATTGTAACAAGATGTTGCAAAGCAATATCCGTCACACGAATAGCACTTGGTCTTGGCTTGTTGGGTCTTGGCTTGTTGGTCTCTATATTATTGGTCATTATTTTGTGGCTTTAAAAAATTATCAAGAAGTTTAAAGAAAATATCGCGTGCACAATTTTCACTTGGATCAGTCTCCGAAGCCAAATAAATTGGAGCAAGCTCTTGCACAACTGATTTGGATTGTTTGTAACGTTCGGTATCTTCGGTCATATTTGCATGATTAATTTGAACGGTTTCAAGCGACATTTCTGGATGAAACTGAATCGCAAGAAAGCTATCATAAACAAACGCCTGTGATCCCTCGCACTCATTGTCGCATAATTCATGACGTGCGGCATCGCTTGTGGCAATACTAATAGCACCCTCTGGAGGGCAAAACCCATCATGATGCCAATGCATAAATATTTCAGTTTTTGGAATGCCTTCCAAAACAGGATGCCCTGTATCATGTAAAAAACTAACGGGGTGAAAGCCAAATTCAAAATAATGATTACTGCTCACTTGTCCACCCGATGCCAGGGCTAACATTTGCCCACCAAGGCAAATACCAATCGTTTTTTGCTGATTAATAATCCGTTGCTCAATTAAATGAATTTCATGATCCATCCATTCAGGACGCTCGGTATCGTAAACTGAACCGGGGCCACCCATAATAAACAACACATCATAATCATGAGTGTTTTCTGGTAAATCATCACGCAATGCCCAGAAATAGTCAATAACTTCAAAATTATGCTTTGCTAAATAGCGTG
The DNA here is from genome assembly GCA_047627635.1 of Alphaproteobacteria bacterium. Lineage (GTDB taxonomy): Bacteria > Pseudomonadota > Alphaproteobacteria > JBCCNR01 > JBCCNR01 > JBCCNR01. The sequence continues at coordinate 27,837 of JBLHTX010000007.1, read as the reverse complement.
CAATATGCCCGACACACGCAGCATCAGGACGATTAAAATCATTGACGTGATAAAAAATAGCAGCCGTACGATGTTTCATAAAAATTCAACCAATGCCTAAAACCAACCTAATTCAAGTTGTGCAATTTCCGTCATACGATCTTGTGTCCATGCAGGTTCCCATACAATCTGTACAGTAACATCATTGACTTGATTAATGGGCTCAACGGCACGCTCGACCATACCAGGCATTTCTCCTGCAACAGGACATCCTGGTGCGGTCAAACTCATATCAATATCAACATTCATTTGATCGTCAATATCAATCCGATAAATAAGCCCTAAATCATAGATATTTACTGGGATTTCAGGATCAAAAACTTGCCGAATAGCACCTGTAATAATGTCACATAAAGGATGCTCACGAAAATTCCCCGTAACATCGGGCTCAGCTTCTGCACGATCATCATCATCGTCGATAGAAGTATCAGCTGCTGTTATATCTGAATGCGTCATTTATTTGTTGCCTTTAATTAAAAGTGTTACGCCTCGTATGGATAACATAACACAATTTATGCGTGATTTCACCTGCTTTACAGATGATAATGGCATGAACTTATCAGGTAATAACGCCCCCTGTCCATTAAAATAATGCTCAATTTGCGTGCATATCTCATGTATTTTTTCTGTATCCAGATAAATATTTTCAATAATACGACACAGCGCCTCGGCACTAGCACGGCAAATTAAGCACCCATCACCATGCCAATAAACCGCATTATTATGATGTTTAAATGACAACCAATCACCACACATAGGATTTTTAACGATTATTGCTTGTGATGCCTGTACTGAAATTTGTGCCTCGTGATAAAATAAAGGATTTTGCGTAAAGACAAGCATTTGTTTATGATAAAGACGCTCAAGGTCGTTATCCATTATGAGTGATGCTCAATTTGTTTATGTACTTTTGGATTTGCCAAAACAAGCACTTTTTCTTTAAGGTTTTTAAAGGCACGATCCTCAATTTGTCTTACACGTTCACGACTAATACCATATTCTTGTGACAAAACCTCAAGGGTTGTTGGCGGATCATCAATGCGGCGACGCACAATAATATTGCGATCACGTTCAGGCATTTCATCGAGTGCTTGTGCAACTAAATTCTGACGATATTGATCTTCATCTTTTTTAACAATCATAATTTCTTGATTAGGCGTTTTATCCACCAAGAAATCTTGGCGTTCAACGCTGTTTTCTTCTGAAATCATAGCAGGAACATTCAAAGATGCATCATGCCCTCCCAAACGCCTATTCATATCAACAACTTCATAATCAGGAACATTTAAATCGTGCGCAATTTTAGTAACATTTTCAGTGTGAAGCTCGGCATTATTATGAATATTCAATTTACGCTTTAAGCGATTAAGGCTAAAGAATAATTTTTTTTGTGCTGTTGTTGTGCCAATTTTAACCAATGACCATGATTTAAGGATATAATCTTGTATCGAAGCCCGTATCCACCATAATGCATAAGTTGAAAGACGATACCCCTTTGATAGATCAAACTTTTTGACTGCACGCATAAGGCCAATATTACCTTCTGCAATTAAATCCATAATGGGCAATCCATACCCCTTAAATTTAACAGCCACAGATACAACCAATCGTAAATGCGAGGTAATCAGCTTATGTGCCGATTCAATGTTCTTATTTTCATGCATATCATGTGCAAGTGCTTGCTCTTGCTCTGGCTCTAGCATTGGAAATTTTTTAATTTTCGAAAGATAACTTGACAAGCTATTGTCAATATCTGGAATGAGCGCTACTGAAAGTGATGCCATATTATTGTCCCATCATTACCCATCATTACTAATGTGTACTAAAAATATAATAAGATTAAAAGTGATTTTTCATACGCGCGCATCATATATGATTATATATGAAAATTCAATTAAATAGTCACATTGACATCCTTACCTGATTTATCAATAATAAGGCTTACGTAAGGAAAATATCTAAAAAAATAGAAAAATAGGCAATAAATAGGCCATAATATGAATGATTGTTTGACAAATCATGAAAAAAAATTTATCAAATTCATGTTGCATATTTCGATCTTATACTGTGTTACTGATACAGTTGATATATGTGCATTTTTTAAAATTTGAATTTTTAGGTGATATAAATGAGCAACGTAGAAGAGCGTGTCAAAAAAATAGTTGTCGAACATTTAGGCGTTGAAGCAGATAAAGTTGTTCAAGCAGCATCTTTTATTGAAGATTTAGACGCTGATAGTCTTGATACAGTTGAGCTAGTAATGGCATTTGAAGAAGAATTTAGTGTTGAGATTCCTGATGATGCAGCAGAAAAAATTGTGACAGTTGGTGATGCTGTTTCATTCCTATCAAAAGCAGTTGCCTAATTCATACTACTGTTTCTAAGTCATAAGCCTTAATTTATGATAAATTAAGGCTTGTTACACACAAATTGGCCTGAGTTAAAAAGGATACATAAATGCGTCGTGTTGTCGTCACAGGAATCGGAGCAATCACACCCCTAGCGTGTGGTGCAGAAGAGAGCTGGAAACAATTAATTGCTGCACAAAGTGGTGCTAATTTAATTTCAGGCTTTGAAACACATGATCTTGCAACAAAAATTGCATGCCAAGTCCCTCTTGGCTCAGCGGAAGATCATAAATTTAATCCAAAAGAATGGATTGATTCCAAAGAAATTCGTCGAAATGACCCGTTTATTCTTTTTGGCATTGCCGCCTCTAAGCAAGCTATTCAAGATTCTGGCTGGATTGCCCAAACAGAAGAGCAAAAATGTCGTACAGGTGTTTTACTTGGCTCTGGCATTGGCGGCCTTACATCTATTCACGATAATGCCTTAATCTTAAATGAAAAAGGCGCACGCCGCATTGGCCCTTTCTTCATTCCTTCGGCACTCATTAACTTAGCCTCTGGGCAAGTATCAATCGAACATGGCTTTAAAGGCCCTAATCATGCAGTAGTCACAGCCTGTGCAACAGGCTCTCATGCTATTGGCGATGCTGCACGCCTTATTATGTATGATGACGCTGACGTGATGGTTGCTGGAGGCTGTGAGGCCGCAATTAACCGTATTGGTATTGCAGGGTTCAATGCTTGCAAAGCATTATCAACCAGTTTCAACGATTCGCCGCAACAAGGCTCCAGACCCTATGACAAAGATCGTGATGGTTTTGTAATGGGTGAAGGTGCAGGCGTTGTTGTCCTTGAAGAATATGAACATGCAAAAGCCCGTGGCGCAAAAATTTATGCTGAAGTTGTTGGTTATGGTATGTCAGGCGATGCCTATCATGTTACCTCCCCTGCCCCCGATGGCAATGGTGGTTATCGTGCTATGCAGGCGGCATTAAAACGTGCAAAACTTAACGCCGAAGATATTGACTATATTAATGCACATGGCACATCAACACCAATGGGTGACGAGCTTGAGCTTAAAGCCGTTGAACGCTTATTTAATCAGCCAAAAAATACTTTAACAATGTCATCAACAAAGTCATCAATTGGGCATTTATTGGGTGCTGCTGGTGCTGTTGAAGCCATCTTCTCGGTACTTGCAATCCGTGATAATATTGTACCACCGACATTAAATCTTGATAATCCATCGGTTGAAACACATATTGATCTTGTGCCGCATCATGCGAAACAAATGAATGTTAATGTTGTTTTGTCAAACTCATTTGGGTTTGGTGGCACAAATGCATCTTTGGTTTTTAAAGCAGTTTAAGCTTTTTGCTTTAAAAAATAGTGCTTGATGCGATTGCTATCATCATAAAAATACTCTATATAGGCTTTATTGCATATTGGAGTATTATATGGCATCGCAATTATCAAAAAAAACATCAATAGACACAAAAATTATCCACTCTGGTCGCTCTCCGCAACATCATTTTGGTGTCGTGAATACGCCTGTCTACCGTGCGTCAACTATTTTATTTGATAATTATGCTGCCTTTAAAAACCTTGATTGTTCAGGGAATACGCCTTGGCACAGTGGTGGCTTAACTTATGGTCGCAAGGGAACACCTCTTACCCATCAACTTGAGGAAGCCATCCTTGACATTGAAGGAGGCGATCATTGCTTATTAACAGGGTCAGGTGTTTCAGCAATTTCTGTTGTACTCAGCGGGTGTTTATCACCTAACGACCATGTTTTAATTTCTGATAATGTCTATGGGCCAACAAAAATGTGGGCCGAGTCCTTTGGGTCACGATTTGGCATATCATATAGCTTTTTTCCGCCATGCGTCACTGCCGAGGAATTTAAAACCTATATCAAGCCTAATACAAAACTGGTTATGTTTGAATCCCCAGGGTCATTAACCTTTGAAATTTCTGATATTCCAGCCCTAACAAAAATTGCCAAAGCCCATAATATTATCAGTGCAATTGATAATAGCTGGAGTGCGGGTTATTTTTTCAAACCCTTTGAACATGGCTGTGATATTTCAATTCAAGCAGGCACCAAATATTATGTTGGTCACTCCGATGCTTTGTTTGGCTCAATTACTTGCCGCTCAAAAGTGTATAAAAAACTCCGTGATACCTATTATCTTAATGGTCATACAATTGATGGTGACACTGCCTATTTAGCATTACGAGGCATACGGACTTTGTCAGTGCGACTTAAGCAGCATGAAAAAAATGCACTTGAAGTTGCAAAATACCTTGAAAACCGTCAAGACGTGAAACAAGTTTTACATCCTGCATTAAAATCATTCCCTCAATATGAAATATTCAAGCGTGATTTCACAGGATCATGTGGATTATTTGCATTTACGCTTGAAAAAACCGATGAAAAATCCGTTGAACGCTTTGTGAATAGTCTCACATTATTCGGTATTGGCTTTTCATGGGGCGGTTTCGAAAGTCTTGTTATGCCGTGCTTCGATGATAATATGCAACGCAGCTGTACAGGGAACATTGCTTCAAACGATACCGTTATTCGTTTACATATTGGCCTTGAAGACCCACAAGACTTGATTAACGATTTATCAAATGCTTTTTCAGTTATGTATCTTTAAAAGATGTATCATAATACAGTAAAAATTAAAGCCCGGCTTTTTTGTCCATATATCAGCTTTGATATGGAAACTTGTTTTGCACTTGAAGCAAAGCAGGCACATTATATTCGCAATGTTATGCGGGCTAAAATTGGTGATTATTTAGGTATTTTCAATGGTCAACAGGGCGAATATGCATATCAAATTATTCAACTTGATAAGAAGCACGTTATTGTCAAACCGTATCAAAAAATCAAAGATCCGTTAATTCCTGATGCCATAAGCTTAGTATTTTCTATTATTAAAAAAACGCCCCTAGAATATTTAGTACAAAAATCGACTGAGCTCGGCATTGGAAAATTGCAACCCGTTATCACTGACAGAACAATGTTTCGGGATGTTAATCTTGATCGCCTAGAAATTATTGCTATCGAGGCCGCTGAACAATGTGGCTTGACCGATATTCCAAAAATTTTACCACCACAAAAATTACCTGACATTATGCCTCAATATCAAAATATTATTTTTTGTGATGAAAAAGGCGGCGGCGTGCCAATCAAGCAATGCCATAGCATAGACAAACAGGCTATTGACGCAATTTTAATTGGACCCGAAGGTGGATTCACCCAATCCGAAGCGGATTTTTTATATCAACAATCCAATGCACACGCAGTATCATTGGGGAATCGCATTATGCGTGCAGAAACAGCAGCAATTGCAAGCCTTGCAATTATCCAGGCACTGCGATAAATAGAGAATATGATGACCAAGTTACCTGCACAATTTTATCCAATTGCACTAGATTATCCAACGGCTGAACTGTATATAAAATCAGGTATAAAGTTCCTACAGATTCGCCTCAAAGATATGCCTCATAATGAGATAAAAAATCAATTATCACACGCTATTGCTCTTGCAAAAACACATAATGTTGCTCTTGTGGTTAATGATTATTGGGAATATGCCCTTGATTACAAGGCCGATTGGATTCATTTGGGTCAAGAAGACCTTGAAAAATCAGACATGCAAGCCATTAATCAAGCCAATATAAAATTTGGGCTTAGCACGCATGACACACATGAACTTGATACTGCCCTTGACACCAATCCTCATTATATTGCCCTTGGCCCTGTGTATTTTACAAAATTAAAAGCCATGAAATGGAAGCCCCAAGGATTAGATGTTGTGAAACAATGGAAACAAAAATGTGGATTAACCCCACTTGTGGCCATTGGCGGCATTACTTTTGAAAAAGCACAAGGCGTTTTAAGTGCGGGTGCAGATTGTGTTTCCTTTGTAACTGATATTACGCACCATGATATTCCCCAACAACGGCTTAATGAATGGATTAAGCATTTTACATTATGACACAGCTTCACTATCAAAATATTGAAAAATTTTCCCGTCAAATCATGCTCCCGACAATTGGCAATCAAGGACAAGAAAAATTATCTAAAAGTCATATTGTTGTTGTTGGGTGCGGTGGTTTAGGATGTCCAACTTTATTGTATTTAGCAGCATCAGGCATTGGTAAAATTACACTTATTGATAATGATACAATTAGTACAAGCAATTTACACCGCCAAATTCTTTTTAGTGCTCATGATGTTGGATACTACAAAGCAGAAATTGCAGCCCAAAAACTTGCAATATTGCATCCTGATACGACTATTACGCCAATCATTAAACGCCTTGATACCCAGCTTGCAAAACAATATTGCCGTGATGCAGACCTTGTTATTGATGGCACTGATAGTTTTTTAAGTAAATATATCCTTGGCGATATCACCCATAAATTACTTGTTGCATCAGTTGTGGGTATGCGTGGCTATATTGCAGGCTTTACAAATAAAATGCCTTATCGGGGTTTTTTTCCTAATGTGCCTGATAATGCCCCTAATTGCTCGCAAACAGGGGTCTTAGGATCAGTAGCTGGTATGATTGGGTGCTTGGTGGCCACCGAAGCCATTAAAATTATTATTAATCATCATTATACAAGTATAAATAAAGTCATCAATATTGACCTAGAGCGATTATATTTTAATGTAATAAAACTACCAACACACATGCAAACATCTTTCAATCCTCTACCATGCTTAGAGTTTATAACATTTGATAAGCTAACATCTGAAATTATTATTGATATTCGAGAACCCAAAGAACTTACTGGAAATCCTCTTATTGAAGGGGCTCAATCAATGCCACTTTCACGTTTAAATATTGATAATCTTTTAAGTATTCCTAATTTTATTTTGAAATGTCACACGGGTCGCCGTGCAGAACAGCTCGCGTTAAAGCTTGCTTTATCTGATATATCGCTTTTAAAAACAAATAGCTTGAGAAAAATAAAAATTTTAGCAACCTGACTTCACTTCCTTAACCTAATGTTTACTATTAAGCGTCATACTTTGTATAAATATACATTTTATTAAGGTGTAGGCGATGACTGTTGATAACCACACAAAAGAAATTGAGCTTTCGCAGCAAACATTATCTGAGCTGCAAAAGAATAACATACCGCCAACACCAAAATGTTATGAAGTTATGTATCACTTCTTAAAAAATGATAATATTGAACTTACAAATGCCATTAATAAATTTCTTGAAACTAATGAACAAATTTCTGAGATATTATTATTAAAAATTCATGCATCTATTCTTTCTTATGAGACAATGGCAAGGACGGTTAACATTGTTACAAATCTTTTAACCAAACAACTCACAAGCTTTAATGATTCTGTTTCAACGAGCGATCAAGAGCTAAACGTTTTTGCTGATGCCATTAATTCATTCAGTCAATATATTGATGATGATATAAACGTTACCAATGATAACAATATTATTACCTATATTACCGAGGCAACATCACGCATTAAAAATAAAATAAAAGAACTTGATAACAGCCTGAATACTTCACAAGATGAAATTCGCAAACTACAATCATATCTTGAAAATATGTGTCAAGAATCTATGATGGATCCCTTAACGTCACTATCAACACGCAAAAGAACAGATCAAGTTCTATCTATATCTATTCGTAATAGCTTGGAAACTTCACAAAGCATGAGTGTTCTGTTTATTGAAGTTGATCATTATGATGATTTTTATAAGAAATGGGGACAAGTGACATCAGAGCAAATTTTACGCTTTATTGCATCCTCCCTAAGAGAAAATATCAAAGGTCGTGATACCGCTGCACGTTACAGCACATCATTATTTTTGCTAATTCTTCCTAAAACAACTTCAACTGGTGCATTCACCCTCGCTGAACATATTCGTAATACAATTGAACGTAAACGTATTATTAAAAAAACTACGGGAGAGTTTCTTGGTCGTGTAACAGTTTCATGTGGTATTTCAGAGTTTCGTACAGGTGAAAGTGTTGGATGTCTTGTCAATCGTGCAGAAAAAATACTATCTATTGCAAAACAAAATGGGCGTAATTGCACAATGACCGAAAAAGATGCTGAAAACTTTATTGTATCACACGATAATATTACCAAAGCATCTTAAAGGTTACGCATACTAGGCAAAAAAATCTTGTGCTAACTCAGTACGTTCTTTATAGTTTTTATGAGTATTAGACTTAATATACGATGATATTTTTTCAAGTCTTGGCTTTAAGCCTTCTTTATTGGCGATTTGCACAGCCAAGCCTGGTCGTGCATTGACTTCAAGCAAATTTGTTCCTGTTACAGAATCATAAATAAAATCGCAGCCAATATAACCAAGTGGTAAAATATCCCCAATACGCGCTGCAATATGGAGCGTTTTTTCCCAATCTGGCAAAGCAATATCCCCTAATAGCTCATGCGTATCAATATGCTTGCTAATATATTGTCCTTTTAAAATACCAAATGTTGTCATACCTGTTTTTAAATTAACACCAACGCCAATGCCGCCTACATGTAAATTAGCTTTACCATCTGATTCTCGTGTTGGTAGCCGTAACATTGCCATAATAGGGTATCCCTTAAAGACAATGACCCGCACATCAGGCACACCTTTATAGGATATTTTATCAAATATAGGGTGTTGATTTATACGTTTCTCGATCATAACTTGATCTGGACGACCACCAAGCGAATATAAACCTGCTAAGATATTTGACATATGATACGCTAAGTCCCGCTTCGTCAAAGCGATACCACCAGAGGTTAAGAATAGATGTCCCCTTACTTCTTTAATGACAATAATACCGCCCCCACCTGCCCCCGCAACAGGTTTAATCACAAAACCATCTTTATAATCTGGTAACTGCTTAAGAACATTATCAATATCGTGTATAAATTCTGCTGTTTGATAAAGCTCAGGAACTGCAATTAAAGCCTCATTGGCCATTTTTTTAGTAAGTAATTTATTATCAACCATTGGATAATATTGTCGTTCATTATAGTTTAAAATATAATCAATATTGCGTGAATTCATGCCTAGAATGCCAAACTGCTTTGGATTTAGTGGCATTAAAAATTCTTTTAAAGATACTAAAGACTGCAATAAACTCATGAGCGCATTGCCTTAAAACGATAATATTCTGTTAATTTATAACCATTATATCGTCCAATCAACAACATACACCCTGTAATTATTAATAAAACCTCAGGAAACGTTGTCATAATATGCTCGATTGATGGCAATATAATTACTAAGTAACACATACCAGCAACAAATAAAGTGCTTAGCGTTGTCATGATTGTGGCTTTTGCCCCCATCTCATCCCAAGTCACTGAAATACGCTCAATCATCATCGTTAAAATAACTAAAGGGAACAAAGATAATCCAGAAGCTTGGAAACCAACCCCTTCAAGAAACAAAGAAATCAAAAATACGCAAAGCACAATAATTGTAAGAATTGCACCAAGACGAGGCACAGTTAAAAGCCGCATTTTATCAAAAAGACTTCGGAAAATAATGCCTGCACCAATCAATAATGAAAAAATTAAAAGACCACTCACAAGGCTTGTTTCACGAAAAGCCATCGCTAGCAAAACAGGCATGAAAGTCCCAAAGGTTTTAAGACCAATCATTTGCTTCATAATAATACACACCAATGCCCCCAAGGGGATTAACAGTAATATACGCATCACGACTTGTAACTCGACAGGGAGTGCATAAATTGTCATACGATACAAGGTTGCCTTAATTTTACTACTACTCCAAATGGCTTCGGTTAAGGCACTTTCTGTGTGACGTTTAACCGCAATATCCTTGGTAATATTAGAACGTGAATTATTGTTCAAGCTTACCATACCTTTGTCACCACGCCACCATGGTAGAATGTTTGATGGCATCCCCAAATTTTTACGCTCAGGGGAGAATGAAATTTTCTGCGTATCAGTATAAGCATCAACCCAGCGAATAATTTTGACATTTTTATTAGCAGAAGATAGTAAAACCCCATTTATAATATGAGCAGGTATTTCAGAGAAATTTAAAATTTCAGATGCAATTGTAACCGAATCTGCACCAGAAAGCTTGGCTTGAAGGTACCGTAAATCAGGATCGTTCCCTTCACGCATCATACGCTGTAACCCCGTTACAAAATTATAATCAGTCGCAGATTCTTTTAATATTTTATCTCTTATATTCTCAAGGGACAGAATGCTTGCATCATTATTCAATTTACTAGATCGTAATTGGGTTAATGGCTTGCTATTTTCATCGCTAACAGATGTATCAGCTGATTTTACCTTATAAATAACGGCACGATAATAAAGATGTTCTGTTTTGTTTGGTTTTCTTTTGCTCCACAAAACATAGCTACCATTACTATCTTGATCAGTATAATCGCCAAAATTATTATCAGTAATATGCGAATCAATGATTTTTAACTCGCCATTTTCTTCAGGTAGGGACACTCTTAATTCAAGATTATCTGTACTATTTTCAAGCCTTAACCCAAGCTCTAAATGCCAGCTATTGACTTTTTCCTCAGGGAACAAAGGAAATCCATTGAGTATTTTATAAATAAATACGCCGCCACCAAGGAAAAAACAAATAAATACAATAAATAATGTTAAAGGCAATCGAGAATACATAAGTTAAACCTTGATAATAATATAACAATTACTTGGAAACACACCGTGTGCGGGCGGTCATTTTTTTAGCAGGATCAACCATAAAATTATGTCGTAATACATTACGACCAATCAATAGTGGATACACAAAATGATCACGTTGGGCAAGATTAACTTCTTCACGGATTTTTTGACGACCAATTTTAAATTCCGTCATCACAACAGGACGACGAATTTTTTTACTCGTTTCAAGTTTTGGTTTAATAAGTGTATAACGCGTTAATTGCGCTTCAATCACATCGCTTTTTAAATCTCCATCGATAATGCGATAAAATACAAAGCGTTTGTCACCACGCTTCACAATTTTAATAATATCAGCATTAACTGATGATGTTGATGCACCAGTGTCAATTTTTGCCTTTAACTTAAGGGATAAATCACCAATACAAACATTTTCAACCCATCCAATTTTTTCTTTATCAAGATTTCTTATCTTTTTATGCTCTTTTTTAATATCATAAGGCTTGCTCTCGGGCGGCATTGGATTAGTATTTTTTGCATAAGCAATATTTAAAAAAGAGAATAACCCCAGAAAAACAATGCTATAGACACATAAAATTTTTCTCATTGTAAGCACCTGCATAAAATAGATTAAATTGATAAAAAAGCGAAGCTTATCAATATTTATCTTGTTATAAAGCCTTTTTAATGGTTTCGTAAAATCATTTTTACTTTTTAATAAAATTTTATAGGATATATCATGTTGCATCTTTTATTTTCACTTGTAAAACCATTGCTTCATAAAATTGACGCTGAAACTGCACATGAAATAACACTTAAAACTCTTAGTAAAATAAAGCTGTTATTACCTCAAAAGACATATAATAAACCAATTATCAATCCTTATATTATCCTTCCTAATCAATTAGGACTTGCACCAGGCTTTGATAAAAATGCGGTCGCAGCTGAAAGCTTTTTAAAGCTTGGGTTTGGTTTTGTCGAAATTGGTACTGTGACACCAAAGCCACAAATAGGAAACGCCAAACCACGCCTTTTTAGATTATCTCAAGATGAGGCAATTATTAATCGGATGGGTTTCAATAATGATGGTGCTGAAATTGTGGCAAAACGTATGGATAAAATACGGCAATCAGGTAATCAGGGTATCATTGGTGTTAATATTGGTGCCAATAAAGATTCCGAAGATAGAATTGCCGATTACGCCTTATGTGCGGGTCATTTTACGCAAACAGCATCTTATTTTACTGCCAATGTGAGCTCCCCCAATACACAAGGGCTGCGTAACTTACAAGCCGTTGAATTCCTTGAGAGGCTGTTGACAGACGTCCTTAATGTTGCTCATAAAGAAAAAAATATTCCTGTTTTTTTAAAAATTGCCCCCGATCGTCAAGATTATGACCTAGAGGCCATTATTAAGCTTGTGAATGCACTGCCAGTAGCTGGTATTATCGCAAGCAACACAACTGTGTCACGCCCTGCATCGCTGATATCACAGCATAAAAATGAAGCAGGTGGTCTTTCTGGGAAAGCCTTATTTGATTTATCAACAACGCTGTTACAAGATATCAAGCAATCACTAGACAAGGATAAACTGTTAATTGGGGTTGGCGGCATTAATTCAGGCAAGGATGCACAGCAAAAAATCAAATCGGGTGCTGATGCTGTACAAATATATTCTGGCTTAATTTATCACGGAAAACGTTTAATTGATGATATATTATCAATTAAATAATATGCTTATGATAAAGTTCTAATGGCTGTTCCAGTAACGCTGATGCAAATCATTGACCCCTTTGAACCAACAGTTTCAATACCAATATGACAATTTATAATCGCATTGGCATTAAGCTTGGTAGCTTCAGAAATGAGTTTATCAATTGCATCACGCTTACCATTGGTAATTGAATCTTCATAAGAGCCACTACGGCCACCAAAAAAATCAGTAAAGGCTGAGAAAATATCCCGAATAACATTAATCCCAATCACAACTTCAGTCGTGACCATAGATAATGTTTCAAAATTTTGATCGTTTAGTGTCGGTGTATTATAGATATGCATATTTTATCTCCCCTAAATATACATTATGATTATACTACCTCTTTTAAGAAAGCGTTAGTTGTTCAATAATTTTTTTACATTTCATATAGCGATCTCTTGGACTTAGCATGTCTGCTTTTATTGATATTTTATGATCCGAACGCAATTTAGCTTTACCTTTTTGAGTGGTAATAAATTCAATTAATAATTCAGGATTTGGGTGGCTACTATTGTGGAATGTAATCAATACGCCTTTTTCGCCCACATCAAGACGACCAATATGGGCTTGCTTGCATAATGATTTTAAATCAATGATTTTTAAAAGATTATTGACTTCAATCGGCATTTTACCAAAGCGATCAACCAATTCAACCGCCATAGCGTCAATATCTTGCAAATTATCCAAGGCCGATAAACGTCGATATAGCCCCATACGCACTTCAAGATCACTAATATAAGTTTCAGGAATAATTGCAGATACTCCTAAATTAATTTGTGGTGATTTATTCTCAGTACCTGTATCAACGGCTTCATCGCCCGATTTAAGGGTTGCCAAGGCTTCCTCAAGCATTTGCTGATACAGCTCAAAGCCTACTTCTTTGATGTGCCCAGATTGCTGTGATCCAAGCAAATTACCTGTTCCCCTAATATCCATATCGTGACTAGCAAGGGTAAATCCACCACCCAACTTGTCAAGGCTTTCAAGAACTTTAAGGCGTTTTTCTGCTGATTCAGTAAGAATTGTTTTAGGCTTATAAGTTAAATACGCATAGGCACGCAATTTTGAACGCCCAATGCGCCCTCTAATTTGATAAAGCTGCGATAGACCAAACATATCGGCACGCCAAACAATCATTGTATTCGCTGTGGGAATATCAATCCCCGATTCAATAATTGTCGTTGCCGCTAGAACATCGAACTTGCCATCATAAAAATCATTCATAACACTGTCAAGCTCGTTCGCTGGCATTTGCCCACTTGCTGTAACAAAAGAAAGTTCAGGGACATATTCTTGTAAAAATTTACCGATTTCCTCAAGGTCAGTGACACGAGGCACCACAATAAAAGCTTGCCCCCCACGATATTTTTCACGCAATAAGGCTTCGCGCACCATATTTTTTTCAAACTCTGCAACATAAGTCCGAATGGCAAGACGATCAATCGGCGGCGTGGTAATGAGTGATAAATCACGCACCCCTGTCATTGATAGCTGTAATGTACGCGGAATTGGGGTTGCTGTTAAGGTAAGCACATGAAGATCGGATTTTAAATTTTTCAGCTTTTCCTTATGTGTTACGCCAAAATGCTGTTCCTCATCAATGACCAAAAGCCCAAGATTTTTAAACTTAATTGATTCCGATAATAAAGCGTGCGTACCAATAACAATATGACAAGAACCATTAGTTAAATTTTGCTTGGTTTCACTCACTTCCTTGGCGGGAACCATACGGGATAAGCGACCAATATTAATATTAAACCCTTTAAAGCGTTCCACAAAATTACGATAATGTTGACGCACTAATAACGTAGTCGGCACAACAACCGCAGTTTGAATGCCTTGACTAGCAGTAATAAAGGCCGCGCGCATGGCAACTTCGGTTTTTCCAAACCCGACATCCCCGCAAATTAAACGGTCTGCTGGACGACCTGACGCTAAATCATCTTCAATCGCTTCAATCGCACAAAGTTGATCTTCGGTTTCCTCAAAGGCAAAGCGTGCCTTAAAATCATCATATAAAGTTGGATCTGGTTCAATAACATCTGCCGTGCGTAACAAACGCTCCGCTGCTGTTTTAATAAGTCCATCGGCTATATCAAGGATTTTTTTCTTAAGCTTTGATTTTCTTGATTGCCATGATGCACTACCAAGGCGGTCAAGCGAACCGCCACCTGCATCACCGCCATAACGTGTAATAAGATCAAGATTTTCAACGGGAATATAAAGCTTGTCACCGCCTGCATAGACCAATAAAATGCAATCATGTGTAACATTCGATACGGTCAAAGGCACAAGTCCCATATATTGCCCAACACCATGATCGGTATGAACAATATAATCACCAATGGATAAGCCCGCTGCTTCGACAAGAAATTGATCGGCTTTTTTATTTTTCTTACGACGATTGCGAACTTTTTGCCCAAAAATATCTTGCTCAGTTAAAAAACAGACATGATCTGATACGCACCCTTGAACCAAATCAGCAATGACAAAACTAACTGTTTGTGGAT
This sequence comes from Alphaproteobacteria bacterium, assembly GCA_047627635.1. Classification (GTDB taxonomy): domain Bacteria; phylum Pseudomonadota; class Alphaproteobacteria; order JBCCNR01; family JBCCNR01; genus JBCCNR01. Next base: position 12,501 of record JBLHTX010000007.1, on the reverse strand, counting down.
TGATTTGATAATTATTCCAAAAATCATGGCTAATCGTTATATTTTCAAGGCCATGATCTTGAAAGGTTGTCATTAATCGCTCTCGTGATCCTTCACTGGTTGCCGTAATAAAAACTTGCTTGCCGCTTTCACGCATTTGATTGATAATTTTTACGGCTTCATCGAATAGATTTAAACCAAGCGTTTTGCGTGCTGTTACAAAATTGAATCCAATACGATAGCCTAAATTCATCACACTATCAGTATCAACCATGATATCAGGTAAATTATGCGATGTTACCAAGCGTGTTTTATGATTTTTAATAATATCGTCAAACTGTTTGTCTATTAAATATAAATCTTGTGGCTCAATCACAGGCATTAAAGCTTTACGGTTTTGATAATAATCTTGCACATCGGCCAAAAATTCATGCTTGACCGCATTGGAATAAGAATCAATAAAAATAAATGCATTGGGAACGGCATCAAAAATCGTTATAAGATTACTGTCAAATAAGGGTAAATAGGCTTCCATGCCCTGTACATAACCGTGACCTTCAGATATTTTACGATAAAACACATCATCACGATTAATACTGCCACCACATAATAAGCGATATTCTGTTTTAAAATGATCGATTGTTTTTTGATTCGGCATGATTTCAGAAATTGGTGATAATTCGAATTGATCCAAGGTTTCGGTTGTTATTTGTGTTTGTGGATCAAAGATTTTAATTTTTTCAATTACATCACCAAAAAAATCAAGCCTTACGGGGTTATCCTGCCCTGATGGGTAAACATCAAGGATACCGCCACGCACCGCAAATTCGCCTGCTTCACGCACTGTATGAGTACGTAAATAGCCATTTTCAGATAAGAATCGACAGAGTCGATCAATTTGCACACGCTTCTTGGGCTTTGCTAATACGGATGATTTTTTAATAATTTCTGGATTACGAATTTTTTGCAGAGTAGCTGTAATCGTTGTTAATAAAACATAGGGCTTTTTTTCTTGCTCCAGATCATAGATTCTACGAAACGCCTGAATCCGTCGTGACACAATTTCGGGCGATGCACCTGTACGATCATAAGGCAAGCAATCCCAAGGCGGAAGTACAACAAGCTCAATCGTTGGAAAGAAAAAACGCACCAAATTCTCATACAGATTTAATCGTTCAAAGCTACTAACGATCATGATTGTTGTTTGATTTTTCTTCTGAACATGTTGCCCAAGCAAGAATGCTGTCACAATATCAGGGCATTCCCCTAAACGTAGAGTTGATGCCTGTTGTGAGAGCACGGAAGATAAGTATTTTTTTTCAAACATAATATTAATAACTTAAAAAATTAATACATCCTATATATGATTATACTTGTTAGACACAAGAGATATTTAATTAATTTGCCTCACCCTTCTTAATTTATAAAATACTGGCTTAAAGAATAGTGTGAAAATTAATATCTCTTTAATGATTGATGCTTATCGTTATGGTATCGGTTTTAAAAAAACTTCAACAATGAATGAATTTCAGTAAATAATATGACAGAAGCAACAAAAGAAAACGCAGAAAAGCCTAAAAAAGGCAAATTAGGCATTATTCTGATTATCCTAGGGATACTTATTGCAGGAGGCGGCGGTGTTGCCGTTGGTTATTTAGGCATGATTCCAGCAGGATTAATGGGTGGTAACGCAGATAAATCTGTTCCCTTGCCGAGCATTGAAAATACAATTTTTATCAAACTCCCGCCAATTACAATTCCTTTGGGACAGAATGCAAAAGCCAAGCATTTACGTGCCGTATTCAGCCTTGAAACAGATTCAAACTACGAAGAGAGAATCGAAAAATTACGCCCTAGATTAATGGATATGCTGAATACTTATTTACGTGCTGTTGAAGAAAAAGAGCTTACCAATCCAGAGCGTTTTCAAAATCTTCAGGCTCAAATGCTTCGTCGAGCAAGGCTTGTTGCTGGTGAAAGTGCTATTAAAAACTTGCTTGTGCAAGAATTTATTTTACAATAGGAGCCCCCTTGACATGACTTTATTTGTAAATATTTTAACGCTTATTGCTTGTTTTGCTGCCATGGCTTATTGCTATGTCCTTGCCAAACGTATTCATGCATTTCATAATATCAAAGATGGTGTTGGTGCTTTGATTGAAGAGATGATTAGAACAACCAATGATTTGCAAATTGCCTTTGATCTGTCACAAAAAAACGTTGATGCACAAAGCAATAAATTACAAGATAAAATTGATGAAGGTGTCGCCATGAGCGAATATATCACATCTTTGCTTGATGAAACTCAAATTACATTAGCTGAGTTGCGTGAAATGAAGCAAGGTTTTTCAGATAATAAATCTCACTCATTAAGGCAAAAACCAACAATCGCATCAACCCTGCCTGATTCATTTCAAATTCCACAAAACACACCTCAAGATATACATAATGATACCTTAGAAGACGTTGTTCCATTAGGTTTTAATCGTGCAAAACGTAAAAAAAGACACCAAATTATTCTTCCTGGTGAGGAGTATCTATGAATAAATGGATGCCGTCGCTATTAATATCAATTTTTGCCATTGCTGTCATTTTACGTGCAGGAACGGTTGGATATGATTATTATGATAATTGGCTTAGCGTGCAAGCAAAAACTAATAAACCAGAACCATCTAATAACAATCCCACTAAAACAGATAACTTGAAAAACGACAAACCTAAGTTGACAACGATTCAAGATAAAATACTTAAAAAAGATACCTATAAATCTAATGAAACGCATTTTTCTTCTAAAACAGGCACAAAAATTATGGATAAAAATCCAAATGATGTCTGTATTACGAGCGTTATGTTACAAGATACTATTAAACAAATTACATATTTAGATAAGCGTTCTCTTGAACTTGAGGAACAACAAAAATTACTCGAAACATCTGATCGTAGAATTCGAGAACAAATTGCTAAATTAAAGCTTATTAAGGATGATATTATTAAATCAGCAAAGCTTGCCGATTCTAAGATACAAAGAGAGGGTAAGCGTCTCATTTCAATCTACGAGAAAATGAAACCAAAAGAGGCTGCAAATATTTTCAATGAAATGGCTCCGAATATTGCCGCTGAATTATTGCGCACCATGAAAGAAGACCAATCATCACAAATTCTATCTAAAATGAACCCAAAAAATGCTTATGAAGTGACCTTGTCGCTTGCTGGTGGCATTAAAAATACTAAAGACCAGTATAATACAATACGGTAATTTATTTACGGCTTAATAAGCCAGCAGTTGTTAAAACAGCACCTGTTGGTATTGCTGCTGCAGCAGCTGAAAATGTAGCATCATTATCAAAAAATTGATCGCCATATTGAGGCTCATAATTACCGAATGTAGCAGCACCCGATAAGCCAGCAATGACACCAGAAGCTGCCATAGTTGCAATACCTAGACCCGTAATACAATTAGGTATTATATTACGCTTACGGCGTTTGTGATGCTTACTTTGTGGTGGACGCTTTGTCTTTGAAGGCTCAGATAAAGTCTTTATGTTGTTTAATGAGTGTGATGACTTTGTTGTATTCATGCATAATGCCCTGCTGTATTTATCAAATCATAATATAATTTCATCATATTGGTGTACCAATTATTGAAGGCTCTTCTATTGGTTTTGGGCAAGAATCAAGCCTATCAGATATAATTTTTCCGACTGCATCAACGCCAATTTGTGCAAAACCGCCAGCCATAGCACCAATAAGTGTTGATGCAACAATTTCTTGAGTGGCATCTTTGATGGGTGTGCCATTAAATACTTTAGGAGCATTAACAATAAGCGATGATGCACTGCTCCATAATGTACCATAAGCTGTACCATAAGCGAATCTTACAGATTTTGTATTTCCTAACGAACCCCAAGTAGATTTACTCATGTTTTACACCTTACAATTACAGGACAAATAATATAATCAAACCATAAAAATGTCAATTATTAAATTTTAAACTAATTAAAATAACGCACATTCGATGGGTGAATAAATTTGCTTAAATCACCACCAGCAGCATAAATTTGTCTGACAACAGATGATGAAATGCAGTGACTGTGCAAAGCAGCAGGTAAAAAAATTGTTTCAATTTCTGGATTCAGAATTTTATTAGTACTGACCATTTGAAATTCATGGTCAAAATCGCTGAGAGTTCGAAGTCCGCGTATAATTAAAGATGCATTATTATTTTTGACAAAATCAACCGTTAAATTTGTAATGGGTAAAATTTCAATATTGTCCCATTTTTCAGTATTAATCACCGATTGTAGCATCGCTTGTCGATCTTGTAAGTTAAATAAATGGTTCTTACCTGTATGTGCAGCGACACCAATAATTAAACGATCACATAAATGCATTGCACGCTTAATAACATCAATATGCCCCAAAGTAACAGGATCAAATGTCCCTGGATAAACAGCGATGAAAGGTTTCATAAATTATCTTTTATTATCATTTATTATCATTTATTATCGTTGTAAGCTTATCAATCATAGCCATTGTAATTGTAGGATTAACGGTTAATCGTAGACGTGGCAAGGAAAAAGGCACAGTTGGACTGCGAATTGCTTTGGTAAAAAAACCATTTTGATGTAAAATATGCTCAAGCCTTAAGGCGGTCTCATTATCGGATAAAATGGCAGGTACAATATGTGTAGTTGATTGCAGAGTTGATATATTAATTGCACTTAGCTTTTGACGTAAATAATCTGCCTTGGTTGCGACATCAATTCTTTGGATCTCCATATTTGGCAATAAATCGATAACCTTATCCAGTGCACCCCAAATAAATGGCGATACTGCCGTTGAATAAATAAACCCACTAGCAGCATTATACAAATAATCCATAAATGCTTTTGAGCATGCGACATATCCGCCTTGAAGACCTAGTGCCTTGGAGGCTGTCCCAATAATAATATCAATCTCAGGATATTGACTTGCAAGCCCTGCCCCATTTTCACCCATAACCCCTGTACTATGGGCATCATCGACCAAAGTAATCGCATTGTATTTTTGTGCCAAGCTCACTAATGATGCTAAATCACAAATATCACCATCCATTGAATAAACCGATTCTGTCATAATAAAAATCTGCCTTTTCGAGGGGGCATATTTTTTAAGAAAATCCTCGAGATGATTAAAATCATTATGCTTAAAACGAACAATCTGTGTACCTGCAAGCTGTACCGCCTGATACATACTGGCATGATTTGCTTTATCGAAAATCACCAAAGGCGGCTTGTCAAATAAGTCTTTATTTAACAAGGCGGGAATTACTGACATATTAATTTGATAACCCGATACACCGAAAAATGCAGCTTCACGCTTTTTAAATTGTGCAAGACGATGCTCGATTTGCATAAAAAAATCTTGATTGCTCATAACAAAGCGAGATGCTCCTGCCCCAACACCATATTTTATGGATGCTTGATTGCCTGCTTCAGAAATTTGTAAATTGCGTGCTAATCCCAAATAATTATTAGAAGCAAAATCAATAAGTGGTTTTATGGTATCTTTGCCCGTATATTTTAAATGACGATATAGAGAATTTACTTTGCGTTTTGCAACAAACTGATTATAAACCTTGATTTTCATATTATTTTGGTTAAATTAAAAAAACTATTCATGCAAGGGATTTTTATGCCAGCCTCACAGTTACGTTACAATTATACAACCGATGAAATTTTGACTTTATTTGATTTACCGCTAACCGAACTGATGGATAAGGCGCGTCAAACCCACACACATCACCATAGCGATAATAGCGTGCAACTTGCTTCATTACTGAGTATTCGCACTGGCTATTGCCCTGAAAATTGTAAATATTGCCCACAATCTGCACATTGGGCAAAAAAAACGGGCGTCCAAAAAGAAAATTTAATGCAAGTTGATGAAGTTCTTGAAAAAGCAACCCAAGCAAAAGAAGCAGGAGCAACACGCTTTTGTATGGGCACAGCATGGCGTGAAGTCAAAGAAGGTGCTGAATTTGACCGAGTCCTGAATATGGTGCGCGGTATTCGTGATTTGGGAATGGAAGCCTGCGTTACTTTGGGAATGTTAAATGAATCCCAAGCGCACCAATTAGCCGATGCTGGCGTGACTGCCTATAATCATAATATTGATACATCGCCTGAATATTACGATAAAATTATTACAACCCGTAAATTTGAAGATCGCATTAATACCATCGAGAATGTCCGCAAGGCAGGGATCAGCGTTTGCTGCGGTGGTATTTTGGGTATGGGGGAAAGCCTAAGTGATCGTGCATCTATGTTGCGTGTTTTATCAAATATGAACCCACATCCTGAATCAGTGCCCATTAATGCGCTTGTGCCTGCAAAAGGGACACCGCTTGAAAATCAGCCAATTATTGACCCAATCGAGTTTATTCGCATGATTGCCGTCGCCCGTATTGTTTTACCAACATCACGCATTCGGCTTTCTGCTGGGCGAAAAAACCTGTCAAAAGAAGCCCAAATGATGGCACTTTATGTGGGAGCAAATTCAATTTTTTATGGTGAAAAATTACTGACGACTGATAATAACGATGCCGCTGAAGATTTAGCAATGATTAAAGAAACAGGGCTTAATGTTGAAGGCATGAAAAAAGAATCCTGCAAACAAGAGCATATTAAGCAATTTGAAGAAGTTGCTTAATAGATTTCTTAGTCATGAGATGCTTTGTTAACAAGCCGTTCTTGTGTTTTATTTAAAAATACAAGAACATCGTTTTTAATATTCTCATTACGCTTCAACAGGCTTGAAAAAGTTAAGACCGTATCAATATGGTCAACATCGTCGTAGGTTTTGACCATATAATGTCCGTTTTTTTCTTTGATTGCCAATGTGAGGAGATCAATATTAATGCTTCCCACAAGCTGATCTGCATTGCCGTGTATAAGTAACATAGGGGGTTCGGTACCTTGAATAAAATGCGAGGCTTGCATTTTTTTATACGTATCAATTTCGGAAAAAATCTCTTGATATTTGGGCTCTTTGGGAGTGAAGTGATAAGGCCCCGATAGTCCTACAAAGCTTTTATAGATAGTGGGTAACAATCCTTGATCCTGTAAGTAATGCCTGTCTGCAATCAGCATTATACCAATATGAGCGCCCGCAGAATGCCCTATAAAATGCATATTATCGGCATTGCCAGCATAATTATGAATATTTTGTACAATCCATTTTGTCGATAGGGCGGCATCTATTTGATAGGCAGGATATTTTTTGTGGGGATATTTCACGTAATCAGGGATCACAACAACATATCCATGCTTGGTTAGCATATCAGCCACAAATTTATATTTTTCTTTTGCCCCCGATGTCCAAGCCCCTCCATAATAGAAGGTAATTACAGGAGCATTTTTTACTTTTTTGGGCATATAAACATCAAGCATTTGCCATGGCTGACTGCCATAAGCAATGTTTTTATGATATGTATAATGAGATGCAAAATATGTTGGGAAATTTATGACAAATAGCCCCACACGATTGCAAGCCGTTGTGAATAGTAAAGCAATAGTAATGAAAGCTGATTTAATAAACTTAAACGGCAATAGAATGCAACCTCTTGATGATCTTATCCCGTCCTAGCAACATAATAATGATTGCCATTTCAGGGCCATGTTCCATACCTGTTAATGCCTTACGCAGGGGCATGAATAATGATTTCCCTTTACGATTTGTTGCTTGCTTAAGGGTTTGCGTCCATATTTGCCATACATTATCAGACCAATTTTCCTGAGATGGCAATGAATCCAAAGCCTGCTTTATGAAATCTTGATCTTCGGTATCACATATTAAATTGGGCATTCCAAAAATAATATCTGCCCATTCCTGAACATCCGATAACAGCTTGATGTTATGCTTAACACCTTCCCAAAACTGTGTATCAATCTCAGTATTAATAATCTCAAGACGGGATTGATATTTTGCAAAAGGACTATTTGCAAGAATCTGTGAATTTAAGGCAAACATATCTTCGGGGACAAAGCGTGCCGCCGATTGACTGGTTCTGCTGATATTAAAGCCGCTGCAAATTTCCTTAAAATCTTGACAAGCAACAATCGGATCAGAAGTACCAAGGCGTGCAAGATATGATAAAATCGCCTCGGGCTCAATGCCTTGTGTGCGTAATTCACGCACTGACAGACCGCCTAATCTTTTTGACAGTTTCTCGCCAGATGCATCGGTTAATAAGGGGTGATGTGCGAATAAAGGTACTTTACCATCAAGGGCTTGGAAGATTTGGATTTGTGTTGCTGTATTTGTAACATGATCTTCGCCTCGAACAATATGGGTGATTTCAAAATCCATATCGTCAATCACCGAGCATAATGTATATAAATAGCTTCCATTGGCACGCACTAAAACGGGATCAGACACTGTCTTTGCATCAATATTCACGTCGCCGCGGATAAGATCGACGAAGCTAATCATGCCCTCTTCAAGTTTAAAACGCCAATGTGGCTTGCGTCCTTCGGCTTCAAATGCTTTAACTTCTTCATCGGTCAAGGCAAGTGCAGCACGATCATAAATTGGCGGCTTTCCCTTGGCAAGCAATCTTTTACGCTTACGGTCAAGCTCATCAGGTGTTTCATAACATGGATAAAGACGCTTAGCTTTAATAAGCTCAAGACGCACAGTATCATAGCGTTCCATGCGTTTTGACTGCTGTGCCTCATTATCATAAGCGATTCCAAGCCATGCAAGGTCTTGGCGAACAGCATCAATATATTCAGCCTTAGAACGCTCACTATCCGTATCATCAAGGCGTAACATAAAAGTGCCTTGTTGTTGATGGCATAAAAGGCTATTCATAAGGGCAGTACGAATATTGCCAACATGTAAATACCCCGTTGGTGAGGGTGCAAAACGCAATTTAATAGTCATAATTGTACTTTTATTTTGTTGATTTTTTTAATTTATAACAGGCATTATACATCAATAGCAATAAAATTAGAGAATAATTTCTTGCTTTAGATAAATAAGAAGCATAAAAAGGAAAGCAAATCATTAATTATTTACCTGTTTGTGAGGGTTATTGTGTCTGCATCATCGTGGCGTACCAAGCCGATTATCCAAGTTCCAGAATATACCGATTTAAATGCGTTAAGCAATGTTGAGGCAAGGCTTGCAAAATTTCCGCCACTTGTTTTTGCTGGTGAAGTGCGTAATTTAAAAAAGTCACTTGCCAAAGTTGCCAATCGTGAGGCATTTTTGCTTCAAGGTGGTGACTGTGCCGAAAGCTTCCAAGAGTTTTCAAGTGATAATATTCGGGATACATTTAAAATATTACTACAAATGGCTGTGGTCATGACACATGGCTCTGGGATGCCAATCGTCAAAGTTGGGCGTATGGCTGGGCAATTTGCCAAGCCACGCTCGAGTAATATTGAAACGAAAAACGGCATCAGCTTGCCGTCTTATCGTGGTGATATTATTAACGATAATGCTTTTACCGAACAATCCAGAACGCCTAATCCTGAACGCATGATTGACGCTTATCATCAATCAGTGGCAACGCTTAATTTATTGCGTGCCTTTGCACGGGGCGGCTTTGCTGACCTTAAGCGATTACATCAATGGAATTCTGATTTTCTTGCTAAAGCCCCTCAAGGGAAAAAGTACCAAGAATTTGCCGATCAAATCACTAAGACGCTCCGTTTTATGGAAGCGTGCGGCATCAATAGTGACACAACGCCGCAATTTGCACAAACTGATTTTTATACATCGCACGAAGCCTTATTATTGTGGTATGAAGAAGCATTAACACGCCAAGATTCAACAACTGCAATGGTCGACGGTGGCTATGCTGGTGATACCGTTTGTACCTCTGCCCATATGTTGTGGATTGGCGATCGGACAAGGCAGCTTGATGGCGCACATATTGAATTTTGCTCGCAGGTTATTAATCCAATTGGTATGAAATGCGGCCCATCGTTACAGCCCGATGAATTGCTTAGATTAATTGATAAATTAAATCCTGAAAATGAAGCTGGGCGTATTACATTAATTGCACGTTTTGGCGCTGATAAAGTTCAAGATCATTTACCGCAACTGATTAAAGCAGTAGAAAAAGAAGGCAAAAAAGTCGTTTGGTCTTGTGATCCAATGCACGGCAATACTTTCAGTGGTGCTGGTGGCTTTAAAACCCGTGCCTTTGATAAAATTATGACCGAAGTTACACAGTTTTTTGATATTCATCAAGCCTTGGGTTCGTATGCAGGCGGTGTGCATTTTGAAATGACAGGTAAAGATGTTACCGAATGTATTGGCGGCAGTGTTGCCGATATTACCGAAGCTGATTTAGCCAATCGTTACGATACATTATGTGATCCACGCCTTAATGGTCGCCAAGCCCTTGAACTGGCCTTCTTGATTGCTGAGGTACTGAATAAAAGACAAGTGTAAGCATGAAAATCAGATCTCTTCAGCTTAATCCAATTGTTGGTGATATCAAGGGAAATGCCTTAAAGCTACTTGATTATTGTCAACAAGCAGCACAAGAAAATATTGATGTTGTGGTCACGCCCGAATGTTATTTATCGGGCTATCCACCAGAAGATTTAATTTTTCGGCCAATTTTTCAACAAACCATTATGGATAATATTCAATGGCTAGCTGAAAAAACAAAAGACCTTGATGTCGCCCTTATTTTAGGTACGCCTCGCTTTGAAAATGGGCATATTTATAATGCGGCTTTATGGCTTTATAACGGGCAAGTTCACTTTGTATGTGATAAAAAATGCCTGCCTAATTATGGCACATTTGACGATAAGCGGCTTTTTTCAAACGGAATATCAAGCACAATTATAAAGCATAAAAATGTTAATTTTGGTGTCATGATTTGTGAAGATATGTGGCATAGCGAACCAAGTGCCTATTTAAAAGAAAATAATGCAGATATTTTAATCAGTTTAAATGCCTCCCCCTTTGAGGTTGATAAATTATCTAAACGCTTATCTGTTGCCAAACAGCGTGTTATTGAGACAGGCTTACCGCTTGTGACAAGCTTTATGATTGGTGGTCAAGATGAGCTTGTCTTTGATGGCCTTAGCTTTGCATTAGATAAATCTGGACACATAATTGTTCAAGCCCAAGGATTTATCGAAACTTATTATGATGTTTCTTATCACAACCAAGAACTTATTAGCAAAAATCCCAAAGCGTGTTTAATACCAGATATATCCGAAGATGCCCTCATTTACCAAGCCATTACCCTTGGGCTGCGTGATTATGTGACTAAAAATAATTTTAATGGTATTGTGCTTGGTCTCTCTGGCGGTGTTGATTCTGTACTATCTGCCGCTATTGCCGTTGATGCTTTGGGGAGTGATAAAGTGCATTGCTTGTTATTACCTTCCCAATATACTTCTCAAAACAGCTTTGATGATGCCTATGCCGCCATTGATGCGCTAGGCATATCTTATGATATTATTGCCATAAAAGACCCAGTAGATAGCGTAGAACGTGTGCTTGAGCCTGTTTTTCAAGGCTACCCTTCAGATGTAACCGAAGAGAATATACAATCCAGAATGCGTGGTCTTATCTTGATGGCCTATTCAAATAAAATGGGGCAGATGGTGCTGACAACAGGTAATAAGTCTGAAATGGCAGTCGGTTATGCAACGCTTTATGGCGATATGTGTGGCGGTTATAATGCCTTAAAAGATATTTATAAAACCAAGGCTTATGCCTTATGTCATTATCGTAATAAAAATATTCCTGAAATTGCACTTAAAAAATCCACTGATTTAATTCCTCAAAATGTTATTAGCAAAGCCCCTACTGCTGAATTACGTGATAACCAAAAAGATTCCGATTCCCTGCCCGATTATCCAATCCTTGATGCCATTCTTTATGCCATGATTGAGCAAGAAATGAGTATTGAAGAAATCGTTAATCAAGGATTTGATGCTGATATTGTTAAGAAAATTAGAATGCTTGTTGATCGTTCAGAATATAAACGCCGTCAAGCGACAATTGGCACAAAAATTACGCATAAAAACTTTGGACGTGACCGCCGCTATCCAATCACGCATAAGTTTCATACTTAAATTTAGTGCCAAATAAAATCAATTAAAGGATATTTATTATGCATATATCGATTATTAAAAACTTATCGTAAAGCATAATATTATCAAAGTATTTCATTTGTTTTTATGAAGTAACTTCATAAGTAATTATTCGGATTGTATCAATAAATTTAAAATAAATTTATATTATCATTCGTAAATTACAATATAAAAATAACATATTAATGATGCGTTAATATGCTTTTAAAAGAAAGACATTAATGGTGTCGCGTTACTGGATGCCTGCCTTATTTGACTTTGGGCAGGCATGACGGAATTTTAGGCATTGGTAATGCTTAAAAAAACATGACAGCGTCATTCCCGACCGAGTGTAACAAGGGAAAGGAGATAATAGCTGTGGGAAAATTAATATTATCGCTCAACACTTACAGATTTTTTTGCCCTAATCGCC
>JBLHTX010000006.1:0-37202 GCA_047627635.1 Alphaproteobacteria bacterium | reverse complement strand
ACATAATTTGTGCCCGATTTATTGGCAACAATTTTTTGAATACGCCCACCCGATGCAAACACAATCAGCGATAAAACGGCACATGAAGCCACACAAATTGCCAAAAATGCCACATTACCCAATTCCGTACCACGCGGCAGAAACACTAAAATATTCGCAACATCATGCATAACCCATGCAACAAGCAAAACTCCAGTTGCGATGGTCTGTATGCCGATTAATTTAGAATGATATTTTTTAGGGATAACATCCTTGCGTTCATCAAAAAACCGCACCAATATCGACCATACACAAAATCCAAACGTAAACGCCATTGTACCGCCAATGACACTTTTTTGAATCATTTGCAGCATCACCGCATTCGTTGAAAAAACCGATAAAACAATAAAGGTCGTTGAAACAGGAATACCGATATAGGTAAGAACAACAAGCACAGCAAGGGGAATTAAATGCAAGACCTGTGGTTCTTGGTAGGGAATAGCCGCCAAACGCCCAAATGAAGCATCGCCAAGGACAAAATAACCATAGCATAATGTGCCAACAAAAACGGTAGACAAGAAAATACTCATCATCCAAGCTGAGGCTTTGCGTTTGCCGCAAGATTGAATAAATGTTGATAATGTTTGCACGCAATCATTACCAATGACTGAAAGCATGGCCGCTGTTGTGCCCAACAAAGCAATCATTCCAAACATATTATTCCTTTCAGATGTCTCATCTGAGTACCTTATAGCCGTTTCAAGAATGCTTTAAAAGCATTAATTGATTAATCGCAAAAGTAATAACACTGCATCACTAAAAGCAACACAGTGTTATTAAATAATGGGCATCATGTGTGTGGGGTTTTGCCCATTATCTGCGGGGGGTATTCACCTAGGAAGCCTTGTGTGTGTGGGGTAAGGTGCTTCCTAGGCAAATTTCGTTAATCTCTTAGAACTTAAATCCACGAACAAGACGCTTCATATTATCCCAAACATTATTAATCCGAGCATCGGTAATCTGATTAAATAGTCCAAGGATTTTTTCATGGTTTTTCGCCATATTTGTTGCAATTTCAAGACCATCAAGACCTAATTTCTCTACGCCTTTGGCATAAGCCTTATGTTGCTCTGAGTTCATATGTGCGGAATCAACTTCATTTTTCAACCTTTGGGTTGCAATTTGATTAATACCTGTCATCTGAGCATTTTGTGCTTCTAAGGCTGATTTCTCAAGATTCTGAATGAGCTTGTTGCTATCTTGTCCACTTTTCATAAGATCTTGCAGACCCTTTAAACGATTAGTACGTTTCGCAAAAGCTACTTTTTCGGGATTTGGTCGCCCCGAACCAGACATTGCAATATCTTCAAGGTTTTGCGAAATTTCATTCATCGCATTCATTTGATTCTTTTGATGCTTAGATTGATAAGCCTTGCCCCATAATTCTTGTAGCGATTCAAGCTGTTTATTGCTTGGAAACCCTGTCTGAGACATATTTGTCGCGCTTGGATAATCGCCTAGTAAATTTTTAACATTATCTGCTTTTTTCGATACATAATCTGGGTTTTGTGGCGGTGGATTACTATAAATATCCTTTAATGCACCATGCTTAATTGATGATACAGGCGTATTATAAGTATATTTATCAACAATTTCATCAGACACTAAGTTGGCCTTTTGCTCAGAATCACTAACGGCATTATCCTTGCGATCATTGCCTTGAGGCCTATTTCCCTGTGTTTGAGGTAGTAATGTTGCCTCGGCCATTGGTATATTACTTGACTGATCATCGGACACAGCCTGTGCAGTTGGCATTCTTTGCTGCGTATGATCTTGGGATATTTTAGGCTGAGATATATCAGATTGGTCAGTCTCTTTTGCGACAGAAACTGTGTCATTAAATATTTGATTAGCATAAAAGTTATTTTTGCCACTCTCAGACAACAAGGAATCTGGGTGTTTTTCTAATGCCTCCTCTTTAAGTATTGCTTGCTCAAGCTCGGGCGTGAAAAATTTCATTACCTGCATTGTATCCTTGTAAAGTGCCGATACAAGATCAATATATTCTGGATTATTTTTTATTTGCGGATTCTGTGCAATATCTGCAATCGTATTGGTAAAATCATCAATATGATTTGGCAGTGCTGTCACACGTTTTTGCAATTCATTCTCATCAAATGCATTATTTTGTGCATAAGCAGTAATATTGCTTCCTGCTGTCTGAACACTTTGCACAGCGTTGCCAAGTTGACTTGAGAATAATTTTAAATCGGCATTCTTATTCAAAGGAGAACGCTTTAATTGATTAACTGTATGCTCTAATTTTTCAATTTTATCAATCCCTTTTAAAAGATTAACCACAAATTGAATACGCTTTTCAGGGCTGTTCAAAACAGTATTTTGCAATTGTTTGTCAAAATGTTGAATAGATTGTGTAAAATGCATCCCTTCACGAGATTGTGGATCTGATTGATTACTGTTTTTCAAAATCTTGAAAAGCGTGTTTAAATTTTGAATATCTCGATAACCTAAATTATCTTTGTTAATATTTGAAACAACTTTATCAAGAAGCGTATCAAATTGTTTAACATCATGGACATTACCTTCAACAACATGACGGAGTGTAAATGCATCACTGTCTTTGGTTTGAGGGCCATATAATTGTTGTACATTATCAATAATTGGCTCTAAGGCCTCACGCAATTCATTATGGGCTTGCTGATAAGTGCCGTTGGGAAAAATTTCATTACGATCATACAACGTAATGGATGCAGTTCCAGTTGCTGGCTCAGTATTTAAGCTTGGCTCTTTGGACTGTAAAGAGGATGTTTTTTGAGATTGTTTTGATTTATTAATTGGTGACGGAGCCTTATCAAATTGACTAACCTCTTTCCTTGATTTTGATAAAGTACCAATATCAGACATTCTATAGGACATACACACACAACCTTAAATTACCACAAATACACACGAATATGAAAGTATAATAGCGTAAATAAAATGATTTGTATATAATTATTTTATAAATATTTTATTTATATCAAAAAAATATTATTATTAAAAAATAAACACCCAAGGCATATAAAGCTGAATGATATATAAACACACAGCAGCATACGCACCAGCGGCCATATCGTCTGCCATTACGCCAAGGCCATCGGGAAGATCTTCAAGATTTCTGCATGGTGGTGGCTTTAAAATATCGAAAAAACGAAACAGAAAAAACCCAATCGTAAAGCCAACAAATGAAAATTGATTAAGCACAACAAGGGTTAGCCATTGCCCAGCCACTTCATCGATAACAGCAAAGGAAGGGTCTTTGGTTTTGGTACGACGTACATAACTATCGACGACGACAACCCCAACAAAAAAACAAACAATTGAGGCAATAAATAAACCATCACGAGCAAAAAAATACTGGATAAGCCATGCAAAGGGCAAAGCAGCTAAAGAACCCCAAGTACCCCTTGGCCCTTTTAAGCTCCCTGCACCAAACCAGCACGTTAAAGTATCAACGATTTTTGACGATAATTGCATAGAAAATCCAAATATTAAATACTTAAAATACGAATCATTAAGGGCGGTGAAATGACATAATCTGATTGCGTAATTTTCGCAATTGCCTCAAGCATTGTTTTTTCTAATGTTTGATGCGTCACGACAATAGCTGTTTTAGATCCTTGATGATCTTCTCGTAAATTCTCTTGTATAAGGCTATGGATTGAAATCCCCTTATCGCTTAACAAGCGTGCAATTTCGGCAATAGCCCCTGCTTTATCCTTGAATCTAAGGCGTAAATAATATTGACCCTCACGCTCTGCAACTGATTGAAACTCAATATCATGTGACGGTACTGTACCAAATGTTTCAATTTTCAAGCCACGCGCTATATCCATAATATCAGCAACCACAGCCGAAGCCGTTGGCTCACGCCCTGCCCCACACCCAACAATAAGGGTTTCATCAGCATAGTCACTTTGAACAACAACCGCATTATAAGGGCCATTAATTTGTGCAATATGCGATTCAGTGCGAACAAGAGCTGGATAAACACGCTGCATAACCTTGTTGTTATACATAGTGGCGACACCCAAAAGCTTGATACGATAGCCAATTTTATTGGCCATCATAATATCAATCAGCTCAATTTTTTCAATACCTTCAACATAAGTTGCCTCATAATTCACAGGACAGCCAAAAGCAATCGCCGATAACAAAGTCAGTTTATGGGCTGCATCAAAACCGCCAATATCAAGTGTTGGATCCGCTTCGGCATAGCCAAGCTTTTGGGCTTGTTCTAGAATTGGCTTGAAATTGATTTTTGTTTTTTCCATCTCAGAAAGGATATAATTACATGTACCATTTAAAATACCATAAACCCGAGAGTGAATATTGGCACCTAAACCTTCACGCAATGTCTTAACAATCGGAATGCCGCCTGCAATGGCTGCTTCATAGGCCAAGGTTACATTTTTTGCCCGTGCAATACCTGCTAATCGGTTTCCATGCATCGCAAGCAATGCCTTGTTTGCCGTTACAACATGCTTGCCAGCTGATAAAGCAGCTTCAACAAGTTGATAAGCAATACCGCTATCGCCGCCAATTGTTTCAACAATAATATCGGCATCTGTTTTAATCAGATCAAGCGGATTATCAAACCATTGATAAGCACTTATATCGACTGCACGTCCTGATTTTGTCCGAGAGCTAACAGCTGTAATTGCAATTTGTGATCCTGTGCGTGCGGCCAGTAATTCCTGTCCTCTTTGAATGTTCGCGACAACGCCAACACCAACAGTTCCAAGTCCTGCAATTGCTACCTTAATGGTTTTGCTCATTGGTTACTCCAATTGTATTCTATATTTTAATTATGTTATCTAGTATCGTTCTTTTATATCCCTGAAAAGGATTATTTCATTTAAAGGGCTGAAAAATAAAATCTGCTTTGTCTGCTAATGCCATATTATGGGTTGCAATCAAGGCTGCTGCCCCTTGTGATTGCACAAATTCAGTAAGCTGACCAAAGACTTCTTCTGAGGTTTTTGGGTCTAAATTACCAGTTGGTTCATCGGCTAGGATTAATTTTGGCTTATTGGCCAAAGCTCTTGCAATCGCAACACGCTGTTGCTCGCCTCCCGAAAGTTCAGTTGGTAAATGGGTCACCCGATGTTCAAGCCCTAATTTCTGTAATAAATCAAAGGCACGCTCTCGGGCTTCTTTGGGTGTTTTATTAAAAAATAATTGCGGCATCATTACATTTTCAATCGCTGTTAATTCTGGCAATAAGCGATGAAATTGATAAATAAAGCCAATTTCTTGCCCTCGAAATTTGCTTTTTTCATCATCATTTAAATGATTACACACTGTTTGATTAATAATGATTTTCCCCTCTTTGGGGGTATCAAGTAAGCCTGCGATTTGTAAAATTGTTGATTTACCTGAGCCAGAAGGCCCTAATAAAGCACAAATTTTACCACTTTCAAGTGTAAAATTTAACTTATCAAGGACAGTAAGTTGATTATTACCCTTACCATAAAAATGTGAAATATTATCAAGCGATAAAACAATATTATTACTCATAACGCAGCACCTCGGCAGGATCAAGTTTAGCAGCACGCCTTGCAGGGAAAATACCCGCAACAATTGATAATGTTAAAGACATTGCAACAATTTTCAAAGTATCTTCCAGTGTCATTTCAGCGGGCATTTTTGCAAGAAAATAAATTGATGGATCAAAAAGCGAAACCCCCAATAAGCCTGAAATAAAGACACGAATTTCATCGATATAAGCACAAAATAAAGCACCAATAATAACACCACAAATTGTGCCCACAATGCCAATGGCTGCACCTGCCATTAAAAAAATACGCATAATACTTCCTTGCGATGCGCCGATTGTCCTTAGGACTGCTATATCGGTGGATTTATCCTTCACAAGCATAATCATGCCCGAGATAATATTTAATGCAGCAACCAAAATAATCAGTGACAAAATAATAAACATAACAGTCCGTTCGACTGCTAGGGCTGATAAATAAGTCGCATTCGATTCTTGCCATGTTGATACGCTTAAACTCTTATCTTTTAAGGCTTGATAAATAAGCGGGCGAAAACGGCTAATATGATCAGGATTATCAATCCGAATATCAAGGCTGCTGACACGATTAGGCTTAATAAAGAAATTTTGTGCCTCAGCTAAGTCCATAAAAATAAAGTTACTATCATAAAGCGACATACCAAGAGTAAAAATAGCACCAACCTTATAGGTTTTAATACGAGGGGCTGTTCCAAAAGGCGTTGCCCTCCCCTTTGGCGATAAAATAGTTACCGTATCATTAAGTCTAACACCCAATTGAAAAGCAAGTTTTGACCCAAGTGCAACATGCTGACCATCTTGAAGACTCTCATAAGTGCCCTGTTTTAAGGCATCTTGCATGGTTTGCATGGTTTTTAAATTATCGCTACTGGGGGCCCGCACAGCAACGCCTGCTTGACGATCTTTATTAGAAACTAAAACCTGCCCCTCAATCATTGCCCCTGCATAAGTGATTCCCTTGATTTTCGAGATTTTCTCAAGCTTGGTTTCATAATCATCAATATCACGCCCATAGGCATAAACAGTTGCATGACCATTCACGCCAAGGATTTGCTTTACAAGCTCCACACGAAACCCATTCATCACAGACATAACAATAATAAGCGTTGCAACGCCTAAGGTAATCCCTAGAAAGCTAAAGCCAGCAATCACAGAAATAAAACCATCACGACGACGTGACCGCAAATAACGATAAGCGAGTAATCGCTCGGCATAAGAAAAAAGAGTCATTAATGTTAACCATAATCTAATAATTATCCACTACACTACCATAAAATCATATGAGGTAAATGTGTATTTTTATTTTCACCCGAAAAGTTGGTACATTCATTGCACACTCTTTATTCGATACATTCTTAAAGTCAATATTTAAAACAGGATATTTTACATGAAAACCAAAATTTTTAAAGCAATTACTGCAACAATGCTCACTCTATTCGTTGCAAACGTTGAGGCAAATGCACAAGATTTACAACTAACCACTACTTATCGCATAGATGTACCCAATAAATTTACACTCGACTATAGCCCACACAATAACGTTGTTAATTCGACTTTCCAGCTACCATATAATAATACAAGCTCAGCATGGCTTGTGGTATCAGATGGACCACATCCAATGCATAACGCACATGTACAGCTTGTTATGGATTTTGAGAAGAATGTTATTACAGCTCAAACCTATAAGCCTGGATCAATGCAAAATGCCTATAAAACATCACAGCATTTAGGTACATTTAAAGATGCTATCATTTTTGCAGATGCAAACAAACGAGAAGCAAGCTTTACAATTGATGCAACAGCCGTTAATGCAAAAGCCAGAGCACTTGGTGCAAAAGAACTAAAGATTGGGGAAAAAGCGGGGATTTGGGGCATTACAACAAATGGCGCAGATATTCAATATGATAATGAAGGGAAAATTATCGGATATGCAGGACGCAATACGGCAAAAATCACAGATTTTGCCAATAGAGACACAGAGGTAATTCATCATTTTAACCCTCCAGTCAGTGTATCCGAGCCTATGGGTATGTTGATTATGGCATCAGCATTTGGATTATTCTTTGGTGTACGCAAAAAAAGAAAATAATACTTCTAATTAATATTTTCAAGGGAGGAGGCAAAACCATAGCCTTCTCCTTTTTATTTACTTTACATTTAAAAAATTATAAATTTAATTTTTTTTCCCAATTAAATGCTGTTTGTATAATTTCAAACAAATCATTATATTCAGGTTGCCAACCAAGGTTTTGTGTTAAATAATGATTATCGGAGACTAACATTGGTGGATCCCCTGCACGTCTTGGCGATTCAATTTTTTCAAACGTACTTCCTAAAACTTTTTCTGCGCATTCAAGCACTTCACGTACCGAGTAACCACGACCATATCCACAATTTGTAATAACTTTTCCACCATCACAAAAAAGTTTATCCAATACAACAAGATGTGCTTTCGCCAGATCCGTTACATGAATATAATCACGTACACATGTTCCGTCATCTGTTGGATAATTTGTGCCAAAAATTTCAATATGTGCACGTTTCTTAGTCATGACTTCACATGCAACTTTAATAAGATGTGTAGCATTTGGCATCGCTTGACCACTACGCCCCTGATGATCGGCCCCAGAAACATTAAAATAACGTAAAATACCAATATTTAATCCATGTGCCTGATGTACATCTTGAAGCATCTGCTCAGTCATAAGTTTAGAAGCACCATAAGGATTAATCGGCATTAAAGTTGTATTTTCATTCACAATAGATTGCTCAGGAATACCATAAACTGCAGCCGTTGATGAAAAGACGAAATTCTTGACGTTTGTTTTAATCGCAATATCAATTAATTTTTGACTATTAACAGTATTATTTAAATAATATTTTAAAGGGTTTTCAACTGATTCAGGCACAATAATCGAGCCCGCAAAATGAATGATTGCTTCAATATTATGTTTTTTAATAATCGCTTCAATTTCATCAGATTGACTAATATCAACATGATAAAAATCAACACCATCTGGAACAAGCTTTCGACTACCTGTTGATAAATTATCCACAACAACAATATTAAACCCTCTATCTTGCAAAGCCAAGACCGTATGACTTCCAATATAGCCAGCGCCGCCTGTTACCATAACTGTTTTATGCATAACGTATCCTTTTATACAATTTGTAATAAATATTTGAATTAAATAAACTTTTTATGACCAAAAGTCAAGATATGAAAATATATCAGACTTAATATCTTTCATTATACTGATTACAATCCCATTATACTCCTATTATAATCCACGGCTACCTGGTTTAATCGCAGGGGTATTCTTAAGGGATTCAGGTAATTCACTTTTATCATAAGACGGAACATAATATTGCGCTAAAGAAACCAAAGGATACCCAATATCGACTGAGCCACCCGAACGATCAATTAAGCACGCACCGCCAAGTATATTACCATCATATTTTGATAAAGTGGCCATACATTCACGAGAAGACAATCCTGTTGTAACGATATCCTCAACCATAACAACACGCTCTTGGGGCTTAATTTCAAAGCCACGTCTCAATTTAAATTCACCATCTTCACGCTCAACAAATATCGAACGACACCCTAAATGCCTTGCTGTTTCATAACCAGGTATAATACCGCCAACGGCCGGAGATATAATCACATCTACCTGCCCAAATTGACTTGTTATCTTTTCTGCCAGTGCTTTACAGGCACGCTCGGCACGTTCTGGATACATCATAACCAGGTTTTTTTGCAAAAAAACAGCACTATGCCGTCCTGAAGATAATAAAAAATGTCCCTCAAGCAAGGCACCAGCATCTTTAAATTCATCAATTATATTATAAGTCATATTTTTCTATCTCTAAGTATATTATTTTATTAAAGCGATTTAACGAAAAAGTCAAAAAAAACTCCCAAAATAAATGATATTATGTTATATTTAATTATATGATACAAATATTTATATTTATTCTAACTTTATTGGCATATACATTATCAGCATTTCCACAAGAAAATGATGGGGTTATAACAAATCGTAAAACAGTTGTAACAGCTAATAAAAAAGCAATAAAAGTTGCCGTTGTCCTGCCAATCACAGGAGAATTTAGAGAAGTTGGCATTGACTTAGCAAGAAGCCTATCAGTTATTCGTGACTTAACCCAGGACCCAAAATATGATCGAGAGTTTGGAGGGGCATACACATTTGATATTCGGGTAAAAAATGGCGCCTGCAATGCGGAGCAAGCACGAAAAGTTGCACAAAATATTATTGCTGAAAAAGATATCATGTTTGTCATTGGGCATTATTGTTCGGTGGCTTCTTTAGCTGCGGCACCTCTTTATAGCGACGCAGGCATTATACAAATTACACCATTTTCAACACAATCAATACTAACTGAACAAGGCTATAAAACCTTCTTTCGAATGGCTGGCCGAACCGATCGCTATGGAGAAGTTGCAGCCGAATGGCTTAGTGAACTCAAACAAGACAATAAGTTAGCCACAATATATGGCGATGATATTTACGGTAAATCACTTGTTGATAATGTTATTCTTGGGTTAGATTTACGTGACTCTGTTTTAAATGATAAAAAACCTAAGGATTTTAAATATTATTATCAAAAACCAATAATTTTCGATACATATAGGGATAATATAACTGCAATGATCAATAAACTTGTAAAGGATAGCATTAAGCTTGTTTATTTTGGTGGTTACTATTCAGATCTTATTCTTATCTTAAAAGAAGTAAAACGTAGAAACCTAAAAATTAATTTTTTTACCGGAAGCTCGGCTCAAAATTATGAATTTTGGAAACAGTCCAATGACACTGCAGAAGGCACAATATTTACATTCACGAGGGACTATACACGAGATATTTCAGGGGAGGAACGCAATAAAGCAAAACGAGCCTTGAATTTCAATAAATATAAGAAAGTTCACGGCATAGAAAAAGCAATCCGGAAATATGGAATACAAGCCAGCCGCAGCATTTTTGAAAGCAACAAATCTTATAAAGATCGTGTACTTTTTATCAAAGAATATTACAAACAATATAACAAATTTCCTGATGCCTACATGACATCTATATATGCAACCTTTGAAATTATGAAAAATATTATTGTTAATCCTGACTTTAAAGAGCCCTTAAATGAAATTCGTAATGCCAACCTATCAGAAACAGATTTCCGTCAATTTGGCTATGAAATTGCTGCTTACATGAAAGATAAGGGATATAATACAAGTGAGGAAAAAGTAGGGTTTTCAACAATCTTAGGGGCTGTCAATTTTTCATTAACGGGCGAATGGAGTAATATTGAATATGTCATTTATCAATGGGTAAAACAGAGACAAAATCGGCAGTGGCTTACAGCAACTGAAGATGAAGAATATATTGGCCCCGAAGGTGATTTTATGCGGTTATTCTAAGGAATTAAGTACGCTTTGAAATTTTAGGAAGCGGTCTTAATAAAAATGCTGGAATTTCTTCACAATCATTAAAACTATTCGGATCATTTTTCAACACAGAAACCTCAGTATGGTCTGATTTACCATAATTACGCTTTGGTTTAGATTGAAGATGACTTTTGACCTCAGGCGTTTCCTGATCATTTGAATGTTGCTTAAGGGGATGTGTCGTTTTTTTATCTACTTTTTTATTTACTTCATTATCTGAAAATCCTAAATCAGATAACTTAACTTCATTGATATCTTTTTCAATCAATTTTTCAATGGATTTTAGCCGCTTCATATCTTTATCATTACTTGCATCAATGAAAGTAAAAGCTTCGCCTAAACGTCCACCACGACCAGTACGTCCAATACGATGCACATAATCTTCTGCGTGCATCGGAATATCAAAATTAATAACACGTGCCACATGAGGAACGTCAATACCACGTGCAGCAACATCAGAGGCAACAAGTATTGTTAAATTTTGTGCTTTAAATTGCTCAAGTACCGTAGTCCGAATATTTTGTGCAATATCACCATGAATAGCTGCCGCTGAAAATCCATGCCGTAACAAAGAGTTTGATAAAACACCAACGCCTCTTTTGGAATTACAAAAAACAATTGTATTATCGCTTGAATGATTTTCATGCTTTAAAATAGTTCTTAAAAGATCACGTTTTTGTTTTTCAGAAACAAAAATTTTATTTTGCTGGATGTTTTCTGCTGTTGATGCAGGTCTGGACACTTCAACACGGACAGGTGAAAACATGAATTTTTCAGCAATAACCGCAATATCTGCAGGCATTGTTGCCGAAAATAACATGCTTTGTTTTGTGAAAGGTGTGATTTCAAATATTTTTTCAATATCTGGAATAAAGCCCATATCAAGCATCCGATCAGCTTCATCAATCACTAAATGATGAATATCATTAAGCATAAGCTTGCCGCGCTCATAATGATCTAAGAAGCGACCAGGTGTTGCAATTAGAATATCAACGCCTTTATTAATTTTCTCTTCTTGTGGCTTAGACGCAACGCCGCCAATCAGCAAGGCTGTTTCAAGGTTTAAACCTTGGCAAAACTCTTGGCAAGCATCTTGAACCTGACTTGCAAGCTCTCTTGTTGGCTCTAATATAACGCAACGAGGCATCCGTGCCTTAGCACGCCCGCCTGACATTAAGGATAATAAAGGCAACAAAAATGCACCTGTCTTGCCCGTGCCCGTTTGAGCAACCCCCAAAATATCTTTTCCCGACAAAGCAGGCTCAATTGTCTGCTCTTGTATAGGCGTTAATGTTGTGAAGCCGATTTTTGAAAGTGTTTCAATTAATTCAGGCGCAAGTGCAAAATCACTAAAATTCATGTTAACAAAGTCCAACATTTAAAAAAACAAAAAGTACTCAATACTCTTGTGGCACATAATAAGCTATAACTAGCATATTATATTTTTCTCTTTTTGTATAGCAAAAAAAATACCTAATTTAATGGAATATATTTATTAGGCTAAACATTAGACATTTAATCTAATAATGGTGACCATGCGGGGTCCGATGCATCTTGGGGCGTTTTTATCGCAACTTCAGGCGTGTACCCTGATATATCAACTTTATATAGCATTGTACGCCCTTTTCTACCTGGTTGTTGTCTGAAAAATACAAGGTAACGTCCATTAGGTGACCATGATGGTGCTTCATCTAAGAAACTTGATGATAATATTTTTTCAGAAGAGCCATCAACCGACATAATGCCAATCGAGAAACGCCCACCTTTGATTTTTGTAAAGGCAATTTTATTGCCCTTAGGAGACCAAATCGGCGTAGCATATTGTCCCGCACCATAGGAAATACGTTTTGCCTCGCCACCTGTTGCAGACATTACATAAAGCTGTTGCGAACCGCCACGATCTGAATTAAAAACAATTTTCTTCCCATCCGGTGACCAACTTGGAGATGTGTCGATTGAAAATCCTGACGTAACACGCTTCGATTTTCGTGTTGCTATATTAAACACATGTAAATCGGTATTACCGCTATCTTCAATGCTATAAGCAATTAAATCACCATTTGGTGACAATGAAGGGGCAAAAACCATTTTCCCTTTAAAGGAAATGATCCGCTCACGCCTACCAGTTGTGGGATCCATATAATGAATTGCCGAGCTTGCATTATTAAGTGTTGAAAAGACAATACGATGCTTGTTATATGCATAACGTGGCGTTAAAATATATTCATTTGTTGATGTTAAATACCGTAAATTTCCACCATCTTGATCCATAATTGCTAAACGCTTGCGACGATCAATTTTTGAACCTGTTTCATCGACAAAAACAATTTGTGTATCAAAATACGGCTCTTCTCCTGTCAGTTTAGCATATACACTATCTGAAACCTTATGTGCTAAACGTCTTTTGATGGCAGGATCAGATGATAGTTTTTCTGAAAATAACTGCCCTTGCCCGCCTGCGTCCCATAAACGATAAGATACTTCTACTTGACCATTAACGCCCACACCAACATGGCCAACAATAATTGCTGCAACGCCAACTGGCCGCCAATTTTCAGGATTTGGCGGCGTATCAATGGTTAATTTTTCAATATATGCATTCTTTGAAACCACTTTAAATAACCCAGAACCATCAAGATTATTTGCGATAATTGTACGTAGATCGCGTGCAATATGTGCATATTCAGGATTAGAAATTGTAAATTCAGAAATTGCAATTGGCATTGGCTGAAATTTTTGTGCAACAACATCAAGCTCAGTCCTTGCCATCGCAGAGTTTAAAAAACCATTTCCCAACGACAATGTTGTTGTTATGGCGAACATACTTGCTAAAATACAACGCTTAAAATGCATAAATCCTCATTTTGTTATAATTATATATTAAGATAAATTTAAAGCCTTAAAAAAATCATTGCCTTTATCGTCAATAACAATAAAAGCAGGGAAATTTTCAACCGTAATTTTTCGGACAGCTTCCATCCCTAATTCTGGAAAATCTACTATTTCAATTGATTTAATACAATCTTGTGCAAGGCGTGCCGCAGGGCCGCCAATAGACCCAAGATAAAACCCGCCATATTTACCGCACGCATCACGAACTACACGCCCACGATTACCTTTAGCAAGCATAATCATTGAACCACCAAGTGCTTGAAACTGTTCAACATAAGAATCCATACGCCCTGCCGTCGTTGGGCCAAACGATCCTGATGCATACCCTTCTGGTGTTTTAGCTGGACCTGCATAATAAATTGGATAATTTTTAAAGTAATCAGGCATTGCCTGACCCGCTTCAATTTGTGCTCGAATACGACTATGTGCTAAATCTCGTGCCACAATAATTGTCCCTGTTAATGATAATCGTGTTTTAATGGGATATTGACTTAATTCCTTCAAGATATCAACCATCGGACGGTTCAAGTCGACATTAACAACGTCTTCATCTAGTGTATTATCAGTAATTTCTGGCAAAAATCGGGCAGGATCGGTTTCTAGTTGTTCAATAAAAGCACCTTTGGACGTTATTTTCGCTTTTATCTGTCGATCAGCCGAGCAACTAACCCCAATACCAATGGGCAAAGACGCACCATGACGGGACAAACGAATAACCCGAACATCATGGCAAAAATATTTACCGCCAAATTGCGCACCAACGCCCATTTCTTGGGATATTTTTAAAATTTCTTTCTCCATCTCAAGATCACGAAATGCATGCCCTTCAAGTGATCCCTTGGTTGGCAATTCATCAAGCGCATGACAAGAAGCCATTTTCACGGTTTTTAAATTAAACTCAGCAGATGTTCCACCAATCACAATCGCTAAATGATAAGGTGGACAGGCTGATGTACCTAAATCTTTTAATTTTTCTGCAATAAATGCTTTTAATTTTTCTGGATGCAGCAAGCTTGGTGTTGCTTGATGTAAAAATGTTTTATTCGCAGAGCCACCGCCTTTTGCAATAAACAACAATTTATAACAATCACTCTCCCCTGCCTCGGCCTGTGCAATATCAATTTGCCCTGGCAAGTTATCCCCTGTATTTTTTTCTTCAAACATTGATAGGGGTGCTAATTGAGAATATCGTAAATTCTTTGTTTTATAGGCCCGTTTTGCCCCCTTAGACAAAGCATCAAAATCATCACCTGTGACAAAGACATGACGACCCTTTTTTGCACTAATAATAACTGTACCCGTATCTTGGCACATTGGCAGTATACCACCTGCGGCAATATTTGCATTTTTCAATAAATCTAAAGCAACAAACTTATCATTTTGTGTCGCCTCTGAATCATCTAGAATAAGGCGTAATTGCTCTAAATGCTCAATACGTAAATAATGATTGATATCTACAAAAGCTTGATATGCCAGTTCCTCAAGAATTTGAGGGGATAATTTTAAAATCGTTTCACCGTTAAATTGATCAACCTCAGGTTTATAAGTTTCAATTTGACGATAAGTTGTTGTATCACGCTGTATAGAAAACATTTGAAATCTCTGTTAATTAAAATCATCTATAAAATACAAATTAAGTATTTATTATATGCTTATTACGCATTACACATTATTTTTCAAGAAAAAACAATATTTTTCATAATACATAAAATTAAATATAAATAATACATACTGTTAATTAAAAATTTAAACTTTTATACTATATTGTTATTATTATATTATCTTATTATTTATTTATATTACGGATCCTTATTATGAAAAATTTAAAAACACGTGCAATCTATTTTGAACTTGAAAATGCTGTGAATAACACAAGTGACTTTGTTGAAAAAGTACAAACTGTTAAAATGATTAGCAACTGGGTTGCCGAGCATCTAGGATATGACATTCACGAAGCAGAAGCCTATGCCCGTGCGCACATTGCAAATATTGTCAGAGAAAATGAAGTTGCCAAAATGATTAATCGCATCGAAAATGATCTTATTAAAAATGATATAAACGAGAATAATGATTTACTAATTGAAAGTTCAAGTAATTTGCTAAAAGAAATATCAGCAAAGCTTAACAATTCTCAATAGAAAAATGAATATTTAAAAACGCTTCTAATTGATGTTGCTTTTTTATTTTCAAGGTTTTAGAAATTATTTTACCTTCCTTATAACCTTGAATAATTAAGTCACGTCCTGTTAGTGTAAATTTTGGAAATACAAAAGATTTTATTTTTTTAATTTTTTGACTGAGTTGCGTATATTCAAGCGCAATAATTGACAATAACTCATGCCATAATTCAATGTCATAAGCATCATATAGCATGCTGATTTGCAACCAATCCTGCATAAAGGTATAATGCTTTAATTGATAATATAGTGCCTTAAAAGATCGCACTTTTCTCTTTTCTTGCTTTATTAATAATGTGTTTTTTTTAATATTCACATCATTGGTTTTAAAAAATAAACTTGATACTATATATTTATGTTTTTGTGATTGGTTCCTATATCGATCAAACATGGCTATATCAAGCACCATATCTTTGAATAATATTTCATCATAGCCTAAATGAATGATTTCATTCAACACATCTACAGCATAAGGGTATAGAATTAATTTATTAAGCTCATTGCGAATACGATGCTCGGATAGTGCCCTTAATCCATCGTGATAATGGGGGCTATCATGAAAAATATCTGCCTCATAGGTATCCATACCAAAACGTGCAAGAAAACGAAAATAACGCAAAATACGTAGATAATCTTCTTTGATCCGTAGATCTGCGCAACCAATAAAGCGAATTTTATGTGCTTTTAAATCTGATATACCGCATCCCAAAGGATCATATATAACACCTTGAGCATCACAATAAAGTGCGTTCATCGTGAAATCACGCCTTTGTGCATCTGATGCCATATCAGTGCCATAGGTAACGACAGCATGGCGACCATCTGTTTGTATATCTTTACGAAAGCTGGTGATCTCGTAGTTTTTACCTTGATAATGCGCTGTAACAGTACCAAACTCAATACCTATTTCAAAATAAGGAATATTTTCTGAAACAAGGATTTCTGTGACCTGTAAAGGCGTTAATGAGATTGATAAATCAATATCGGCATTAGCATTATATTGGCCCAAAAAACAATCACGGACAGCACCACCAACACAATATAAATGTGCATTATTTTTTTGGAAAATAAGTGATAACGTGACGAATCCATTATCACGTATAATTGGCATTTGTTGCATTACTTTTAGAGCGCTTAATCGGAACTATTAATCGTCAGATTCATCGTCTACATCATTGATATCAACTTCGAATGAAGGAATTTCATTTGTATTTTTATCTTCAAATGCATCTGAACCTAAAACATTTTTCATTGCAGCAAGCAATTCATCTTCATCGATATTGTCAATAACATCAGCATTGCTATCTTCAATTTTTAAATCCATATCATCATCTTGTGGATTAGTTTTTTGATAACGACGCACGATACCTTCTTCAAGTTCTCTTTGTGTGACGTGCTTTTCAGCAATCTCACGCAAGGCTACGACAGTATTTTTATCATTATCACGTTCAATATAAAGCGGTGCACCCAAACCAATATCGTATGCACGCTGTGAGGCGTTTAAAATTAATTCAAAGCGATTAGGGATCACTTCAATGCAATCCTCAACAGTAACACGTGCCATACTATCTCCAATGACCTGTAATTTTAATTTTTATCTATTTTGTTCATGCCATACTTGTACAATTATGTCAACAAATCCTTTATAAGAGTATAATAGATTGACTGAAACGACATCTGATTGATTTTATCAGACATAATGTTATAATAACAATCAATCAATTTAAAAAGAGATCAATTTATGTTCATAATGACAGATGACACACCCAATCCCGATGTTAAAAAATTTAATGTTGGACGTGATGTTTGCGGCATGGGGATTGTAAAAGACTATACAAATGCAGAAGCTGCCCAAGATTCAGAACTTGCTCAAAGCTTGTTTGCCCATGAACATATTAAAGCCGTTATGTTTGGCAGTAATTTTATTTCGGTTACAAAGATTGATGACGCCAATTGGGAAACCTTACGTCTTGATGTGATTGATATAATCACAGACCATTTTTTAGCCGAAAAGCCTGTATTTATTCATGATATTACCACAACAACTGAACACCATTATGATGAAGCAGATCAAGAAATTGTAACGCAAATCCTTGACCTTATAGAAACAAAAATACGCCCTGCCGTTGCACAAGATGGAGGCGATATCACTTTTCATGGCTTTAGCAAGGGTATTGTTTACTTAAAAATGCAAGGCGCTTGTGCTGGCTGTCCATCATCGGCTGTAACCCTAAAAAGCGGTATTGAGAATATGCTTCGTCATTACATTCCAGAAGTCCTAGAAGTAGAATCTGCTTAATAATATGTATTTAGGAATTGATACAACTAATAATAATCTTTGCTATGCTTTATTAGATGATAATAGAGTATTATTTTATGAAAATTTATATCCGTGCTCGAATGCAGCTGAAATATTACCACCTAAAATAGCACAATTATTTCAAGAGTTTTCAATAACAATTCATGATATAAAAAAGATTATTTCCGTAACTGGGCCAGGTGGATTTTCTGGTGTTCGCATTGGTACCGCCTTTGTGACTGGGTTAAGTGCAAACACTAAAGTTGATATTATTGGTATATCATCCCTTGAAGCTGCTGGATTTTCAATTGAAAATCCGCAAAAAAACAGCATAATTATTGCGTGCCTCGATGCACGCCGTGATGGCATATATTTAGGGCTTTATCAAGATGATTATACGCCTTTAATAACCGATAGCGTGATACATATTAAAGAGCTACAGAGCCTTCTTGTGGCATATCAAAATAAACCTTATTATCTCAGTGGACATGGCCATGCAATCATTCAACCCATGCTTGATACAAATTTATTATTAAATAAAATTGACCACACCATGGCTGAAATATTTATACCGCAAGCACTTTTAAAGAAGTTTCCCAAAGATAACACACCCATTTATTTACGACAACCAGATGCAAAATTACCAAAAAACAAGATAACATGATACAAATTTTATCTCAAAAACACGCTGAAATTTGTAGTATTTTACACCAATTATGCTTTGAAAAAAATTGGGGCGAAGATGAATTTAATCAATTTTTTCAAAATCAATCAATTGTAATTTGGGGAACTTGGAAAAAAGATATTTTAATTGGCTTGTTAGTCATAGCGATAACCGTTGACGAAGCTGAAATTTATACATTATGTACACATCCAGATTATCGCTACAAACAAACAGCGACATCTTTGATACAAGCAGCAAAAACAGAATGTAGTAATCGACTGGTCACATCATTATTTCTAGAGGTGTCGCATAAAAACAAAGCCGCAATTTCATGTTATAGAAAAAACGGTTTTAATAAAATAGCAAGTCGTAAAAATTACTACTCATTATCTGGAGAAAGAAATGACGCACTTGTTATGCGATCGGCACTATAATCTGCTTATAAAGCATAAGTTTAAATTCTTTAATCAGTAAAGTGATCTTCTTAAAAATGCAGGAATTTCAAAACTATCATCATCTTTAGGTTTTTGATTAGTGCTTGGTGCTTCTTTGGCCTGTGAAGTCGTTTCTTTAATTTCAATATGACGACTATCATCATCTTTTTTGTCATTCGTTTTTTTATTGTTTCCCATTAAACCAAAAAAGCCTTTAATGCCACTCTCTTCGTTTTTTTCACTAGGCTGTGCAAAATTTGTTGTAGTATTTTGCTTTGATAGCTGAGAAACAATATCATCTACTGTTTCAGATTGCTCATGACCATGTGTATGGTGATGTGTTGGTGACTGTCCATATCTACCTTGCATAGCATTATTATGATTGGTATTTTGCTGAGATGAACTTGAATCTTTGGCAGGTATCGGGTTTGTATTTATTTGCTGTTTTTCAGCGTATGAATGTGAACGCTGATTCGTAGGTGCGGTTTCAGCTGCACGCATATTAGATTGCGGTGATGTATTTTGTGGTGCAGCATTCCAATTTTCATTAGAACCAGGATACATTGGTTGCGATGTTTTTGTATTATCACCATAAGAAGATGTGGTCGATTGTGTCGCAACTTCAGGACTAGGAGAAAGCTTTGTGAATTCAGGCTGTGTTGCTGGCGATACAGTATCCATAAAGCTTTGTGGAATTTGAGCGGGTCTTGCCCCATCAATACCAGTTGCGACAACTGAAACACGTACTTTGCCTGTCATGTTTTCATTGAATACGGCTCCAAAAATAATATTTGCTTCTGGGTCAACATCATTGCGAATTCGATTTGTTGCTTCATCAACATCAAACAACGTTAAATCATCACCACCCGTAATATTAATCAAAACAGCGCGTGCACCCTTTAATGATACATCATCAAGTAGTGGATTTGAAATAGCGGCCTCAGCGGCAGCAATTGCACGGTGATCTCCTTCACCCTCGCCTGTTCCCATCATTGCTTTACCCATTTCACTCATAACTGAACGAACATCAGCGAAATCAAGATTAATTAAACCAGGTAACAGCATTAAATCAGTAACACCTCTTACGCCTGAATGTAAAACCTGATCGGCAAGCTGAAAAGCTTGCGTAAATGTTGTTTTTTCGTTTGCAATACGAAATAAATTTTGATTAGGAATAACGATCAATGTATCAACATATTGATGAAGCTCTTCAATGCCTTGCGTGGCAAGCTTCATACGGTGAGCACCTTCAAATTGAAATGGCTTTGTAACAACACCAACGGTCAAAATATCCATTTCTTTTGCGGCACGTGCAATCACTGGTGCAGCACCAGTTCCAGTGCCACCCCCCATACCAGCAGCAATAAAACACATATGGCTACCTTTTAATTGATCAACAATTTCAGGTAAATTTTCTTCAGCAGCTGCACGACCAATTTCAGGTCTAGCACCAGCACCTAGTCCTTGTGTAATTGCCCGACCGATTTGAATACGCTCAATTGCCTGTGCATTTGTCAGGGCTTGTGCGTCTGTATTAGCAACAACAAAACTTACACCCGTAAGCCCTGAAGTAATCATATTATTAACGGCATTACCACCTGCACCACCGACACCAAAAACAGTAATTTGTGGTTTAAGCTCTTCCATTTCTTCTAGTGTGATGTTCATGGCCATATGTGCCTCCAAAATCAAATCGTACGATATTTTAAATTATATTTTTACTTTATCTATAAGGTATATTGCTTTTTCATTTTGAATCAAGGCTTCTATGAGTATCTTGTGAAAATATTTTAAAAAAATTAGAAAAACCATACTCTTAGTCGTTGTTAATTAAAGTTAATTAACATATTTTAAAAAATAAATTATATTATGCACTGCCATTTAAGAAATACCTTCATATCGCCATGATGTCAAACCACAAATTTACCATAAGATTTAGAATCACCTAGATATAAATAAAGACTATTTTTTTAAATGACCGTAAGCCAATAATGCCTGCTCACGTCCTTTATTATGGTCAATTAATGGCGGATAATAGTGATGAATTTTAACAAGATCAGTTACCGTTTCAGCCGCATTATGAATCAAATCAAGAGGAACATTCTTAAGTTGAGGGCAATATTTTTTAATATAAAATGCATCGGAATCGAATTTTTTAGATTGCAAAATTGGGTTAAAAATCCGAAAATACGGCGCTGCATCAGCACCAGATCCTGAAACCCACTGCCAACCAGCGATATTATTTGCAGTATCATAATCTAGCAATGTATCTTTAAACCAAGTCTCACCATGCTTCCAATCAATCAATAAATGCTTTACAAGATAACTCGCCACGATCATACGGCACCGATTATGCATATAACCAGTTTGCCATAATTGTTTCATAGCCGCATCAATAATAGGCACTCCTGTCTGCCCATGACACCATTTTTTGAAATTATCTTGATCTTTTGCTTCCCATTGCCATGGAAAATTATCCCACTCAGCTCTAAAGTTCTGTTTTAACATATGGGGTGCATTAAAGATTAAGTAATATGAAAATTCTCTCCATAATATTTCTGACTTAAAATGATCGGTATCCTTAGTTTCACGGACATCTTGTAATGCATATATAATTTGCCTAGGTGTTATTAGTCCTTGGGCTAAATATGGCGATAAGCATGATGTATGGTGCGTTAAGGCTGGAAAATTACGATTTTCCTTATACCCTTCAATACCATTCTCGATAAAATTATCCAAGAGATTAGCGGCACCATCCTCTGAAAAGTCCCAATGATCTAATAATTTACTTGCCCAATTTGGATTACTTGGCATTGGATAAAGATCATCAATAGACAATGTTTCAATAGAGCCTGAATAACAATTCAACGATGACACTGCGGATAAAGGCGGCGCATCGAATCCTGCAGTAATACAAGCACGCTTAAAAGGAGAATATACTTTATAAAATTCACCGGATTGATTTTTAATCTCATGTGGCTCGAATAATAAATTGGCTTTAAAGCTTTGTGCATCAATGTTATTACTTTTTAATTCGGTTTTAAGCAAAGTATCTGCGGTAATTTGATGCGGTAAATAACGCCTATTCCAATAAACAGAATCAGCACCTGTCGTGTTAATTAAATTTTTAATAACACTAAGGCGATCACCCTGTTGTAAGATAATATGACTACCGAGATTTTCTTTTAGTTGCTTTTGAAAAGATAATAATGACTCTCTGATTCGAATTTTTTGTGCTGAACCAGATAGATCCTTGGAATCAGTATCTGTTTCCAAAATATAAACAACAATGATTGGCTTTTTTGTTGTTACCGCTGCGTGTAATGCAGGATTGTCATTAAGACGTGTATCAAGTGACACACAATAAATAAGGGGTTTCATAAAATACACATTTGGATTATTAAGAATATTATACAATAAAAAGGTGTCAAAACTACAAAACAGTTCGGACACCTTTTTTATCGAGGAAACATATTGTTATACGAAAATATTCAACAATGGATTGTAAGTCATGCTTAAATTTAACGAATAATAATCTTATATTCTAATTTACCTGTATCACCCTTTTTAAGTGCGTTAGCCATACGCCATTGTAAATGTGTAACATCATTACCAGTTGCAATACGTTTTGTGCCATCTTCTTCTATTACTCTTAGACTACGAAAACGTGACCAATTTTTGCCACCATCGGCAGAAAACCAAATATGTTTTTCATCGGTTGCACTCCCTTGGACATAAATTACTTCTTTTGGAAGTGGTAATGTAAAAACAATTTCCTTGGCAGGTTCGTGATATGTATAAGTATAAGTTGCGACACCAAGAAGTTCTTCGCCTGGTAACGTTTGAGTTACATATTCACGCTTAATTTCTGATTTTCCATCTTTATTTTCAATTTTCTTTTCTCGATAAAATGTGTGGCTATAATCAAATTTATCACCTTTACCTTTGTTAATTGTTTTATTATGATTTTCAACAATACCATTACTTGCTTTTGTTGTTTCTGCATTAGCATTATGCAAAAAAGTAATCGTCAATAAAACAAATGCACTTGTTTTTATCAAAGAACGTAAAATAGTCATAATGAGCTCCATATCTTATTTTAAATATCACTTAATCATTCTATATCAGAAATCACTATAATATCCATATTTAGAATGAAAACATTAAAGAAATAATGACTAATAATAATAAAACAAGTAATTTTAAATGATCTTTGAAGAATTTTTTTGTTTGAAAATGATTTTTAACATCCCATTTATAAAGATATGCCCATAAAATGGCAATAATAAGGATACTTATAAAAGCTATCCATCTATTTTGAAAAAAAAGCGAGAAACATACAAAAGCACTTAAATAACACAAGCCAATCCATATTTTAGGATTATTTTGCCAAATAATTGCGGAGGATTTAACGCCAATTTTTTGATCATCAGCAATATCTTGAAATGCATAAATTGTATCATACGCAACAGTAATCAGCACACCTGAAAAATAAAGCCATAGAATTTGTTTATCAAATACACCCGATATACTCACAAATCCCATAATAATACCAATATTATAGACAAGACCTAAAAAAAATTGTGGAAAATACGTAATCCGTTTCATTAAAGGATACAGAATTATTGGTATAAAAACACAACAACCGATTAAAATTGTTGCCTGTGATAATTGCAATAGAACAAACAAGCCCAAGCAGGACAATAAGACAAATAATATTAAAGCATTTTTAGTAGAAATTGTGCCATCAGCAAGAGGCCTGTTTTTTGTTCGAGCAACATTTTTATCAAAATCACGATCAAAATAATCGTTAATAACACAACCAGCCGAACGCATAATAATAGCACCGACTGTAAATAAAATACTCTGATAAAAAAGTATGCCAACAGATATTGGTATACTTAAAAAACTATGTGCTCCCCAAATGCCCCAAAGACAAGGCAACAGTAAAAACCATATACCAATAGGCTTATCAAGGCGCATTAATTGATAATATGGATTTTGCTTTAGATGCATTAAATTAAAACTTCAAATTCTGCATCAATTTCAACGCAAACGCCAAGCGGCAACGAAGACATGCCAACAGCAGCACGCGCATGCATGCCAATTTCTTCTCCGAAAACATTAACCATAAGCTCTGATGCACCATTAATGACTTGTGGGTGATCTTTAAAGTCAGCATTAGATGCAACAAAGCCATTAAGTTTAACACATTTTTTAACTTGCGATAAATCGCCATTTAATGCTTCTTTAAGCACCGCTAAAATATATAATCCACATCTTTGTGCTGCCGCAACGCCTTCATTTACAGAAACTGTATTGCCCAATGTACCAACAATTAAATTCTCATGGATGTCTTTTGATATTTGCCCAGAAATGATAACACGGCTCCCTATTTTGACATAAGGTGCATATTTTGCAACAGGTGGTGATATTTTAGGCAAAGACAAGCCAAGTTTTTCTAAGTTTTGTTCAAACATGATATTTCCTATGCTGATATTATTATAATCGAAAAATATATAGCCGATTTTATGAATTCTGAAAAGACTTTTACAGGAAACTTCATAAAAAACATAAAAAAAGATTGTATATTTTTAGAAAATCTTTAT
This sequence comes from Alphaproteobacteria bacterium, assembly GCA_047627635.1. Classification (GTDB taxonomy): domain Bacteria; phylum Pseudomonadota; class Alphaproteobacteria; order JBCCNR01; family JBCCNR01; genus JBCCNR01. The sequence continues at coordinate 12,088 of JBLHTX010000006.1, read as the reverse complement.
ATTCCTTGCATTCTATAAAATTTTTGATATATCTATGCGAAATATATATGTTCAAGCATACAGATGATGATTTAAAGGTGTAAAATGGCTGTACCAAAAAGAAAAACCACCCCCAGTAAACGGGGTATGCGTCGCATGCACGACAGAGTTCAAATATTAACAATGGGCGATTGCTCTAATTGCGGTGAAGAAAAACAGGCTCATACTGTATGTCCACATTGTGGATATTATAAGGGTCGTCAAGTACTGACCCCAAAAGTAAAAAATGAAGCCGCCGATGATGTTGAACATCAAGGTGAAGAAGTATCTTAAATCTTGCCTATGATTTTCAATATTTTATGAGTGTCATAACTCATAGTATCACTTTTGATACCTAAGTTATGACCTTTTTTATGGCCCCTAATAATGATTTATCTACTGACGTTTTCCCAAATGGTGTTATCATTCAACAACCTATTCACGGATTTCGCTCTGGCTCTGACGCATTATTACTGGCAGATCACGTTATCGACACTTATTTATCTAATGATAAGCATTATAATATTCTAGATATAGGTTCGGGGGGTGGCGTTATTAGCATCTCGTTACTCAAAAAAAATCCATTAATTTTTGTAACTGGCCTTGAATTACAAGCAGAATATCACGCATTATCATTTAAAAATGCAATCACCAATCAATGCTCAGATCGCTTTAAAAATATCTTAGGTGATCTTAATCAAATTCAAAAATATTGTGATTTAAACAGTTTTGATTTTTGTATCACAAACCCTCCCTTTTACGATCATAATTGTGGACGGCTTCCTGAAAATATACAAAAAGAAATTGCTCATTATGGATCAATAGATTTTATAAGCTGGATACGAAAATCACTTTACCCACTTAAACATAAAGGCTTTTTAGCCTTGATATGTCGCACTGAACGCCTTGGTGATGCTTATGAAGCACTCTCTAATCGTGCGGGGAATATTCATATTAAGCCAATTATAACAGGTAAAACTGAGACTATAAAACGTGTGATTATTGTTTGTCAAAAGGGCCTTAAATCAGGCACAACTTTGCTAAAACCTTATCAAGAAATCCGCTAAAAATTATCTTTTTCAGGAATAAAAGTAAAATTAGCTTTTCCTTGATTGTCTTTAAATAAAATGCCTTTTACATGTAGGGGAATATTTTTACGCTCAAAATCTTTATGATTACCGTGACCATAAGGCATTCCTTCAAAAACGATAATATTTTTTGCTTTACAAATTTCATCAAAAATACGACGTTCTTTTTTATAATTAATATCATTGTTTTTTTGAAGATTATGACCAAGAAGAATATAATCACGCCCTTCATAAAGACCACTTTTAATATGTGCAGTTAACATTGCAAAGCTAGATTGTGGATAATGTATCTCAGTTGCCACTCCTTTATCACGCACTAATTGTTTGTCAAAATGCATATATGAGGCTTGTGCTTTTGTTTGTGATAACATTTGAGGAGTCCCGCCTGCCAACGATATTACAACAGGTTTCTCTGGTGCGTGTCCTTCAAGGCTGAAGCTAAGCATAGGGTTTTTATGAATATTAGCTCCTGCAATTCTTTGTAGCTCTGATGGCATTCCTTGAGGGAGCTTAAAAGATCTTGGAAATCGTCTGCCAAAACCCAAAACACCCTTTATTTGACCATCAGTAGCAGCATTAAGGCTTGCAATAATGCCTGTACCATTACTCGTTGCAAAAATACGCATATTTTTTTTATGACCAATTGCTTTTTTAATTTCCTCATGCGTTGATAGCAAAAAAAAATTCTTTTGCACCATTGCCGCCACTCGCCTCTAAAATATCACTATATCATGCTTTGATAAAGCATTTAATAATTCAGTTTTTTTGTACATCTTTCGGCAAGATGTAGTGCCTAAAATCGATAATCTGGATCAAATAATAGGTTTTTTTCTTCTAAATTCAATGGCTTATTATGTAATTTCTTTGCAAATATTTTTGTATATTCATCAAGCATAATATCAAGGCGCATATAGCGCATTTTGTCATTTATTAATTCTGTTGGCGGTAGCTTATTGTTAATTTATAATATTTTATAAGTTAATTTCGATGCTCCTAAAGTATCTGATGCAGACTGATAAGGATTATCAAGCAATTTCTTGATATGTTTTTTAACAGATGGATTTGTTGTATTTTGTAAAATATTTTCTTTTTCATTTGGAGTGCATTTTTTAATATTTAATAATGGTAATTCTGTTTTGTGTGCAACTTCCTTAATAGCATTCTTTAAACCTAAACAAGGCTGCCGATTATATCCTTTTATAGTATCAAAGAAATGTGCTGAATAGGATGGATGCGAGCATGATTGTGTTACGATAGTCGTTTGATTTGGCAATGCTTTAGATAAAACTGTACTAGGGGGTTTTTAAAAATTGTATCAATTTTTTTTATACAACTACTATTTAATAATCTGCTCTTAAAGGGAGCAGCATAAGATTTAGCATTTAAAGTCAGCCTATTCATTCAATATTCCTACTCTGCTGAATTGCACCATAATAATTATTGAAATTTAAATACTTTATAGCTGGACTTTCTATTTTACTATTTTTTTGTAAAAAAGATGAAAGCGTTAATGCCTTATTTTTGATCTGATTTTTTGACGTATGTATATTAAAACTCTGAATTTCCTGGTCAGCTAATTTTTTAGTATTCCGAGGACGGCTTATATCTGCTGGGTTCATCAACATAGATCGACTGATTGAGTCTTGTGCTGACCCAAGTGCAAGTACACCGCCACCAATAGCAATTGAAGCAGGTAAAACAAGCCCTGCCGTCGCAATTGCAGATGCTGTGATAAGACCTGCTGCTCCTGTTGCCATCGCAATATAGCCACCATAATCCATATATTTACGACTTTTTGATGTACGCTCCGTATGTGTATTAAAGTCTCGATATTCTTTTTTAACATCGTAATCACTTAAAAAAGCATTATGCCAATTTTTACAAACTGTACTTTTTGTTGCATCAACTGGATTATTTGCAATATTAGATTTAGTAATCACTGTACGTAAAAAATGCTCACTTATACCCAAGTCAATATATTTACTAATCATTTTAGAGCGATAAAATGGATTTAAAGAATTTAATGTTTTTTCATGCTTAACCACAAACCCTAGGCGACGTGAGTATTTAAGGGGTTGATACCCACTTTCCTCAATATCAATGCCTTGTTTATCAAAAATGGGATTCGTTAAAATATACATCACCCCTTTATTATTAGTTCTAAGAAGTGGTAATAATATATCTTCTTCCATACGAGAAGCATCAAGATTAGCTTTAATTTTTAAAGTAAATATTTTATCTTGAATAGGAAAACCCTTATTCATAGTGATAAAATTTTTAGTTTTGTGCGTTGTTTTTTCCGTATTAGAAAAAGCAATATGATGCGTTAATGCTTTTGGCTGAATTGCCTTAACGCTTGTTTTTTGAAACCTACCTGTGTTTAATTGACCTGAAAGCCGCACAGAACTAGGACGAACATTATACAACATAATAAATCCCACAACACATAGCTCAAATTACAATAAAAATTAAAATATGTCAATATTATATTTTAAATAAAACTATATCGTAAAACGCAATAATAAGCTATAAAAACCAAAGTAATAAAAAATATGTCTGATTCCACGTATTATAATGACGTGAATTACTTTCATCACATATTTTTTTGATGCTTCAAATAAAGAAATTTTATTAAGATAGATTCTGAAAACTAGGAAATATTGAATGTTTAACGTCGTTAAAAAAGAGCTTGAATGGGGTGGTCGCACCTTAACACTAGAAACAGGACGTATTGCACGTCAAAGTGATGCCGCTGTTGTTGTCACATACGGTGAAACAACAATACTCGCAACCGCTGTTGCTGCCAGAACTGCAAAACCAAATATTGATTTTTTCCCACTCACAATCCATTATCAAGAAAAGTTTTCTGCTACTGGAAAAATACCTGGTGGTTATGGTAAGCGTGAAGGGCGCGCATCTGAAAAAGAAACACTTGTCAGCCGTTTGATTGATCGCCCTATCCGTCCATTATTTTTTGATGGATTTAAAAATGAAGTGCAGGTTGTTGTTACTTTGCTGTCACATGACCTTGAAAATGATTCTGATATTCCAGCAATTATTGGTGCATCGGCAGCATTAACACTTGCAGGTTATCCTTTTATGGGACCAATTGGTGCTGCAAAAGTTGGCTTTAAAAATGGGCAATATATTTTAAATCCAAAAATATCTCAGATTAAAACTGAATCTGACCTAGAGCTTATCATTGCAGGTACAGCTGATGCCGTTATGATGGTTGAATCAGAGGCAAAAGAACTTACTGAAGAAGAAATGCTGGGTGCTGTTAATTTTGGACACAACCAAATGCAACCCGTCATTGAGACAATTATTGAAATGGCTGAAGAAGCAGGCAAAGCCCCTTGGGATTTACCTGCTGACCTTGATGAAAAAATTATTCGTCAAGTTGCTGAAATTTGTGAATCTGATTTGCGTGAAGCCTTTGGCATTACCGATAAACAACAACGTAGCACACGCCTTGGTGAGATTAAAGCATCTTTAAAGGTAACTGCGGCTGAGCATTATGGCGAAGACTATAATGAAACATCAGTACTTGATGCTTTCAAAAAAATTGAACAACAAATTGTACGTGGTCAAATTCTAAATACTGGCAAGCGTATTGATGGTCGTGACACAACAACTGTGCGTCCAATCGTATGTGAGACAGGTATTTTACCCCGTGTCCATGGTTCTGCATTATTTACCCGTGGTGAAACGCAAGCCCTTGTTGTTGCAACATTAGGCACCGAAGATGATCAATTAATGGTTGATGCCATTGAAGGGATGTATCGTGAGCCGTTTATGTTACATTATAATTTCCCGCCTTATTCAGTCGGTGAGTGCGGTCGTATGGGTGCACCTGGTCGTCGTGAAATTGGACATGGTAAATTGGCATGGCGTTCTGTGAAACCAATGCTTCCAACACAAGAGCAATTTCCTTATACAATCCGTTTACTGTCTGAGATTACTGAATCAAATGGTTCATCTTCTATGGCAACCGTATGCGGCTCGTCACTTGCCCTTATGGATGCAGGCGTACCACTTCCAAGACCAATTGCAGGTATTGCGATGGGCTTGATTAAAGAAGAAGATCGCTTTGCCGTTTTAACCGATATTCTTGGTGATGAAGATCATCTTGGGGATATGGATTTTAAGGTTGCAGGAACAGATCAAGGGATTACTTCTTTGCAAATGGATATTAAAATTTCAGGTATCACTAGTGATATTATGCAGCAAGCATTATTACAGGCCAAAGATGCGCGTATTCATATCCTAGGTGAAATGGCAACTGCCATTACATCGGCTAATAATTTTTCTCCTAATGCACCAAAAATTGAAGTTATCAAAATTAATGTTGATAAAATTCGTGATATTATTGGTACTGGCGGTAAAGTTATTCGTGACATTGTTGAAAAATCAGGGGCAAAAATTGATATTGCCGATGATGGTACTGTTAAAATCGCTTCCAACGATCAAAATGCAATTGCAATTGCCCGTCAACGTATTGAAGATATTACCGCTGAACCAGAAGTTGGTAAAGTCTATGATGGTAAAGTTGTTAAAGTTGTCGACTTTGGTGTCTTTGTAAACTTTATGGGTGCGCGTGATGGTCTTGTTCATGTTTCTATGATGGCAGACTATCGGGTAAAATCACCATCTGATATTTGCAAAGAAGGCGATGCTGTAAAAGTTAAAGTCTTGGGCTTTGATGATCGTGGTAAAATTCGCCTTTCTATGAAAGATGCCGCTGAAGAAGGTTAAATTTCTAGTCATTATATTTATTATTTAAAAAAGGGCAAAAGCCCTTTTTTTTTATATCAATTATCATTATAACCATATTCATATTTATCCTTAGGTGCTCTGCATATGGTTGAAATTATTAAGACAATTCACGCTTTAAAAGAAACATTACAAACATTGCGTCAAAATGGACGTACGATTGGTTTTGTACCAACAATGGGCGCTTTACATCATGGTCACGGTGCATTAATGACCCAAGCAAAGCAAGAAACCGATATTTGTATTGTCAGTATTTTTGTAAACCCAAAGCAATTTGCACCGCATGAAGATTTAGCAATCTATCCACGTCCCATTGAAAATGACATCCGCTTTCTTGAGACGCATAATGTTGATATTTTATTTTTACCCGCAGTCTCGGAAATCTACCCAAATGATTTTATAACCAAAATAACGATAGATGGATATCTGACTCGAACCCTTGAAGCTGATTATGGCGTTGCGACAATTGTGACTAAGCTTTTTATGTGTGTTTTGCCTAACACTGCTTATTTTGGCGAAAAAGATTATCAGCAATTATCTGTTATTAAAAAGCTTGTCAAAGATGTTGCCATACCAATTGCCATTAAAGGTATCCCAACAATGCGTGATAAAAATGGGCTTGCCTTGTCTTCTCGGAATCAATATTTATCAGATGCACAATATAAAATTGCAATGAAGCTGAATAAAATTTTAGAAGATGTTGCTGAGAATATATCTAGTGGCGTTATGCATGATACTGCGTGTGAAAAGGCTAAAGAAGCTTTATTAGAACAAGGCTTTACCAACGTTGATTATTTAACTATTAGGAAAGCGGATAGTTTAGCCGAAATTTCTGGGAGTATTCAAGAAAATATTAATTATCGTATTTTATGCGCTGCTTATCTGGATAACATACGCTTAATTGATAATATTGCTTATGGGCATAATATAGCCATTTAAGGTGGCTATATTAAGATGAAAACTTAAATCAAAAGGCTCTTTTTAAATCAAAAGGCTCATCGGATCTTCGATAAGGGTTTTAAAGGCTTTAAGCAAATCTGCTCCCAAAGTACCATCAACAGCACGATGATCGATCGATAATGTAGCACACATGACTGTTCCGATTGCCAATGCATTTTCCTTGACGATTGGACGCTGAACACCTGCACCCACTGCAAGAATTGAAGCATGAGGCGGATTAATAATGGCATTGAAATTTTTAACGCCATACATTCCCAAATTAGAAATTGCCGTTGTACCGCCTTGATATTCTTGGGGCGATAGTTTTTTTGAACGGGCACGCTTAGCAAGGTCTTTCATTTCGTTAGAAATAAGTGTCAGTGATTTTTGTTCTGCCTTGCGGATGATAGGCGTAAATAAACCGCCTTCAACAGAGACTGCAACTCCAACGTCACAGTGACGATGCTTTAAAATACCTGAGTTTTCTGTCCAAGTGACATTTGCATCTGGAATTTGTTGTAATGCAAGCGCCATAGCCTTAATGATAAAATCATTTACAGATAATTTATAAACGCCATTGCCTTCTTTGGGGGCACGATCATTAAGTGTTTTGCGTAAATCCAAAAGCTTATCAAGATTAATATCGGCATTGAGATAAAAATGCGGAATTGTTGTTTTTGATTCCAACAAGCGACTTGCAATAATTTTACGCATTGAATCGATAGGCACTGCTTCATAATCATCTTTATTATACAATGCTAAAACGGCATCATCGGACATACCAGAAGCAACAGAACGTGTATTGCTGGGTTGTGTTTGTGTGGCTTTAACTGGCTGTGGATTATTAAGGGCTTGCTCGATATCGGCTTTAACAATCCGTCCTTTTGGCCCTGAACCATTGACAGCATTTAAATCAATTTTGTGCTCAGAAGCAATACGGCGTGCAAGCGGTGATGCTTTGACACGATTATCATTATTGCTGGGTGATGCATGCGGTGCTGACGTGTTACCTTGTGAAGGCTTATCTTGAGGCACACTTTGAGAATCATTATGAGCAACAGGCATTGCAGTAGGCGTTGCGGTTAAGGCATCAATGGCATCAGCTGTTTCACCCTCGGCGAGGATAAAAGCAATTTGAGTGCCAACCTTCACGTTATCAGTGCCATCTTGAACAGTGATTTTTGCGATTGTGCCTTCTTCGGTGGCTTCAACTTCCATTGTTGCTTTGTCTGTTTCAATTTCAGCAATAATATCACCACTTTGAACAATGTCGCCTTCTTTGACAAGCCATTTAGAGAGTTTCCCCTCTTCCATTGTGGGCGATAAGGCAGGCATTAAGATTGGAAAGGCCATGTTTTTTCCTATTTTTTTGACAAAAATTATTGATTATTTATAGCAGACAGACTTAACTGCATGATAGACATCTTCGGCATTTGGCAACGCCAATTTTTCCAAATTAGCTGCATAAGGCATTGGCACATCTTTGCCCGTGATGCGTGTCACAGGGGCATCCAGATAGTCAAAGGCATTTTCCATTAATACTGCTGAAATATGTGACCCGACTGAACAAACTGGCCAACCTTCTTCGACGGTGACGCAGCGATTTGTCTTCATCACAGATTTAATAATTGTGTCTGTATCTAGTGGACGAATGGTGCGTAAATCAATGACTTCGGCATCAATACCATCAGCCGCAAGGCGTTCGGCAGCTTCAAGCGCATAACCAACCGCAATTGAATGAGCAACAATTGTGACATCTTTACCAATTTTGCGAATGCGTGCCTTGCCGATTGGCAATATACGATCCTCAAGATCAGGCACATCAAATGATTTACCGTACATCATTTCATTTTCAAGGAAAATCACAGGATTATTATCCCGAATTGCTGCCTTTAATAAACCCTTTGCATCATCAGCAGAATAAGGAGCAATTACTTGCAAGCCTGGAATTTGTGCATACCATGCTGTATAATCTTGGCTATGTTGTGCCCCAACACGAGATGCGGCACCGTTTGGCCCCCGAAAAACGATTGGACAGCCTAATTGACCACCAGCCATATAGAGTGTTTTTGCCGCAGAATTAATAATTTGATCAATCGCCTGCATTGCAAAGTTAAACGTCATAAATTCAACAATTGGGCGTAACCCTTGAAATGCTGCGCCAACGGCAAGCCCTGTAAAACCATGCTCAGTAATGGGTGTATCAATCACACGTTTTGCACCAAATTCCTGAAGCAAGCCTTGAGTTACTTTGTAAGCCCCTTGATATTCGGCAACTTCTTCGCCCATAATAAAGACATTACTATCGCGACGCATTTCTTCTGCCATTGCGTCACGCAATGATTCACGCACACTTGTTTGGGTAAAGGTCACATCATTTGGCAAATCTGGATCATTGGAAATATGTATTGCAGGGGCAGAAAATTCAGTAATAGCTTCGGATATTTGTGATTCTGATTTTTGCGTGTCGTTACTATTGGCGGTTTTTGCGGTTAATGTGCTGATATCTTCGCCATCTTCGGCAAGAATAGCAATCACACTATTGACAGCAACATTGTCAGTGCCTTCAGAAATTAGAATTTTACCGATAATACCATCATCGGTTGACTCAACTTCCATTGTGGCTTTATCGGTTTCAATTTCAGCAATTACATCACCACTATTGACTTTATCGCCTTCTTTAACACACCATTTCGCAAGCTTACCTTCGGTCATTGTGGGAGATAAAGCAGGCATTAAAACTTCTACGGACATATTTTCTCTCTGGTAATATAGGGCTTATAATTATAATAAAATATCGGTATAGAGTTCTGAAGGATCAGGCTCTGGACTGGTTTGTGCAAATTCAGCAGAATCATTCACAATTTCCTTGATTTGCTTATCAAGGGCTTTGAATGTCTCTTCTTCGATATTAAAATCTTCAATCAAGAATTTTTTAAGGCTTGTGATTGGATCTTGATTGGTACGGATGTCCTTAACTTCTTCACCAGGGCGATATTTTGCAGGATCAGACATCGAATGACCACGGTAACGATAAGTATTCATTTCAAGAATATAAGGCCCTTTACCACTGCGGCAATGTTCAACAGCACGGACACCAGCTTCGTAAACCGCTTTTACATCCATCCCGTCAACGGGTTCTCCGGGGATGCCGAATGATTCGCCACGCTTATAAAGCTCAGTAACTTTCGAGGCGCGCTCGACCGATGTGCCCATTGCATAACGATTATTCTCAATAACATAAACAACTGGTAATTTCCAAAGGGCTGCCATGTTAAAGCTTTCATAGACTTGTCCCTGATTTGCCGCACCATCACCCATATAGGTTAGGGAAACAAGGTCATTGCCCCGATATTGATTCGCAAAGCCTAAACCAGTGCCAAGTGATACTTGGGCACCCACAATGCCGTGACCGCCATAGAATGCTTTTTCCTTCGAGAACATGTGCATTGATCCACCTTTACCACGTGAATAACCACCAATACGCCCTGTTAATTCCGCCATAACGCCGCGTGCTTGCATACCACAAGCAAGCATGTGACCATGATCTCGATATGCAGTAATGACCTGGTCTTCGCCCTCACGGATGCAGCCTTGCATTCCGACAACAACCGCTTCTTGACCAATATAAAGGTGACAAAAGCCCCCAATAAGACGCATACCATAAAGTTGACCAGCTTTTTCTTCAAAGCGACGGATAAGCAGCATATCTTCGTAAAATTTTAAGAGTTGCTCTTTGCTAAGGTTTGAAGTGCTTCTTTTTTTTGTCATTGGTACAACAGTGCCTTTCGTTGCAGATTTTGCCATTTACCCTCCGTAACATAGCTGTATAAGACCGTAATGTGTGCTATATTATAGAAAGTATCTATAAAATATCAAATTAAAGCCATATTGCAAATTATTATTGATTGCATGAATATATATATCTTTGTTAGCGATATTTTCTTTAAAAGTCAATTTATTCTATGTATCTAAAAATAAAAATCATTAATTGTCTTAAGCTTACTTCTTATTTATTAAAATATATTTGTATTTTTTTTTTAATATGTTACGATTAGTTGTTAAAAAAATTAATATTCGCATCGCTTATGATAAGCAATAGTAAAGGGTTTTGTACGCCAAATAATCATAAATCGCCTATGGCAAAATCAAAATCTAAGTCATTCCCAAGCCCAACTTCAGAATATTTAGAAAGCTTAATAAGCAAAAGAAAACAAGATGATACCACACCAGCTGAACAAAAAAACTTAGGGTCAATAAAACATCCGCTTTAGATAAATTAATTACCGAATATCCTGAAAAATGGAATGCATTATCAGTAGATGACAAAATCAATCTTTTAATAGATATACCAGCTAAGCCTCAAGGTAATGCTGGCAAGCATAAGAAACCATATAAAGATAATCTTTTAAACCCTTTCATTTATGATAAAAACCCAGAACTTGTTAATAAACTTAATGGTCAAAATGGCTTTAAGGGAGCCGCATAAATGCAATATATGAATCCTTTAAAACCATTTGAGTTTTTTAAAAATAATAACCTGCAAGCCCGTTAAAATAATTAACATGGCTGTAAAAATCATAAATGCATACTCATTTTCAGTGCCAGGGATACCGCCGATATTAACCCCTGAAAAACCTGTTAAAAACCAAGGGGTAAAAAAATCGCACTTATAACCTATAAAATGTACATATTTTTATTAATTCGATCACTAAGACTGTTCGCGAGTTCATATTTGACGATTGTGCCACGCTCGCGGATTTCATCCAGATCTTCGACATATTTTGTGTTTTGATCGTAGCTTTCCTGAATGCCTCGCTTGTGGTGGGACTTCCAAAAGGTAACATCGGTTAATTTTAACAATCCTAATACGTCACGTTGCGGTGCAATATAACGCTTTAAGATTAAAGCCTGTCTTCTGATATTGGCAATACGTTCACGCATCGTAACACTGGGTTGATCGATAATCTCTTCCTCGATATCGTCAAGGCGTGGATCAAGGTCAGATAATACATGCGACATACGTTCAAGAATACGATGTACAAGCATGGTTAAAAAATCACCAGCATCTTTGGGGCATCTATCTTGGGTGTCAATCCGTTGCTTGATATCATAAATTGTCTTAAGTGGATGACGCTGAACACTGATATAGTGAACTAAGTTGATAAAGATGTATTTATGTGTAAGTATGTTGATTAAAAGAAGATATGGCACATAAATATAGTGAAGATTTAAAAGAGCAAGCGGTTAAATATGTTGAAGCTGGGCAT
>JBLHTX010000005.1:0-38000 GCA_047627635.1 Alphaproteobacteria bacterium | reverse complement strand
TGATAATGGGGCAACCGCCTTTGGTGCTCGCATTGATATTACCTGATAATGGGGCAACCGCCTTTGGTGCTCGCATTGATATTACCTGATAATGGGGCAACCGCCTTTGGTGTTTTCCTAATATAGCAAAATCATAGCACATGATACGCATAAAAATCAAGTCATCGACATAGGCCTTGATATTACTTGTATTTTGTCAGGCTTTTGATAACGATACGATTCGTATTAATTGGGTGCGGCAGTATAATATTTGTATGCGTCATTTTGGTGAAACCAAATTTGCGATAATATTCAGGATCACCGATCAGAATTATTTGTTTTATCTCACGCTTCCAGCATTCTTGTTCGGCAATTTTCATAAGAGCCATGCCAAGGCCCATATTGCGTAAATCGGAATTAACGGCAATCGGTCCTAAAAAAGCAATATCGGGTTTGTTTTTATCAAGATAGGCAATCCGAATAGTGGCCACAATATTTTTTAAGTGATTTTCAGTAACAAAACCAAATAAAGGCTGAAAGTTACAAGATTCACGGATTCTGTACGCAGTTTTGGCAAAACGCCCTGGGCCAAAGGCGGTTTCGATAATTTCTTCGATGGCAAAATCATCTTCGAGGGTTTCTAGACGTGTTTCAAAGCTCATGGTCTAATTTAACATTAAATTACAATACGTGCAATAGAGTCCGCAAGCCCTGTCTTAGGATTTGTTTCAATTAATGTGCCTCGTAATGTCGCTGTACCGATGGCAGGCTCGAAACGGCCACCATTAATTTTTGTCACAAAGCGATTAATGGCCTCGGGCTTTTTCATGCCAACAATTGAATCGTAAACACCGCACATACCGCTGTCAGTTTGATAGGCTGTTCCCTTGGGTAGAATGCACTCATCGGCTGTGGGCACATGGGTGTGCGTGCCAACAACAAGCGAAACACGACCATCGGCATAATGCCCCATGGCTTGCTTTTCTGATGTTGCTTCGGCGTGCATATCGATGATAATGGCATCGCAAATTGTGCCAAGCTCAGGAAATTCAAGCTCCCGATCCAGCGCTTCAAAGGGGCAATCGAGGGTAGGGTGCATGAAAACACGCCCCAATAAATTAACAACCAACACACTGCGTCCTTGTTGATCTTGGATCATGGATGCGCCACGCCCCGGGGTATTTTTAGGATAATTTGCAGGGCGAATAAGGCGTTTATCGGAATCAATAAAGCTATAAATATCTTTGTTATCCCATGTATGATTGCCCATGGTAATGGCATCGACCCCTGAATTATAAAATTCTTGGCAAATTTTTTGGGTAATCCCAAAGCCAGCCGCTGCATTTTCACCGTTGATAATAACAAAATCAATGGCATGTTGTTCCCGATAGCTTGGGAGTGTGTCGCAAATTTTTTGCCTTGCAAGCGAGCCAACGACATCGCCAAAAAATAATATTTTCATAAGGGTTTTATTTCAATATTTACCTTGTAAGTGCGTTCGTAATCCAGTCAAACCATTATCAAAGTAATTTTCAAGTTTGATGGCAATTGTGTCGCAGATCGTTTCAATAAGTGTATGATCGGTTTTTTTAAAATTCCCCAATACCCACGATGTGACTTGGTCTTTATCGTCGGGTCGTCCAATACCAACACGAATACGGGTATAGTTTTTGCCAATCATGTTGTCGATAGATTTTAAGCCATTATGGCCACCATGACCCCCTGCTTGTTTGACACGAATTTCAAAGGGGGGGAGATCAAGATCATCGTGGATGACAATAATATTTTCGGGCGGTATTTTATAAAAGCTGCAAAGACCAGCAACCGAAATACCCGATCGGTTCATGTAGGTTAAGGGTTTTTGGGCAAAGAATTTTGTGTCCCCAATTTTACATTCAAAAAATTCGGAACTATATTTTTTGAATATAGTACCAATGGCAAAACGACGTATAATTTCATCGGTAGCCATAAAGCCAATATTATGACGATTGCGTTGATACTCTAAACCAGGATTGCCCAGACCAACAACGCAAAACATAAATTAAGCAACCCGTAAAAAGTCAATATGAATTGGTCTTTGAATGGTTGGGTGAATTTGCATGGCTTGTACTGTTACTTTGTGGGTGTCTTTGCCAACAGTAATTTCGATTTCAGATCTTTTAAAGCCGCCTTTGTTAAGCAAACGTAACACTTCATTAACGGATACAGTAAGACTCAGGACAGGCTGTTTGTTACCATAAACAACAACGGGTAAACGTCCTTCTTTACGGTCTGCACGAGCTGCCCCCTTACCTGCTTTTTCGCGTAATTCTGCTGGTAGTGTAATGACTTCAGTCATAGATATTCTCCTAAAATAATAGATATCGCCTCCAGGGGTGCGATAACATATCATGTTTTATTATCTCTTATCTATTTATGCAAGTATAATTTTGTATCAACGGAATCTTGGGGCTTATAATTTTTTATTTGCTTAAATATCTTGATATTGCTAAAAGCATTTTATGGTACAAAATACATTATTAACGCCAAAAATTATTTTGGTACGACCCCAAATACAAGAAAATATTGGTGCAACGGCACGGGCTATGGCAAATTTTTCGCTCTCTAACTTGTCACTTGTAAAGCCACGTGAAGCCCTTGGCGACAAAGCCTATGCCATGAGTTCAGGGGCAAGTGATATTCTGGATAATGCGCATTATTTTCAAACACCCAACGAAGCTGTTGCCGATTGTCACTTTATATTGGCAACAACGGCGCGTCACCGTGATGTCAATAAACCTGTTTATAATTTGCATGATGCCATCGATTTACTCCGTACCAAGCAAGCGGCAGGCAATCAATGTGGGTTTTTATTTGGCCCTGAACGTACAGGACTTGAAAATAGTGATTTACAGCTTGCTGATGCCATTATTAATGTGCCTGTTAATCCAGAATTTGCATCGTTAAATTTGGCACAATGTGTTTTATTAATCGGATATGAATATTTTAAACAATCGGCCGAAAGTCAAAAACTAATCGATAATACCGCATCCTTGGCCCCCAAATTGCATATTGACCATTTATTAGAACATTTAACCGATGCACTTGATGCTAAAAACTTTTTTTATCCACCTGAAAAACGCACCAGTTTAATCTCGTTAATCAGTAATATTTTTACCCGAAACCACCTAACCGATCAAGAGGTTGGGGTTTTACGGGGCGTTATTAAACATCTTACCAAAGCATAGCATTATAAGTGCTTGGGTGGCTTCATAAAGAATTGATGTGCACAAAAAGGGTCTTGATTGCGTGTTTTGGTATTTAACCTTTCATAGTGACCATTGGGCATTAATTGCCAACTTTGGGTGTTATCCTTAAACAAAGCTGGAAAAATATCCGTAATAATTGTTTTTTTAACTGCATTATTTAAAATCGGTACTAACAGTTCCACGCGGCGATCAAGATTACGGGGCATCCAATCGGCAGATGATATATAGACCTTGTTTTCAAGCGAACCAAATTTATGCCCATTGCCAAAACACACAATGCGGCTATGCTCTAGAAAGCGACCAACAATAGAAATTACCGTGATAGTGTCACTAAGCCCCTTTATCCCTGCCTTAAGACAGCACACACCCCGAATATTAAGCATAATTTTTACGCCTGCCTGCGAGGCTTTATAAAGGGCATTAATCATATCGCCATCAACCAAAGAATTCATTTTGGCATAAATAATGGCTGGTAATCCATTTTGTGCATTGGTAATTTCTTGCTCAATATGACTAATAAGTGTGGCACGCAATGTAAGCGGTGCAATTGCCAGCAATTCCATGGTTCGGGGTTCAATATAGCCTGTAATAAAATTAAACAAACGACACGCATCACGCCCCAAAGCATCATTACTGGTGAACAAGGATAAGTCCGTATAGATTTTTGCCGTGACGGGGTGATAATTTCCTGTGCCAAAATGGGTATAGGTTTTAAATTTTTTTCCTTCTTGACGGACAACAAGCAATATTTTTGCATGAATTTTCCAGCCTGCCAAACCATAAACAACATGAACCCCCGCACGCTCAAGGGCTTTTGCTTGGCGAATATTGGCTGCTTCGTCAAAGCGTGCTTTAAGCTCGACAATGGCGGTTACAGATTTACCATTTTCAGAGGCTTCAATAAGGGCATCGATAATGGGGCTTTTTGCCGAAGTCCGATAAAGCGTTGATTTAATGGCAACCACTGAATCATCATTGGCGGCTTGGCGTATAAAATCCACAACCGTATTAAAGCTTTCAAACGGATGATGCACAATAAAATCTTTATGGGCAATCATTTGAAAAATATTACCATCATGGTCACGCAATTTTTCAGGCAATCTGGGGGTATATCGTGGGAATAATAAATCAGTTCTTTCTTTGACAATCATTTGCGACAAAGAAGCAATGCCAATTAAGCCATCAACAAATGTAATTTTAGAACACGCAATATCGAGCTTATCATAGATAATATCAATCAGATTTTGCGGTGTCGATGATGTCATTTTCATCCGAATAATTTGCCCCCGCTTTCTGCGTCTAAGGGCCGATTCAAATTCACGGACTAAATCCTCAGCTTCCTCTTCCACTTCAAGGTCGGTATCGCGTAGAATACTAAACACACCATTGCCAATTTCAGTATAATTGGGGAAAAGACGTTTTAAATTTATTAAAATAATATCTTCAACAGTAATGAAATGCGTATGTTTTTTCTCGCTACAAGGAATACGGTGAAACCGATCAAGCGTGGCAGGGATTGGCACAACAATTTGCAAATCATCTTGTTTATCATGCTGTTGTAACGACACAATCAGCGACAATCCTTCATGCGGAATAAACGGAAATGGATGGACTGGGTCAATGGCAATGGGGGTTAAAATCGGGAATAATTTATCAAAAAACACAGTTTCTAAATAGGCTTCCTGTTTAGCTGTAATATCGTGACGGGTTAACAAGGTAATGCCGTGCAGCGATAATTCGGTCATTATTTTTTTAACACTCACCTGTTGTCTGGCCATAAGAGTGCTGGTGACGCTGTAAATACTTTCAAGCTGTTGCATGGGGTTTTCGCCCGTCATGGCAATTTTTTGAATGTCATCTTGTACCAAAGCAATAAGCCCTGCAACCCGTACTGAGAAAAATTCATCAAGATTTGAAGCCGAAATTGACAAAAAGCGTAGCCGCTCTAATAAGGGATGCGCACTATTTTCGGCTTCCTCAAGCACACGGGTATTAAAGTTAAGCCAACTGATTTCCCGATTAAAATAACGATTTACTGGTAATGTATAATCTGTGTTATTTTGTATTGCGATGGCCGTATTTTGCGTATTTTTAATCTGTTTTTTATTTACAAAATCATCGCTTTGGGACATGACAAGCCTCGTATTTTTATCTTTTGTAACAGATTACCTATGAAATGATAATAATTAATAAACAAAGTTTTGTCTTTGTAAAATTTCTTGTTGCAATAATTATTTTTTTTGACTCTTTGTGATTTATATAATAATTGCAGATTAATAAGTTAAAATGATGCGGTGTTATGCAATTTAGAAAAGATATTAATGGTCTGCGGGCAATTGCGGTTATCGCTGTTGTGTTGTTTCATTTTAATGCATCTTGGATCTCGGGCGGTTTTGCTGGTGTGGATGTTTTCTTTGTGATTTCTGGTTTTTTAATGACAGGCATCATTTTCAGAGGAATCGAGCAAGGCAATTTTTCAATCCTAAAATTCTATGTTGCCCGTGCGAACCGCATTATTCCAGCACTTGCAGCACTTTGCTTAGCATTATTTATTTGGGGCTGGTTTTACCTGACACCCTATGATTATAAAGCCCTTGGCAAGCATATTGCCAGCAGTATGTTTTTCTTGTCTAATATTGCCTATTGGAAAGAGGCAGGCTATTTCGATGCAGCATCCCATGAAAAATGGCTGCTTCATAGTTGGTCACTATCGGCTGAATGGCAATTTTACATTATTTACCCCTTAATCCTTGTTGGCATTCGCAAATTTATGTCTGTTAAAGCCCTGAAACTAATGGTTTTATTGGGAGTAATCCTTGGATTTATGCTTTGTGTGGTTGTGACTTATAAAGCACCAAACCCTGCTTATTATTTATTGCCAACACGGGCATGGGAAATGATGATTGGGGGCGTGGCTTATCTTTATCCTTTTGCAATTGCAGAAAAAAGAAAAAAATTCCTTGAATGGTCGGGCTTATTACTTATTATTGCGTCATATTTTTTAATCTCTAAGGAAAATCCTTGGCCAGGTTACCTTGCCTTTTTCCCTGTATTGGGTTCTTTTTTCATAATCCAAGCAGGACGCAATAACAGCTTTGTGACAGGTAATTTTATTTTCCAGAAACTGGGTGCATGGTCTTATTCGATTTACTTATGGCATTGGCCGCTTGTTGTGGCAATCTATTATTTTTCATTAAATGATGTGTTTATTTATATCGGGATTGCTTTATCGATATTGCTTGGTTTTTTAAGTAATCGCTATATTGAAACCCTAAAATTCCCCAATAATTTTCATTCATTATTCAGCTATTTTAAGTGCAAACCTATTTATATGGTGCTTATTCTCAGTGCTATCGGTATGATAACGCATTTCGAGAGCGGTTTTTTAAAGCGATTCCCCGATCAATATCAATCTTTGGTTGAAAATGCGACCCAAAGTCCATATCGGAATAAATGCCATATTGACACTTATCAAAATCCTCAAAAAGCGTGTGAATATTTTGGCGACACAATTTCATGGGCAGTATTTGGTGATAGTCACGCAACCGAAATTGCTTATGCACTTGCACAAAAACTAAAGCCTCATAATATTGGGATCAAGCATCTGAGTTTTTCTGGTTGCAAACCATCCTATCAAGAATCCAACAATTTTAGTAAATGTGCAAAATGGTATAATGAATCTGTGCAATATTTACTTGATAATCAGCAGATTCAAAATATTGTCTTTAATCACCGCTTTACCAAAGCCTTATTTAAAGGCAATGCCGTAAATTATCCCAATCACACTAATCAAGATGTTATCAGTGATGACATTACGGATATTGTAAATAATATGGATATTATGATTAAACGCCTTGCCTCGCAAAAGGAAAATATTTATATATTTTATCCAATCCCAGAATTGCCGCGTAATATTAATCAGTTAATTGGCTTTGCGTTCAGCAATCAAAAATCGCTTAATGCCATAAAAGGGACTGACCTTGCTTGGTATCAAAAACGTAATGCCTATATGATTAATCATTTTGATAATGCGAATTATCCTGCCAATGTGCATTTATTGAAACCACAAGATGTTTTTTGTGACACACAAAATTGTTATGCCACTCGGGATAATGTACCGCTATATTTTGATAATAATCATCCCTCAGTTTTAGGATCTCAACGACTTGTTGACCTTATTAAGATTGAAGGAAAATAATTTTACCCCTTAAAAATAAAGGGGTAAAGCAATATTTTCTTTTTATTCAGAACCGTCATAAGGAGGGCAATCCCACCCTTTTGGGGATTTTGTAAAAATTTCAACCCCTGTTTCCGTGACGGCCATTGAATGTTCAAATTGTGCCGACAGACCACGATCAGCGGTAATTGCTGTCCATTCATCGGGTAAAATGCGTGCACGATGTGTGCCCGTATTAATCATGGGTTCAATGGTAAAATACATACCAGGGACAAGTTTCACGCCGCCACCCTGTTTGCCATAATGCATAATGCCAGGATTATCGTGGAATTTCTTACCAAGGCCATGCCCACAAAAATCACGCACAATGCCATAGTTAAATTCTTTGACATAATTTTCAATCGCAAAACCAATATCGCCTGTTGTATTCCCAGGCTTAACGGCTTCAATGCCCTTCCAAAGAGCGTTAAAGGTAACCTCGACAAGTCTTGAGGCTTTTTTCTTAACCTTGCCGACATAAAACATCCGTGATGTATCGCCGTACCATCCATCAAGGATCACGGTCACATCGATATTAATAATGTCTTCGCTTTTTAATTTTACCCTTGCATCGGGGATGCCGTGACAAATAACATGATTAATAGATGTACAAATTGACTTTGGAAAACCCTTATAGTTCAAAGGGGCAGGGATCGCATTATGTTGAATAATAAAATCATGGGCAAGCGTATCAAGCTCAAGGGTACTGATGCCAATTTTTACAAAAGGCGTTAAATAATCAAGGGTTTCAGCCGCAAGACGACCAGCAGCACGCATTTTATCAAGCGTATGGGGTGCATATAATGTGATGTTGCCTTCTGATGAAGTGAGAATTTGTGCGATATCGGGATCATTCTTATCCATATTCATGCCTATTTTATTTTTTATATGGTGTATTATATAGCATAGTAAAATGATAATATAGTTTATTTTTTGCTTTTTAAGTCATATTTTTATAATTATTAAGCGCCATCAAGGGCCTTGTCGATGACTTGATTTTTCTTGTCGATCTATGCTAGATTATTTGTATAATTAAGGTTTTTATTAGTTTTCCTTAAGATGCTTTATGTTTTTGATTTAATTCATAAGCATTGATTATATTTTCTGGCAATGCACCTTCCTTGAAAAAAGTCATTGCATTCACAAGATTATCACCCTGTTGCGACATAGAGCGTACAATGGCAAGATTATCATCGGCAAGGGTTGCATTTGTCTGTGTCATCCGATCAAGATTACGAACGGCCTTGTTTATTTCATCAAGTGTAACCATTTGATCTTTGGCAGATTGGGTAATATTTTTAACATAATCTGATGTTTGTGTCACAGTGCTAATAATGTCATTCATGGATGTACCAGAATTTTTAACAAGCTTTGTGCCATTTTCAAGCTGTAATACTGTATCACGAATTAAATGTTTAATCTCTTCTGAGGCTTCGGAACAGCGCTTAGCCAGTGACCGCACCTCGGTTGCAACAACTGCAAAGCCTTTGCCTGCATCACCAGCACGAGCAGCCTCAACAGCAGCATTAAGTGCAAGAAGGTTTGTTTGTGCCGATATTTGATCGATAACCAAAATAATATTGGCAATCTCATTGGATGATTTTTGGATTTTATCCATTGCATCAGTTGCTTGCATCACAATAACACCCCCATTATGGGCAGTTTCAAGGGATATTTTAGAGGCATTCTCGGCAGATTGTGCGCTCTCCATATTATGCTTAGAAACGCCTGTTGCCTCTTCCATTGCAGCCGCAGTTTCTTCAAGGGTGGCAGCTTGCTCTTCGGTGCGTTGTGAAAATTCTGTTGTACTATGAAGGACATTCGTTGCCGTTAATTGTACTTCATCCGAGGCACAATTAATGGTTAAAACAGTATCTTTTAAAACATTTCTCATATCGGCATAGGCATTGGCAATTTCTTTGAATAAGCCTTGATGTGTGTTTTTCATGGCATAGCTCATATAGCCACTTTTAAGATTCTCAAGGGCAGTGCGTGCATCAAGTAACCCTTCTTGGGTGATGCTACAAATTTTATTCATACTTTGCGAAAGTGTCAGCAAAAGACCATGACGATTATGCTCTTCCATGCGCTGCGTAAAATCACCCGATGTGCAAGCCGTAATAATTTGTTTGATCTCCGAGGCAATATGATCCTCTTGCTCTTGTAATTTACGTTCTTGTTCTTGTTGAAAAAATATTTCACGTTCCTTGCGTTCTTGTTCTGCAAGGTGTTCTTGTTCTTGTTGATGTTCTTTCTCTAGCTCAAGTATATTGCGTTCAATCGCATTTTCTTTGAATATTTGCACAGAAGTGGCAATTTCACCAATTTCATCTTTACGATCAAGATTGGGCACATTAACATCGGTATTATTCTGCGATAAGCTTTTCATAATATTTGTGATATTCTTTAAGGGCTTACAGACCTTTCTTAATACAATATAAATACCACTTATAGATGCAATCAAAGAAATAAGCACACTTGCCACCCCGATCCAAAAGTTCAAGGTAACATTTGCAAGCTCGTTTTTAAGGTAAATATTGGTTTCCTGAACACTTGCCTGCTGTAAAGCAAGAATTGTATTAATGGCTTTGGTTGCTTGCTTTATCCATTCATTAACCGAAACAGGATATAGACCATGCACCATACCTGATTGATAAATTTGTTGTCTAAGTGTTTGATATTGCTTAAAAAAAACACTTTGAACAGTTTTTGCTGCTTGTTTAACAGTGTCATCAGATTCTGTTATCAGCTTATTGGTTAAGTCATTGCCTGTTTCAACTTTGCTTCTGAAATTTGTTAATTTAAGCAATTTATTTTGTGGCATTAAACCGCCTTTGGCAATGATACCACCAATAATAGCACGTTCACGCCCTGCATATTCACTCATCATCCACGAGAAATGCTTAATTTCTGCTTGTCTACCAAGTTCAGGGCTCAGTGAAGCTGTTGTTTTTACAAGTTCATAGCGTAAATCTTGTGATGTCATAATAAGATTGGAAAGCGTGGGCACAATTTTGCTTGTTAAGGCTTGATTGCGTTCTGATATTGATTGTTCAAGCGCGTGATCAATTTGTTTACGAAAAGCAAGAACATCATTATATGCCTTAAGGGTTTTGTTTAATAAATCACGATGGGCAATGATATTTAATTTTTTAATTTCATCAAAGGCCTTTAAAAAAGCGGTATCAGCAGCTTCTCTTCGTGTGTTAATAATGGCTTTTCGGGCCTTAGAAATTGACTTTCCTGCATTACTTGACGCATTGGTAACGCCGCGTTCAACAGCCCAGTTACCACCTGCCGTTAACAGCAGGCTGATGGCTTTACTACTTTTTTGTGTAAATTCTAGTTGTTGCTTTTTGACGATAGAATTTTTTAAGTTAACACCTGAAAATCCTGAAATAATAAGCGATAATACAGTAATCACTGATAGTAATTGAGTTTTAAGACGCATATTATTCCTATGTAATTAAATCATTAAAATTTTCGATGTTTAAGATAGTTTTAAAACTTAACGCCAGCACCAAAAATAAAACGCTGCGTATCGGCGGCAAAGCTTTCAGCTTGATAATTGGCATATTTTGCCTCAAGATAATAATTTTCAGTGATGGGCATTTTAGCAAATAAATCAATTTCTGTTCCATAATCAACATTATTATGATTCGAGGAAAAATCATGATACTGTGCTTTTAATAAAGTTTTACTTAGAAAACTAAATGGTGCGGTCTCTCCTGTGAATTTATAAGCCACGTCAATATATAAATCCTCAAGTCCACCAACAGGCGTTGCCAAGAAAAGATCTGCCCAACCATTAAATTTATGTGCTGTGGCTAATGGTGTTGCAAATCCTTGGTTCCCATTGTTACTGCCTAATACTTCATACCCCAAAGAGATTACTGTATTATAAGCTGTTACAGAAGGTATTATATGATAGTAATTCACGTCATAATTTGCTGAGTTTTGACCATAGTCACTTTGATGGGCATATTCTAAATGGTATCCAAATGATGCTTTTTTTGAAATAGCTTGCTTGCCTTTTAAGCTTGCTCCATAGGTTTGAGAAGAAGCCGCTGGTGCATCTGTTTTAAAATCAAGTAAATAGCCATAGGCAGTAAGAGTACCAATTGATAAGCTATTATTAGAGATATTAATAATATGACTATCTGAATCCCAGTGTCCTTTTGGAGAGTTTGTCCCAAAAATTCTATTTGTACGTGTTACATAAGCATAGTTTACTTTTGTATCTGGCAAGTAAGTGCCGTTAAATCCAACACCATCAAGTGTTTGATCATTTTGACGCCAGCCGACACTGCCTATAAAGCGTTGATTATCAAGATTCAAAGCTTTGCGACCAATATAAGCAGTAGTATCTTTAATCCCTTTATAGGTTAAATATACTTGGTTTACATGGGTGCTTTCTGGATCAGCAACCACAGGACGATTAGTTTTACCATTTAAAGTATCATTATAGTTATCATTGCCAATTTGAGAAATATTTTCAAATTCAATCATTCCTGAAAAATCATGAAACTCAGATGTTGTATATCCAAGGCGTGTTCGCAAGGTTGATGCATGCGCATCCTTAGAGCGATTATCTTGGGAGGCAAACTCATAGCGATAACGAGAATCGACATTAAAAGTGCCGTTTTTAAAACTATCTATTAACCGATCATTCGCAAAACCTTGCGATGACAAAAGTAAAGCAAGCGTAACACAATAAACACAAGCGGAATGATATTTCATAAAAACCTCTAGAGAAACTAAGTTAATTTTATAAAATAAGGGTACTATATTAAGGTTGCTGAATGGTTAATGAAAACCTTGATGCCAATTAAAACACGCTATGCAGCTGCGTCAGTGCCGCCAACAAGCATTTTTGATAATTTCATACTGGGTTGCCCAACGCCGCAAGGTACGCCTTGACCCGCTTTGCCGCAAGTGCCAACACCCTCATCAAGCTTCATATCATTGCCAATCATGGTAATATATTTCAAAGCCTCAGGGCCTGAACCAATTAATGTTGCGCCTTTAACGGGTGTTGTAATCTTGCCATTTTCAATTTTATAGGCTTCGGTACAATCGAACACAAACTTGCCCGAGGTAATATCAACTTGACCACCGCCAAAATTAACAGCATACAGCCCATTCTTAACGGATCCAATCATGTCATTCAGATTATCATTACCACCAAGCATAAAAGTATTTGTCATTCGGGGGAGGGGAACATGCTGATATGATTCGCGGCGACCATTGCCTGTTGGCTTCATATTCATTAAACGTGCATTTTGACGATCTTGCATATAGCCCGTTAAAACACCATTTTCAATCAGGGTTGTGCGTTCTGTTGGCGTTCCTTCATCGTCAATTGACAGCGAACCTCGTCTATCATGCAAAGTACCATCATCAACAACAGTAACGCCATCGGCCGCAACTTTTTGTCCCATAAGCCCTGAAAATGCTGATGTTTTTTTACGATTAAAATCGCCTTCAAGTCCATGACCAACCGCTTCATGTAGCATGACACCAGGCCAACCTGCACCCAAAATAACTTCTGTTTCCCCTGCCATACAAGCAACAGCCTCTTGATTAACAAGCGATTGACGAATTGCCTCATCAGCACTTGCTTGCCATTTATCGGATGCTAAATAATCATCATAGGAAACACGTCCACCTGTGCCATAAAAGCCACTTTCCTTACGTTCCCCTTTTTGTGTGACGACTGAAATATTTAAACGCACCAAGGGGCGATCATCAAAATAATGCGAGCCATCGCCGCGAATAATCATAATATTTTGATAAGATGCCAACATTGACAAAGAAACTTGCGAAATAGACGATTCTTTTTGTCTAATATAAGAATCAATTTTTTGTAAAAAATCGACCTTAAACGCCATTGTTTGACGGCTAAGCGGATCAACGGCTTTATAATAATGCTGATTTGAACGTGTTGGCGATAAAGCCATTGTGCCCTCATAACCTTGACGGGTAATTGTTGCCGCATCGCAGGCCTTTTTAAGGGCCGCCTCTGAAATATCCGAAGAATGCGCATAACCCACAAGTTCGTTACAAACTGAACGCATACCAAAGCCTTTTGAAACATCAAACGAGGCATTGCGAATACGACCATCATCAAAACTAATCGCTTCAGAGCGCCTTAATTCAAGAAAAAGCTCGCCATCATCTGACCCTCTAAGGGTATTTTGAGTCAAATCGGTTGCTTTTTGTGGCGTTAAGTCACTATCTTGGAAAATATTAAGCGCTTCTGACATGGGTTTTCCTTATTTTATTTTTTTATTTTGGTGTTAATGATTGCCAAAAAGTATGTTAGATAGTATATAAACATATCATTATTAATCAAAGGTATATCGTATAAAATGATGTCGCAATCATTAATTTATATGAAATTCAATAAAATTTTATTGTGTACAACTTAATTGATCTTGATATCGTATGACTTTTGTCATATTGATGAAAATACAAATTAAATATAATGATATTCTGTACGCTTGAAATGCGATATTGTTAAGGATAAAAATGAAACGTTTTGCATTGTTACTGGGGCTCGTGACCACTCTATTTTCATGGAGTGCGCACGCTATTGCAACGCCAGGTGAAGATTGGCAAATTAATTTTTTTGACGCAGCTTCCCCGGTTATGGAAAAAATCCATGATTTTCATGGTACAATATTAATGCCAATAATTACCGTCATTACATTGTTTGTGTTGGCACTTTTAATTTATGTTTCCATACGTTTCCGTAAGGGAAAAAATCCAACACCATCAAAAACAACGCATCATGTTGGACTTGAAATTGCTTGGACAATTATTCCTGTTATTATCTTAGTTTTGATTGCAATTCCTTCAATTCGTCTTGTAATCATGCAAGATGAAACCCCTAAATCAGATATTACAATCAAAGCAATTGGCTATCAGTGGTATTGGGGATATGAATATCCAGAAGAGGGCGTTAAGGAATATTCTTCCTATATGCGTTGTCCTCCTGAAGCGGGTACCTATAAACAAGAATGCCTTGATGAACTTAAAAAAGAGGGCTTACCTCATAAACTAGCAGTTGATTATCCCCTTGTCGTTCCTGTCAATAAAACAGTACGTGTTTTAATTACCGCAATGGATGTTATTCATGCTTTTGCCATGCCTTCCTTTGGTGTCAAGCGCGATGCCGTGCCAGGGCGTATGAATCAAAGCTGGTTTAAAGCAACTAAAACGGGAACATTTTACGGTCAATGTTCTGAGCTTTGCGGCACTAATCATGCATTCATGCCAATCACAGTCGAAGTTGTTCCGCAAAATATTTACGACCAATGGCTAGAATTCTCAAAATCAGGCGACTTAGATGGTGGTAACAGTTTCATCGAAGACTATAAAGATCAAACAAAATATATCAAAACTCCAATAGAATTTTCAATTAATTATAGTGTTAATGGTATTGAATATGAAGTTGAAGCGGGCAAAGAGCCGGTTATCGTCAATAATATTAAAGCAAATATTAAATTAGGGGACGCACAATGACATCAAGCGTAGCCAATTCCGATCATCACCATGATGACACACCTACTGGCTTTCGTCGGTGGTTTTTTTCAACAAACCATAAAGATATCGGTATCTTATATTTATGGTTCGGTATGTTTATGGGGATCTTCGGATTTTTACTCTCCATGGGCATCCGTCTCGAGCTTATGCATCCTGGTCTACAATATTTCTTAAATCCACAAACTTATAATGTTTTTGTCACTGGACATGGCGTTGTTATGATATTCTTCTTTGTCATGCCTGTGCTTATCGGTGGTTTTGGAAACTGGCTTGTCCCCATCATGGTGGGTGCGCCCGATATGGCATTCCCTCGTATGAATAATATTTCATTCTGGCTATTACCAATGGCAGGAATTTTATTATTTGTATCCTTATTCGTTCCAGGTGATGCAGGCATTACCGATTTTTATGGTATTCCTATCGGTGGTCATGGTGGTGGCTGGACTCTCTACCCACCTTTATCATCCACAGGTTCTCCGGGACCAGCAATGGATTTCATTATTTTATCCTTGCATATTTCTGGTGCTTCTTCAATTCTTGGTGCAATTAACTTCATTACAACAATCTTCAATATGCGTGCCCCGGGCATGACGCTTCATAAAATGCCACTTTTTGCATGGTCAATGCTTGTTACCGCATTCTTATTATTGCTTTCATTACCAGTGCTTGCTGGCGGCATTACAATGCTTCTAACCGATAGAAATTTTGGTACAGCTTTCTTTGAACCTGCTTATGGCGGTGATCCAGTCTTATATCAGCATTTATTCTGGTTCTTTGGGCATCCTGAAGTTTATATTTTAATTTTACCAGGCTTCGGTATTATCTCGCATATTATTTCAACATTCTCTCGCAAGCCTGTTTTTGGGTATTTAGGAATGGTCTACGCAATGGTATCAATTGGTTTTGTTGGTTTTATCGTTTGGGCACATCACATGTATACTGTGGGGCTTGACGTCAATACACGGCTTTATTTTGTTCTTGCGACAATGGTGATTGCTGTACCAACTGGTGTTAAAATTTTCTCTTGGATCGCAACAATGTGGGGTGGATCGCTTGAATTTAAACTCCCAATGTGGTGGGCACTCGGATTTATTTTCCTATTCACACTTGGTGGCGTAACTGGTGTCGTGCTTTCAAATGCTGGTATTGATACTGCCCTCCATGATACTTATTATGTTGTTGCACATTTTCATTATGTTCTTTCGCTTGGTGCAGTATTTACAATTTTTGCCGCATGGTATTATTGGCAAGGTAAAATTTTCGGCGTTGGTTATAATGAAACGCTTGGTAAGTTACATTTTATCGTCACATTTATCGGTGTGAATTTAATTTTCTTCCCGCAGCATTTTCTTGGAATGGCTGGTATGCCAAGACGTTACGTTGATTACGCCGATATTCATGCAGGCTGGAATTATGTTTCATCTATTGGTTCAATGATTACTGCTGTTGGGGTTATTATATTCCTGATTGTTATCATCGAAGCCTTTATTCGTAAACGCAAAGTTCCTAATAATCCATGGGGAGAGGGTGCAACAACACTTGAATGGACTCTTCCATCACCTCCACCATTTCACCAATTCGAAGATTTACCAGTTATTGGTGAGAATGGTGAATATCTAGGATTACAGACTGAATTAAAGAAAAAAACATAATTTTCAAATTCGTCTTAATGTAAAAATAAAAATAAAGGGAAGGTTATCACGATAGCTTTCCCTTTATGTGTGTTATATATATGAATAAGCGGTTATAGGTTAATAACTCATAAAACTTATGAAGCTCAATATCATGAAAGGCTTTCGCCATGTCTACTGATGCTACCCCCTCTATGCCTCACTATATTCGTTTGAATATTGCTGAACCAAAAGATTATTTCTTATTGCTCAAGCCGCGTGTCATGTCTTTGGTGGTCTTTACAGCTATTGTGGGTTTAGCCGTTACCCCAAATAATGTGCATCCCTTTTTACAAATAATCTCACTATTATCAATTGCTATTGGGGCGGGGGCCTCGGGTGCTTTGAATATGTGGTTTGATGCCGATATTGATCGTGTTATGGATCGGACCCAAGCACGTCCTATCCCGGCAGGTAAAATTCAGGCTGAAACTGCTCGTGATTTTGGATTATGGCTCTCATTATTGTCAGTTATTATGCTAGCATTAGCGTCAAATTATTTAGCAGCAGGGTTATTAGCGTTTACAATTTTCTTTTACAGTGTTGTTTATACAATGTGGCTCAAGCGTTACACGCCACAAAATATTGTTATTGGTGGATTATCAGGGGCGTTACCCCCTGTGATTGCTGCAGCATCGGTAACAGGTACAATTACTTTAGAATCGGTTATATTATGTGCCATTATTTTCTTTTGGACACCGCCGCATTTTTGGGCTTTGTCACTCGTTAAAAAAGATGATTATGCCGCCGTTAAAATTCCTATGATGCCAAATGTTAAGGGGGATAAGCGGACAATTGCCGAAATCCTTATTTATGGTATTGTGTTGTTTGCCGTAACTTTACTGCCAATCATAGTGGGATTTGGTGATATTATTTATGGATTATGGGCAGTTTTTTATGGTATTTATTATTATATCAGCTGTATAAAAATTTATTTTGCGTATAACAAACAAGGCTACCATAAAATTGCAATGCGTAGTTTCTTTGTATCTATTGTTTACTTATTTGGCTTATTCCTGAGCTTGTTAATAGAAAATTTATTGGAGATTAATCTTATATGAGTAATCCTGAGCATGGCTTGACAAAAGAAGAGAAAGCGGCTTTTGTCCGTTCTCGTAAAAACCGTAATATTGCAATGGGTCTTTGTTTAATTGCTTTTATCCTCATGCTTTATTTCGTAACAATGTTTAAATTAGGCAGTAACTTATTTATATAACGAGGTGTTTATCATTATGAACCAGAATAAAAAAACACTTTTATTGTGCGTATCCATTTTTACATTTATGGTCCTTGTGTCCTACGCATCTGTACCGCTTTATAATTTATTTTGTCGCACAACAGGGTATGGCGGGACAACTCAAGAAGCAGTTTCTACACCTGATAAAATTTATGATCGTGAAATTCGTGTAACATTTACAGCCTCGACTGATGAAAAATTACCTTGGGAATTCGAGCCTGTACAGAATAATGTTACCGTGCGTGTTGGCGAGGTTGGCTTAGCACATTATCGGGCAAAAAACCTTGATAACGAGAACATAACAGGCATGGCCGTTTATAATGTGACACCTGAAAAAGCAGGCATATATTTTCAAAAAGTACATTGCTTCTGTTTCGATCAGCAAACATTGACGGCAGGGCAAGAGATGCCGATGCCCGTTACATTCTTTATTGATCCTGAAATTATGAACGATGCTTCAATGAATGATGTTGAAGAAATTAATTTGAATTATATTTTTTATGCCCAATAAGAAGTAATAAAAAAACTGATTCGCCTTTATTCAGCCATAATTGCTTCCTATAAATAGGTTCTTAACAAACAAAGAGGTACTTATGAAAAATTTAAATAAAATTCTATCAATCGCTACATTAACTGCTATGGCCGCAACAATTGCTGCTGCACCTGCTGCTGCTGAAGGCGGAAAAGAAAAATGTTACGGCGTTTCAAAAGCTGGAAAAAATGATTGTGGTGCAGGCCGTATTAGCTGTGCAGGCAGTGCAAAAGTAGATGCCGATGGTGCTGCTTTTATCGTTGTTCCAAAAGGTCTTTGTGAGCGTCTTGCGACTGGTTCACTTGAAGCTGGCGAATAATTCTAAAATCTATAAGGGGCTACTATGGATAACGTAGTAGCTTTTTTTATGCCCCCCTTACATAATCATACAGTTGGACTAAGTGTCAAAGCCGATTACTATCAAGATATTATTGATGGTCATCATGATATTGATTTTTTTGAGGCTCATATTGAAAACTTTATGATGGGTGGTCATCATTTACGATACTTAAAACAAATCCGAGCGCATTATTCAGTGTCGCTTCATGGTGTTGCATTATCGCTTGGTAGTCAAACAGCACCAACTGCTGAAGCTTTGCAAGATCGTAAAAAAATTATTGATATCATTCAGCCTGCCATTATATCCGAACATGCGGCTTGTACATTTGGCGATCAGCACTTTAATGATTTGTTGCCTATCAGTTTAAATAGCAATACCGTTCAACGCCTTGTGCGTAATATTGATATAACACAATCTTATTTTAAGCGGCAAATATTACTAGAAAACCTCTCTTCCTATCTTGCTTTCGATGATGATGATATGTCAGAAGCCGATTTTTTAAACGCGGTTGCCAAGCATTCAGGGTGCGGCTTGTTGCTGGATGTTAATAATATTTATATTCAAGAATTTAATTTAAAGCGTTCGGCCCAGCATTTTATCAATGTCATTAATCCTGATTATGTTCAACAATATCATGTTGCAGGAGGCGAGTATAATGCAGATTATAACATGATTATTGACACTCATGGCACCGACATCCCTAATGAAGTCATGGCGTTATATCAAAAAACACTTTATAAAATTGGTGCAAGACCAACGCTTTATGAACGTGATAATAATATTCCGCCATTTACGACATTATGTCAGACTGCCGATATTATTCGTAAATCGCATATCCCCCAAGAGAACTCTTCATTATGCTAGAGCAAGAATTTTATCATGCACTTTGCAGCCCCCTAGGGCCTGTGCAACCCATTGAAGGGGCAGGGTATCTTTATTATAATAATATTATTTATAATCGTATTGAGGCGTTAATTGATAATTTTCCTGCGGTTACAGCATGTTTAAGTGAAGCATTTATGCGGCAAGTTGCACAAGATTATTGTGTGCACTATGGTACAAAAAATGGTAATTTAAATATTTACGGTGATAATTTAGGAGATTATTTATCGAGCCTTAATGCTTGTAAGCCTTATAATTTTATAAAAGATTTAGCCGATTTTGAGTTTGAAACGCAATCTTTGCTTTATGCATCTGATGAAAATACGTTATCAGCCAATGATTTTTCGGATGCTATACAAGTTCAACAATCGCCCTATTTATTAAAAGCAAGTTTGGCTTTTTCCAGCGAGTATCCTATTTTTGAAATCTCGAATTTTTGTCTTGGTAAAAACAAAGATATGCCTGTAAAAAATAAGCCACTCTATCACTATTTTTTATATCGTGACCCAGAAACACTCAAGATTTTTGTACGTCTCTTATTAAATGCCGAGATACAAATAATCCCAATCTTAAAAACAAGCGGTATTTTAGGGATTGATGATGCTTTGCTGGAAAATACTGAGATTCAGGGATTTATAAACTTTTTGCTTCAAAAACAATTATGGGTTACATATAGTGGATTAAGTTGAAGTTTACGCAAACTTAATTGATTATAAAAGTTTGTTAACAGGAAATATTATTATGAATTTATCATGTCTATGTGCGATCAATACAAGGATGCAATCATGTGTCCTGCCGTTTATTAATCTGTTATTTCGGATTATTGTTGCTTATCCGTTTTTTATATCGGGTCTTACAAAATGGCAATATATTAAAAACGATCAGCTCGATACATTATATTTTCTATTTGAAGATTATAATGTGCCGTTTTTGTCGGTTGAATATGCTGCGATTTTGGCAACATTTGGCGAGCTTATTTTGCCAATTCTGCTTGTGTTTGGTTTTATGACACGTTTTGCCGCCTTTGGATTACTAGTGATGACGGCACTTATTTATAATGCCGATGCTAATCCACATGCGATTTATTGGGCAGCAATTCTACTTTACCTTTGCATTAATGGTGCAGGTAAAATATCGCTTGATTCGTTGATTGCTAAAAAATGGCTTTTATGATTTTTGACACCCATAATAAGTCATAAGCTCTTCATCGGGGGCAATGTCACGTAGGGTCATGTAAAATGGCACAGTTATGTATTTCGGCTTTTCATTGCTTAGCGTGAAATGTCCAAAGTAACATCCAACATTGCCTTGAAAGGGAGCTTCAGATTTCTTAATCGGTTTATAGCTATTAAAGTCAGGAATACAGCTATTGACCAATTTTAGACGATTTCCTAAAATATAACTATCAACCCACTGAGTATAGCTATGCACAAAGTGACGTGCTAGAGAAAAGCTCATTTTAAAGCGATAGCTTGCCATTGGCCATGAACAAAGCATAGGCGGCGTTGCATCACCCATTTTACGAACATCTCCTGTGACATAACCAAGAACTGTTCCAGATGGAATAAGTTGTTTCGCAAATACACCTCTTTGACCATTAAGGTTAGGAAAATAAGAATGCTCTTTAATATAGCGTACATCTGTTAAGGCATCTAAGCGAACAGCACGGGCTTCACCTGGATTGTCACGCTCATTGAGCGCTTTAAACTCATACATTAAGTCATTTTTTGAAATAACATCTTGGTAATTCATATCAAGATTGGCAGCAGTCGGAATAAGCCCAGAAAATTGTGCATTTTTTAAGTTTATCATTGTGCCATTATTAAAAAACAAAGGCGGTAATTGATCTAAATAAGGATGATATGGTGCTGTGTTGTGCGAGTCATCACTGCTTAGGCTGAATGGATTTTGCTCGTATAAAGCAATAATTTCACAACTTAGGTGATTTGACAATGCCGAATCATTTGCAATAATATTAAATATTTTATCAAAAAATTTCCATGATTCTTGATAATCAAATCGATTAATCAAAAACTTTTCAGGCATAGATTTCTGATATGTCTTTAACAAAGCAATCGTTAAAAGCATATCTGCTTCTGCAGGGTTAACACACATGCTAAGCGTTTCTACCAAATCAGGAATAGACGCTTCAATCAGTGTATTTAAAAATTTATGTTTATTTTCCATAATGCTATAATGTCATGGAAATACTTAATAAATATTTAAAGAAATGATTAGAAAAACTCTTTTTTCTCAAAGTTTTCTACATATTCTTCTCGGAACGTGCGTGGAAAATTACCTTCCGCTTTATCAAGCAAATTAAAATCATTGATAATACGCTTAAGCGTATCACTGGCTTCTTGTGGACTAAAATCATCAATAGAATCAGCAGTATAAATATTAGGCTCAATTATATTATGTAAATTTTTAATATTTTTTGTTAAATCTTTCATTGACTCGAAATAAGAATCTGACGCTGTATTGTCACTTGCAAGCAGATGATCGGCGTTATTGTTGATTGTAATAATAATTTGCTGTAAGTCTTTTTTGTTAATCTTGGTACTGCTATTTTGCATACGATCTAGATATTTATTCACCGAAGATTGTGTGTCATCAAGAACAACAATAACTTCATGTACTTTATCAATAATACGATCACGCAATATTTTGTATTTATTAAAATCGTAATTTGAAGGCAGTGATTTTTCTTTATGAGTAGCAAGTGATATTTTGGGTGCCATGCTTTTGGTCTTCGGGGAATCTCTGTACATATAGGGCTTATGAGAGTAATGAATAGGATATGACACAAAAAAACCAACTAATTTATATATATTTATATTATATAAAAAAAACATAAAAGTCAATTATAAATAATATTTTTTTAAAAAAAGTAAAGAATCTTTAAAGACAAGCTTTATAATTTTCTATATAAGGAGTGGAAGATTTTAATTTGGAGGTATTGATGGTTGATATTAATGAAAAAACAATCAAGAAAATTGCTCAATTATCGCGTATTAACATAAATGAACAAGAGGTCAGCGCAATTGCAAAAAAACTTGGCCATATCATTGGATGGGTTGAACAACTTGACGCAGTCAATGTAACGAATGTTGAGCCCATGACATCGGTTATTTCAATACCGCTTAAAATGCGTCAAGATATTGTTACCGATGGTGGATATCCCGATATTATTGTTAAAAATGCCCCCATCAAGGACGGACATTTTTTCTGTGTCCCCAAAGTCGTTGAGTAAAGTAGGGTTTAAGGAATTATAGGGTTTTAAGGAAAATATATGTCAGAATTAACACAATTATCGCTTGCTGAGCTTCAGCAAGGACTTCAAAAAAAACAATATTCAGCATCCGAAGTCACACAAGCATATATTCATAATATTGAAAAAAATACGCATTTAAATTGTTTTATTACAAATACGCATGATTTGGCACTTGATCAAGCCAAGCAAGCCGATGAAGCTATTGCAAAAGGCATGATGAAATCACTCACAGGGATTCCGCTTGGTATTAAGGATTTGTTTTGTACTAAGGGTGTACGAACAACTGCGGGATCAAAAATGCTCGAAAATTTTGTACCTGATTACGAATCTTTTGTATCACAAAATTTACTTGACCAAGGTGCTATTATGCTTGGAAAATTAAATCTTGATGAATTTGCAATGGGGTCTGCGAATGAAACATCTTATTTTGGCGGTGTTGTAAATCCTTGGCGTGCACATAATTCTGATAAAGATTATGTCGCTGGTGGCTCGTCAGGTGGGTCTTCTGCTGCGGTTTCTGCGCATTTATGTGTTGCGGCAACGGGGACAGATACAGGCGGATCTATCCGTCAACCAGCAGCATTTACAGGCATTGTTGGCGTGAAACCAACTTATGGACGCTGTTCACGTCGCGGCATTGTGGCTTTTGCAAGCTCCCTCGATCAAGCAGGGCCGATGGCACGTAATGTTACGGATGCATCAATTTTACTGTCTGTCATGTGTGGTCACGATCATGGCGATTCAACTTCCGTCGATAAAACAGTTCCTGATTTCACCAAAGCCTTAACAGGTGATGTTAAGGGGCTTCGTATTGGTATTCCAAAAGAATATAAACCCGAAGGATTATCCCCTGAGATTGAAGATTTATGGCAAAAGGGGATCGATATTTTAAAACAAGCAGGCGCACAAATTATTGATATTTCCCTGCCGCATACCCAATATGCTTTGCCTGTATATTATATTCTTGCTCCCGCTGAGGCCTCTTCAAATCTTGCACGCTATGATGGTGTACGTTTTACAAGCCGTATTGAGGGTGATAATATTGACGATATGTATATGAAAACACGTGCAGAAGGTTTTGGCGAAGAAGTGAAACGCCGTATTATGATCGGCACTTATGTTTTATCGTCTGGTTATTATGATGCATATTATTTGCAAGCCCAAAAAGTAAGAACATTAATCCGTCAGGATTTTGATGAAGCCTATAAAAAAGTAGATGTCATTTTAACGCCAACCACACCATCAGGGGCATTCGCAAAAGGTGAACCTGTAACCGATCCCATTCAAATGTATTTAAATGATGTCTTTACAGTCACTGCTAATCTGGCCGGAATGCCTGCAATGTCAGTGCCTGCTGGCCTTAATAGCCAAGGATTGCCGCTTGGATTACAGTTGATTACTAATTTATTTGATGAAGAAACACTCCTAAGAACTGCACACGTTTTAGAGCGTGATTTGGGCTTTACAGCGCGTCCATCTGGTTATTAGGCATCTAGGTATCAGGCTTTAATTTCGCCATATTTATAACCTACTATTTTAATGTCATTAAGAATGATGACATTATTATTTGGAGTATTTTATATGGCTATATCAAAGATAAAAATTGTAAAAATAATATTGGCATGTGGCGTTATGTTAATCGGCACTATGAGCATGGCTTCGGCGCATGGATCAAATCGCCATAATCATAATCAGCATCAGCATAATAGTCGAGGGCAACAAGTATATCAACAGCAGCATCGTCAAGCTGTCCGTCAGAACCAAGGTCAAAGGCGGCATTCTATACGGAATAGACAACGTGCATTTCGGTCATTTCGTGGGCAACAATGCCGTAGTAATTTTAGAAGATCTCGCTATTATAATAATCAACCCAGATTTGGGTTTTTCTTTCGATAATTATATATCTGCTTAAGCATTTATTTTGAGACCACTAGTCCTAATATAATGATTTCGATTGCTCAAAATTTAGTGTTTTTTATATTGGGTATCTTTTTTTCATCACATGCAAATATACAATGGTTCTCAACAAAGATTTCTGTTGTTGGCACAGGCTTGATTTTTATTGTTAGCTTTTACTGGCATATTTTTTATTGTTTCTTTTTCTATATATTTCTCAGGAAAATTCCATCGATTTATTGCGGTCATTGGTGCTTCGTCAATGGCGATTTATGTAATGCATATTTTGGCAGGAAGTGGTGTAAGGGTGATATTGACAAAGATTGGTATATATTCATTTTCATTACACTTAGTATCAGGATGCATAGTTGGCGTTTTGGCCCCAATTGCTATGTTAATGATTATCAATAAACTTCGTATTCCTTATATGTTCAGTGCACCGATAAGTGTCTGGTTTATTACATTTCGTAATAAAATGCGTAAAATTTAATTTTAAACATTATTAAATAAAAAGGGAAGCTTACTATTAAGTTTTCCCTTTAATATTTAAAATTAAGCAGCAGGTTTTTTTTCTGCTAAGGGCACTTGAATTTTAATATGCACGTCTTTAAGTTGCTTATCATCGACAATTGCAGGGGCTTGCATCATTAAATCCTCGGCTTTTTGATTCATCGGGAATAATGTCACATCACGAATATTCTCAGCGTCAGCTAAAATCATAACCATACGATCAATACCAGGGGCAAGACCACCATGAGGGGGGGCACCAAATTTAAAGGCATTCAACATGCCACCAAATTTATCTTCGACAACTTCTTTGCCATATCCGGCCACTTCAAAGGCTTTATACATAATATCGGGGCGATGATTACGGATTGCACCCGATGATAATTCAATCCCGTTACACACAATATCATATTGATAGGCAAGAATATCGAGCGGATTTTGAGTATTTAATGCTTCCATTTCGCCTTGTGGCATTGAGAATGGATTATGCGAGAAATCAACTCGCTTTTCCTCGTCATTATATTCAAACATAGGAAAGTCAACGACCCAACAAAAGTCTAGATCAGCGGCATCGGGATTGCGTAAATTAAGTTCTTGTCCAATTTTTAAACGTGCTTGCCCAGCTAGTTTTGCTGCCGCAAGTTCTTTATCGGCTGCAAAGAAAACGGCATCGCCTGCTTTAAGGTTTGATTTTTTGGCAATTTTACTCAGAATTTCATTAGGAATAAATTTCGCAATTGGTCCTTTCCCAACCAGTACATCATTTTCAGTATCAAAAATAACATATCCAAGACCAGCAGCACCCATTTCTTTGCGAGCCCATTCATTTAGCTTATCAAAGAAGCTGCGTGGCTGTGCCCCTGCATTTGGAGCAGGAATTGCCCGCACAACGCCGCCCTTGGCAATAATACCTTGGAATGCTTTAAAGGTCACAGAGGGATCAGAAAATTCTTCGGTGATATCTGTAATAATTAATGGATTACGCAAATCAGGCTTATCAGAGCCATATTTTAGCATAGAATCACGATAGCTGATGCGTGGGAAAGGGTAGGGTGTGACTGATTTCCCTTTGCCAAATTCGGTAAAGACACCATGCAAAATAGGTTCAATGGTTGCAAAAACATCCTCTTGGGTAACAAAAGACATTTCAATATCAAGTTGATAAAATTCGCCTGGTGAACGATCTGCACGGGCATCTTCATCACGGAAACAAGGAGCGATTTGAAAATATTTATCAAGTCCAGCAACCATAATGAGTTGTTTAAATTGTTGCGGTGCTTGCGGAAGTGCATAAAACTTACCCGCGTGAATCCTTGATGGAACAAGGAAGTCACGTGCGCCTTCGGGCGATGATGCAGTTAAAATAGGTGTTTGAAATTCGTTAAACCCTGTATCTGTCATCCGTTTACGCAGTGACGAAATTACCTGTGAGCGTAAAATAATATTATCACGCAATTTTTCACGACGTAAATCAAGGTAACGATATTTTAAACGAATATCTTCGGGATATTCTTGCTCGCCAAACACAGGCATAGGCAGTTCTTCGGCCGCAGATTGAATAACAAGATTGGTAACTGAAATTTCAATATCACCTGTTGATAAATTGGCATTTTTTGTCTCATCAGGGCGGGCAATAACAGTGCCTGTTACGGTAATAACACTTTCGGCACGTAAACGCTCAAGCTCGTTAAATACAGCAGTATTGGGTTCGGCAACAATTTGAGTGATCCCTTTTATGTCACGCAAATCAATAAACATCAGGCCACCATGGTCACGGCGACGATGCACCCAACCAGAAATTTTTACAGTATCACCAATATGTGATTTATTAAGCTCATTACAAAAATGCGTCCGATATGCGTGCATCATAGTCCCTTTTACAGTGTTATAAAATTTGCCATAAAATGGACTTGAACCCCTATTAAGTCAAGTTTTTTATTTAGGCAAATTCTCCCTATAAGCCTGTGCTTCCTTGGGTGATAATACAGTAATACTGATATGATCTATTTCATATTCTTTACGTTCTGCATGGCGTAATTGAATAAGAGAACCTTTGGGGATAATATATTCGCTTTCTGATAATTGTATTTGATGAGTAGGTGGCGGTATGTCGTTTGGTATTTTTATTATTGGAAAGTAAGGTGGGATGGTAAGTGTTATAAGTGTCTGATTTAAAGAGTTTGAAATATCATTTATCGGTAAATTTGTTTCTTCTTGTATTTTATTGAGGTAGCTTGCAAATTGGTAGTTTAAAAATATATATGCTACTTCTTTATCGCTGGTAATTGAGGTATCTTTTGTAAGTTCAAGAATATTATACTTGTTAAGTATTCCATTTTCAACAAAGCTTGAAACTGCTTCACCACGATAAAATTTAGGATATTTTGGATTACAAATAATTAAACCAAGTTTTTTTGCTGCATCTTGAAAGTTAATAGTTGGAGATTTTTTCTGCCGCCCATACTTATGATCTTGAAAGCGTTGTTGGGCAACTTGTATTGTTACTGGTACTTCATTTTGGACTTTTATAGGCGGTTTCTTTTGAGGAGCCTTTGTAAATAATGTACGTGCACCATTGGAGATTGTACTTTGTAATGTAGTTCGCATATTTTCATCTTAATATATTTCTGTAAATATAATATATATTAAAAATATAAAAATGTAAAATATAAAATCTAATGTATTATTGAATTTTTCCGCATAAGCTCGTTGTTTAATAGATCACTGATACCGTGTCGATAGTTCGGGTAATCTAGGGTGAGATTAAGTATTGTTTTTATTTTTGCATTCGATATAACTTTACTTTCATCGTAAAAGCTTTGACGCATTGCCGATAAATGATGTCGATTTTCTTCATAAGAAAATTTAGGAAGTTCAGGCCTATTCAGTAAAAAAGCGATATAGTCATTCAGGGCAGCTGTTGATGCAGGCATATCATCGGATAAATTAAAAATTTCCTGTGGGGTCGGGTTATGCATAGATATAAGAAGTGCCTTTGCGATATCCTTGGCGTAAATGCGATTTGTTAGGTGATTTTGTTTGACAATACTAAAGCCTTTGCCTGTTCTAACATCGTTAATGATATTGCGATCTTTGCCATAAATACCGCTAAGGCGAAAAATATGGAGTGGTAAGTGATATTCAATCGCAAGGTCCTGCCATAAATTTTCAACCATAAGACGATTTTTACCGCGTTCACTTGTGGGAGAGCACTCAGAATCCTCAGTGACAATTCCCCCTTCATAATCACCGTAAACACTGGTTGCGGATAAATAGCCAAGCCATTTAAGCTTGGGTGCTTGGTTAATAATTAAATCTGTATAATGTTTTAATGCAGGGTCTTCAACCTGATTTATAGCCTGATTTGGCGGTGCATTGGCAAGGATATGCGTAACATGAGCGAGGTCTTGCGGGTTAAGCGTTTCTTGTGTTCTTGTTGAAAGGGAAAAATAAGGTATATTAGACTGATCAAGAAGCTGTGCAATATGCTTTGCTGTATAGCCAAAACCAAGAAAAAGCACATTACTATGTTGTACTATGTTTTGCTTATCCATTTTGAATAATCTTTCCACAATCACTGCATAATAGGATGTCATTTTTTTGTTCAAGATTTTGATGCTTACACGAAACTTGCCGTAATGCTGTTTCGGTAAATGATTTTTTATCAGACATGGCAGTTTTAAATTTATTATTAGATAAAAGCGAGGATTGAATAATACCAAGTTTAATTAATATGTAAATAATAAGGACAAAAAACCCACCCACAATAATAATAACGGGTAAAAGAAGGAGGATTATAAAAAATAAAAATATACGGAACATAGTCACAATCAGATTAATAATTTAACAAACCTTATATCATAGTGACAATGTAAATGATATATGCAGACAGATATAATCCGCCCATAATCCGATTAATTGGTAGTTTTGCAAAAATTAAAACCGCCAAAGAGAGTGCGCATAATGCCGCAAATGGGATGTCAGTTTGTAAAAAGCGTGGATTGATGTCAAAGGGCTTAATCAAGGCTGTTGTGCCTAATATGAGTAAAATATTAAAAATATTACTCCCAATAATATTACCAAGTAATATACCCGATTGTTTTTTCAGTGATGCTGAAATGCCTGCCGCAAGCTCGGGGAGGGATGTCCCAATCGCAACCATGGATAGCCCAATAATCGCTTCGGAAAGCCCAAATTCACGCGCAATGGTAATGCCGCCTTGTATTAGGAATTTAGGGCCAAAAATGAGCAAAACAATACCAAACGTAATTTTTAAAAGATTACTTGTAATCGGAATAGTGTCACAAAGTTCAGTAGAATTATCATTGCTATGATCTATTTTTTTCTCTACACGATAGACATTATAAAGGTAACTGACGGCCATTAATAAAAATCCACCTGCAATCCACCGCGAAATATATCCAAGATAGGCAATGATTGCGAGTAATAATGTTGCAACAAGCATCACGCAAATATCACGTTTAATAGAGCTATTATTGATCGGAATAATGGGCGATATTAAGCTGCTGATCCCTAATATGAGGGCAATATTACAAATATTACTCCCGATGACATTACCGACTGCCAAAGCAGGAATATTATCAAGGGCCGCCCGAATTGAGACAAGCAATTCAGGTGCAGAAGTACCAAACCCAACAATGACCACACCCACAATTATTGGTGAAATTTGTAAGCGATGTGCCAATGCAGCAGAACCTGATACAAGTATTTCTCCACCAATGAATAACATGATGAGACCTGTAAAAATTAAGATATATTCCATTAAGCCCAATAATTTTTAGTCAATAATTCTGAATAGAATCTTGTACTTTTCTTTATAATGTTTAATGAGTGCCATAATGCTTCAGAAAGTGCAAATAAAAAAGAAATAAGGCGTAAAACAATTATACTATGTATTGCAATTATTATCTAAAAAAAACAATACAGAGGCTAAGTAAAATACATATTTTTTGTTTGATGGAATATATCATGATAATTGTTTTTGTTTAATAATCCTTGGGATTTTAATTTGAAATCTTCGATTTTACTTGGATTGTATGAAAAATGTTTCTGTAAGAAACTACTATCAAGAGACTGATAATTATTTGGTAATGCACCCATTGTCACAGATTCGGGGCTTTGATAATGAGTCGGGCGTGTATAACGATTTAACATTTTATTATCAAAAAACATATTTTCTATTTGTTCTTGTTTTTCATAGGGAAGCGTATCAAGATATGTGTCAATCGGCTGATTACTTGCCCGCAACATATCCTTTGCAACATTACTAAGCCCCTCATAGGGATCTAAAAAATCATGATGTATATTGCCATCAATAAGATTTTTTTGTACATATTGAAAGTTTTTTCTGATTTTTATATCTGCTAATAATTTTTTTTCATCTTCAGTCCATAATGTTGCACCTTTTCCTTTTTCTGCCTGTTCAATCGGATCTGGTAAAAGGCGTTTCGTGACAAAAAACTCTTTTTCTTTATCAATATTGTCGGAAATCCCCGTTGTTTTTTCAAGTTTTTCATCATCAACAATAAGTTTTAAATGATCAAATAAGTTTTTTAATTGTTTATATGAAAGGCTAGAGATAATATCATCACCATTTTTCAAACCTTCAAAGTCAATGGCTTCTGTGATAAATTTTAAATCATCTTTTGTCATTTTATCTTTATAGCGATTTAAATCGTAACTTATTCCGCCTTGTTTTGCGTGCTGCTCGGCTAATTTTTTTGCGCCTTTTTCACTGCTAAGCTGGATTAATGCTGACGTATCATTAATGGTATCCCCATTTATAATTTTCTCGGGGATGGAGGGCTTATGATATTCTTTTATCGCTGGCTTCTCATGGGTTTTAGGAGAATTATATTTTTTTGTCGCCTGTTGATATGGCTTAACACTAGAAATAGACATAATACAAAAACTTTTTTAAATATAGCTTCGTTCATATTAGTTTATTTTTAAGATAAATTCAATTCATATTTTTGTATTTAATGACATTTAAGTGAATTAAGGGGCGACGGAAACAAAAAAACTGATTATGCCGCAAATAAGCGTTGCAAAGCTGAGTACCATACCGATCATACGGCATTTTATAATATTTAATTTAGGCTCTAGGTACAAAAGTGAAAAAGCATGTAAAATACGACCAATGAAAAAGCTACTACCGACCAGCATAATGACTATGGGGGAAAGGTTAGCATAGATCATAAGCCAAATTGCCATCAATCCAAAAGGAGTCATTTCGGTGAAGTTACCATGGGCCCGCACAGCACGATTAAGACCTTCGTCATTATCGGCATTATTAAGCGTTTGCATTGTGCGATACCGATTTTTAATCACAATGATCGTTAAAATTATAAATATACAACAAGAAGATGCCAAGAACCACGCAAAAAGCAACATAATAAAAATCCTTTGTTTTAAAATAATGACATTGTTAAGATTTATGTCTTATAGTTTTAATGTGAATCATCATAATAATCCATAAATATGGCAAAATATTACTATGTTAGAACTTAATAACCAAGAAAAAAAACGTAATCGCATAAAGACAGCACTAGAATGGCTTAAAAGTTCTGGAAAAATATATTTCCCTGTATTTGCAATCTTAATTTTATTTATTATCTCAATATGCGTGGGTTTATCATATAGCATTATTTTAATGCTTGGCTTATCCACAATTTTAATGGCAGTTGGTGTTTTTTTTCTAAAATTACAAAAACATGATTTAGGTTTGTTGCCTGACAGTCAAATTATGTCTCCGTCTTTTATTGTATTATCTTCGGGCGAGATAAAATCATCGAATAAATTGGGCGTTGATTATGTCTTGAACGCAAATGGTCGCTTGCAAAACCTACTCGATCAAGATGGTTTCGACGATGGCGCGGCTTATCGTTTATTAAATGTCACAAACTCTGAAACAATTATCGAGAATCATAATCAGCTTACCTATAAAAGTCGTAAACTTGATAATGAAATGAGTCTGATTATTCGGTATCAGGAGATGAATTATAGTGGTAAAACGAGCATTGATAAGCCTGATATCAATTTAGATGATGATACATTTAACGA
This sequence comes from Alphaproteobacteria bacterium, assembly GCA_047627635.1. GTDB lineage: Bacteria > Pseudomonadota > Alphaproteobacteria > JBCCNR01 > JBCCNR01 > JBCCNR01. The sequence continues at coordinate 5,588 of JBLHTX010000005.1, read as the reverse complement.
TCTTGAGGTCGATATTGAGGAAGATATTGACAGTTTTTTTGATAGTCTGCCTTTTGGTTATTTTGAAAAACAACAAAATAAAGAAATTACTCCCGTAACGGGGCGTAATGATATGTTTGCAATGAACAAAACGTTGCGTGATTGGGTAGATAGCGATCAAGAGCTTTTAAACCATATTGAAAAGTTTGGCTCAGATACGTCAAAACGAAGCATGGGGATTCGCAGTTCCAAAACATTAAAGCATCATAGCCTTGATAAAAATGGTGATGATATTTTAAAAGTATTTCAAGTCTTAATGAGCGATGATAGCTATGGTGAAACAAGTAGAATACAGGGCTTTGTTTTACCGATGCCAAGTAGTAATACAGATCATGAAGCACTTGCTATAGAGGATGATTTACCGACAAAAATCTTTAAAAATGCACCAACACCCACAGTCATTATTGATGATAAAGACCTTATTATTGATTATAATCAAGCGTTTTTAAACCTTATAGAAATTTTTGAATTAAGCCATAAATCAATTCGTGATTATTTCCCAGAAAGTGAACGGAGTAAATTTAATGTAACGCTTGAAAGTGATTATATTGAAATTGCAATGGATAAACCCAAAGAACGTATTTTAAGCTTAAAGATTTGTTTTAGCGAAATGCAGGGTTATAAAATTTGTTATTTCAATGATATCTCAACGCAAAAATCGCTTGAGCAAAAATTTAATCAAGCCCAGAAAATGCAAGCTATTGGACAGCTTGCAGGCGGCGTCGCCCATGATTTTAATAATTTATTGACAGCGATTGGCGGGCATACAGAATTATTAATGAATCGCTTTAGCCCTGCCGATTTAACTTATGCTGATTTGTTGCATATTCGTAATAATGTCAATCGGGCTGGAAACTTAGTACGCCAACTTTTGGCTTTTTCAAGGCGGCAAACTTTAACACCTGAAATTATTACTTTGACGGATATTTTACCTGATTTATCACGGATGCTAGAACGCCTTGTTGGGGATCGTATTACTCTTGAAACAAATTATGCCCCAAGTCTGAAAGCCATTAAAGCCGATATAACGCAGCTTGAGCAAGTCATTATTAATTTAGGCGTTAATGCACGCGATGCCATGAAAAATGATGGCGGCACATTAACCATTAAAACTGAAAATATTATTGCCACGCAAGCCCTTGAACAAGGGCACGATATTATGCCTGCTGCTGATTATGTTAAAATTACGGTTTCTGACACGGGTCATGGCATGGCTGAAAATGTGCGTGAAAAAATATTTGAACCCTTTTTTACCACAAAGCCCCAAGGCGAGGGCACAGGGCTTGGCTTGTCCACTGTTTATGGTATTGTGAAGCAATCAGGTGGTTTTATTTTTGTCGATTCTGAGGTTAATAAAGGGACTGATTTTCGGATTTATTTTCCAATTACCAATGATATAAGTAAAAAAACCTTGCAAATTGAAGCGGTAAAAGATCATGGGGCAGAGCAAATTGTTGCCGCTCCGCATACAAAAACAATTTTGATTGTTGAAGATGAAGAATCTGTTCGTTCTTTCGTGGTGCGTGCCCTAGAGCTTAAGGGCTATCAAGTGCTGGAAGCGGATTGCGGTGAAGATGCGCTTGCACTATTTAAAGAGCATTATAAAAAAATTAATTTAATTATCACCGATGTTATGATGCCCGGATTAAGTGGCCCTGAATGGATTAAACAAGCCCAAGAGATTAAGAAGCAGTTTTCGGTTGTTTTCATGTCAGGCTATACACAGGATTATTTTCGGGATGATGATGCCTTTGCTTTGCCTGATCTTGAGACAGCATTTTTGTCAAAACCCTTTTCACTTAAGGTCCTTAATGAGGTTGTTAAGAGTAATATTTAGGAAAAGCACTTAGACCTCTTTCGAAACTGAATTCTATGGACTGCAAACGGCAATTTTTCTGCGTTTCTCTGCTCATGTACTTTATGTACACTGCGCTGCAATACTCTAAAAACCTTGTTTTCGTCTCATATAATTTGTTTCGAAAGAGGTCTATTTAAAGGATAAGGGTAAATTCTTTGTCCGCTGGCTGAAAAATAAATTTATTGTAACAAAGCTGCATAATTTTTTGACCATTTTCAACATCATTATCACTGCAATCATGGGTATGATTAGCCAAAAAACTGGGTAATATGAGGAGTTTATCGTGATATTCATGTCCGACTTGTTGGCAAATTGCCCGCACTGTTCGGGGGGATACATACATTAAGTCAGTCTTAACACCAGAAACACCGCATTGGGAAAAATTAGGCGCAAAGCCAAGCTGTTGCAAGACAATGAGTAAATAATCGACATAAGCACGTTTGGCTGTTAAGGCGTCAATATGATGATTAAGCAACAAATCAATTAAATCGGTAAACGCTTTATAGATAAAAGGTTCATAGACATGAACAGGCAAAATAACCGACTGTAAATCGCAGATACGATTAAATATTTTAAAATATAATCGGTTATGGGATATTTCTTGCCATAGGCATTGCATAATATCGGCGGTAATTGTGCCAAGCTGTTCGGTTAATCTTCTGGTATGCGTTAAGTCAATCAGATTGCCTTTTTGATAGATACCAGAATTTTTTTTATTACGGGCACTTTTGACATACCCCTTGATAAGACCTGCTTGCTGGGTAAAAATATCAATAATCGCACTGGTTTCCCCGTGCGGTTTAAGAGATAAAATAATGCCCTGCGTTTGAATGATCTCGGCCATGGTTAGGCTTTCATTAAGCGCTCGGACTTAAGATCAAGATTCATCATTTGGTAACGCTCGGGATCTTCTTGCCAGCTTTCACGCACTTTAATATGCAAGAAAAGATGCACAGGTCGCCCCAAAATGCCAGCAAGCTCGGTACGGGAATTTTCGCCAATCAGCTTAATCATGCGTCCTTGTTTGCCTAATAAAATACGCCGATGCGACTCGCAGGTGACGAAAATAATTTGCTCTAGTCGAAGCGGTGTTTTTGTGCCTGATTTTGACTTTTGAAAAACCTCAGTCTCGACGGTCAAATTATAGGGAATTTCATCATGTAACCGATCATAAAGCTGTTCACGGGTAATTTCAGCCGCCAAGAATTTAAGCGGAATATCGGATACTTCATCGGGATCATAGATAAAGGGCATTTCGGGCATTTTATCGGAGACAGCCTTCATAAGGTCTTTGGTCCCTGATCCAGTCAAAGCAGAAATCATGTAAATATCATTGACAATGCCTGTATTATAAATTTGCTGGGCAAGATCGGGGAGTTTTTGCCGATCAAAGCCATCAATTTTATTAATTGCTATATCAATTTTGCGTTCTGATTTTTTGAAAGCCTCAATAATGTCTTGGGTTTCTTTGTGTCTTAGCCCTTTATGGGCGTCAATAAGCAAAATAACAAGGTCAGCACTTGTAATACCGTCCCATGCCGCACCGACCATAGAGCGATCAAGGCGACGCTTGGGGCGAAATATACCGGGTGTATCGATGAACACAATTTGCGTGTCCTCAGTTGTCACAACGCCGCGAATAACGGTACGGGTTGTTTGTACCTTGCGGCTGACAATCGAAATTTTTTGCCCAATAAGATTATTAAGTAATGTTGATTTGCCCGCATTTGGTGCACCGATTAAGGCAACATAGCCTGTTTTTTGCATAAAGACCTTTTAAAAAAATACTGTGTTACATCTCTTATACAATATTATGCAATCAATGGGAACACATAAAAAAGCCACCTCTTGCAAGAATGGCTTTTTTATTTTCATGAATGGTTCAGTTTGCTTATGTCATTGACGAACCTGTTGCCGGAATTGGATAAAAGTCAGTATCTTCTGCCCCTTCTGTTATTTCTTTAAATGATGTGTAATTACCGTTTTCATCAAGTATCATAATGAATTTTTGAGGGAATCCACTTCCATCATCAAATATAACCTCTTGTGCTTTTGCATCATCAGGAAGGTCAATATCTAAAGCATCGGCTTCTGTCTCGGTGAGGTCTTGGGATGCGAAGGTATAATCATTCACACTTACATCATTAGGTAGCACCTGATATTGCCCAAGGCCTTCAAATGCCTTTACCTTAAGGGCTGTGTTTTCAACCATAGGGTTATCATCTTCATCTGTCGTGGCCTTAATTTCAACCTCTTCAATTAATGCATAGCTTGTAACGCCTTCATCATCCGTCTCCTTGGATAAGGTAAATATGCGTACGGTACCATCTTGATCAATAAATTGAGCTGATATTCTGTCCTCGGTTTCTGAAAGCACTGTGAACGCATAACCATTGACACTGACCGCCATATCAGTTCCAGCACTTAACGCACGCAATATTGGGGCTTTTTGACCATCTTCTATGACAGTTTTAGTACCATCTGCGGTTTCAACTTCTTTTTCTTCACCAACTAATGTATAAGTTGCTTTTCCTGTATCATCTGTTCCGATACTGATTTGGAATGTTCTTTCCTCACCCTCTGCATCGACCATGCGTACTGTTGCAAGTGATGCATCTGGATTATTCGGATCGACGCCATCATCTGATACAAATTCAAACTCTGTTGCATCTGCTGACAGAGATCCCAAAGGTAAGCTTTCGCTATCTTCACCAATTACACTACCATCAGTCTGCGTACCATCGGAGCTTAACCCTTGAGCTGCATTAAATACCCCAGCATTCGTTGCAAAATCTTCAAATGAATCAAATTCAGATTCAGGCGGTAATTCCCCTTCATCGGTTAATAATATTTGTTGTCCTTCATAGGTCATAATTTGGAATTGTTGTGTTTGCCCAGTATATTTATCTTGTGCATTGACTGTTAAGACATAGGCCCCCGTAACTTTAGTCGATTCTACCATATCAATGATACTGATATCGTAATTTTCAACATTCGAACTAAGCGGTAAATCTGAACTGCTTATACCTTCGGAATTATAGCCATTAATGGTGTTGTATAGATTTTCCCCGAGTGCACTTTGACCTTCTTCAAGACCTAAAGGATCGGCATAAGCTGCCGCTGTTCTTTCATCAACAACATCAACATACCCACCTTTACCTTCATTGGCTTCTTCATCCCATTTTTGGATGGGTTGATCCCATGCAGCATCTGGATCTTGAATGGGTGTCAGTGTACCAACAAGTGAATCATCTGCAACTTCAGCTTCAAGAGGTATAACCGTACCATCCACAGCAATAGAGCCAATAGAGCCATTAGGGCCATTGCCATAAGTTGTGATCGGTGTTTCTGGCGGCAAGCCAAGGGCTGCAATAATGCCTTTTTGATAGTCTGATAAATCAGCAAGCTCATCCTCAATTGTTGATATGCCTGTTGCTTCAACTGGCACTGGAACGGCTTCTTCATTATTGGCCGAGTCATCCAATGGTTTAAATCCGATAAATAGTGGATTACCAAGATCATCAACCTGAGGGCCCGTAAAGATTCCCTCGCCTTCGCCTTCGCCACGATCGACAGTGCCATTCTCGATAGTATAGCCCGTACTATCTTCCATACTAAAGGCATCTTTACCTGTATCACCGAATGCTTTTTGTACTTCTGTGTTATATTCAATCAGGCTACCAGAATCAGG
>JBLHTX010000004.1:0-39104 GCA_047627635.1 Alphaproteobacteria bacterium | reverse complement strand
AAAAAATGCCCAATTTTTACCCCGTCCCTATAAGCGTTTTCAGGTTGGTAATGTATTCAGAAATGAAAAGCCCGGCCCTGGGCGTTTTCGTGAATTTATGCAATTCGATGCTGATATTGTCGATACGGCCAATATTTGTGCCGATGCTGAGCTTTGCCTTATGCTGTCCGACGGTTTGCATAGTCTTGGTCTTGAATATAAAGATGTGAATATTAATATTAATAATCGTAAATTATTAAGTGCCATTCTTGAATTATCAAGCCTATCGGGTGATGAGCCACACATTCAAAAACAACGCGGCATTGCCATGCGTGCCATCGATAAACTTGATCGTTTGGGACAAGAGGGTGTGCGTTTATTGCTAGGGCAGGGCCGTAAAGACGAATCGGGCGATTTCACCGAGGGTGCACATTTAAGCACCGACCAAGCCGATCTTATTCTAGCATTCACACAGGCAAAGGGAGCAGATAATCAGCAGACATTGCATAATTTACGCACACTTGTCCAAGAATCCGAGATTGGTCGTGAGGGGATATCTGAGCTTGAACACATGATGACAATTATTAATGCTGCTGCTAAATATCCGCATTTCATCCTTGATCCCGCAACTGTGCGTGGGCTTGGTTATTATACAGGGCCAGTTTTCGAGGCCGAACTCACTTTTTCAGTGCCGAATGAAAAAGGGCAGATTGTACAATTTGGCTCTGTGGCAGGCGGTGGCCGTTACGATGAACTTGTTAAGCGTTTCACGGGTCAAGAAGTGCCTGCGGTTGGGGTGTCGATTGGGCTGGATCGCTTACTTTGCGCACTTGAGGCAAAATCTTTGATTAATCATAATCACAAGAAATCATCTGTTTTAGTGACAGTGATGGATAAAGAGAATATGGTTGATTATATTAAAATTGCTCAAACATTGCGTCATCATCATATTATTGCCGATTTATATGTGGGTGATGCAGGGATTAAGGCACAAATGAAATATGCGGATAAGAAAAATGCTACGATTGCAATTATCCAAGGATCAGACGAGCGTGAGGCAGGGCAGGTTATGATTAAGGATTTACAGTTTCGTGAGCGTTATGATAATAATCCACCTGAGGGTATTGAACAGCAAATTATTTGTGATATATCTCAAATGGTTGACAGCGTTAAGGCATTTTTAAGCCGCTAGGTTAAGAGATAAAATATTTTTTCATTACAATAAATAAAGGTTACAACCATGGATAATCCATTATTAGAAACTGAAATAGCTGATAATAGCAAGCTGTTTCCGATGAATCTTGATGAAGATTTTATCCGCCAAACCTATGATACACTTAAGGAAAAAGGGTTTTATCCTGCGGTTATGCCAATTTTGCAAAATGCTGATAAAATCCTTGATACGGTTGGCGAGCGTTCACGTTCGGAGTTATTTTTTGTTGATAATAACGATATTAATGCCAATGCATTACGCTATGATTTTACGTTGCCGATTGCCTTACATTACTTATCTCAAACAACCCAAAATGCACGACCCGAACAAAAAATTATTACCAAAGGCAATGTTTTTCGTCGCCTTAATGATGATCCGCAAAAAAAATCCGAGTTCCAGCAAATTGGTCTTGAATTTATTGGGCACACTGAGCGTACAAAAACCGATGCTGAATGTCTAGCAACAACCCTTGATATGCTTGGCGTTATCAAAGATCACCCTTTATCAATTGAAATTTCTGATATTGGTCTTTCTCGTGCAATTTGTGAAATGCCGATCATTCCACCTATCAAAAGCGGTCGCTTACGCAGTGCCCTCAGACATCGTGAAAAATTCATGCGTCTTTTAACTCAAAAAAAATCAGACACCCAAGATGATACTTTTGCCACATTGGGTCGCCTTGATAATTCTGATGCTGAAAAAATGATGCAAGATATCTTTAAGCTTACAGGGCTTAAGCATACAGGACTTAGGAATCCAGAAGAAATCACGCAAAGATTTGTTAAAAAAGCCGATGAATTTCACGAGCATGAACTTGATTCCCATGTTGCCTTATTATTATCACGTTTTTACGATCTTGAATGTCCAGCCGAGGAGGCTGCTGAGAGAATCCGCAATTTACTTTCTGAAATCAATCCTGATATTGATGCATATTTACAATATTATCAGCGTCGGCTTGATATTTTACGCAGTTTTAATGTTGATACCAATCGTTTAATTTATGGCCCTTTGGTCAAGCGTAAGCCTGAATATTATAGCGGCTTTATGTTCGCAATCGATAGCCCATCACGGATTGGGAAAACAAATTCCCTTGCAGGGGGTGGCCGTTACGATGATTTATTTAAATTACTAGGCGTTGATGATAAAATCCCAGCAGTAGGGGCAGAAATCAGACCGTCTGAAATTACGGATCTTATAACATAACTAAGACTATATTTTTTTTATTGGTGGCTGTTTAATTGTAGACAAAAGCCATGAATTGAATTAATGAGTGATAAAATTCAAATAGCGTACTGAGGAAAGATTTATGGCTGCTAACGATCCAATGAGTCAATTTGAAATCAAAAGGTTTTTACCAATCGATTTTGCAGGTCTTGATATATCTTTTACAAATTCATCTCTAGCAATGATTATCGCTTCTGTTGTTATTCTTTTTGTAATGTGGCCACATAATAATGGTTCTAAAGATCATGTGCCTTCTAAGTGGCAATTAATGCAAGAAATGTTTTTTTGCATGATTAACAATCTTGTCACAGATATTATTGGCAAAGAAGGTAAAAAATTCTTCCCCTTAATCTTTTCCTTATTCTTATTTATCCTATCTGTAAATATTATGGGCATGATGCCAGGTGTATTTACGGCAACATCTCATATTGCAGTGACTGGCGTTTTGTCAGTTCTTGTCTTGCTACTGGTTGTTGGCACGGGTATTTTTCGTAATGGCCTTGGTTATTTTGCTCATTTCGCTCCGAAAGGCGTGCCGTTCATCATGTTGTTGCTGATCGTCCCAATCGAAATTATTTCTTTTATGGCAAGGCCTATCACGCTTGCCGTGCGTTTATGTGGTAATATGGCGGCTGGGCATATTGTTTTAAAAATATTTGCATCTTTTATCACGATGTTAAGCGGTGCAGGATTGCTATCATTATTGGGTATTTTGCCTTTTGCGGTTCTTATCGGCCTCAACGCGCTCGAATTTTTTGTTGCATTTTTGCAAGCATATATTTTCACAACTTTGACATGTATTTATTTAAGTGAATCAGTTGTTGATTCTCATTGATAATTTTTTTTAATATGCTATTAAGGCATATTCAATTTTCTAACTTAGGAGAAAAAAATGGAAGGTAATATTGGTATTTACATTGGTGCAGGGCTTGCTTGTTTTGCGCTTATGGGTGCAGCGCTTGCCATTGGCAACATATTTTCAAGCTATTTTCAGGGTGCTTTCCGCAACCCAACAGTAGCAAATGAAATGCGTACAAACTTATTTATTGGTGCTGGTCTTGCTGAAGCCGCTGGTTTATTTGGCTTTGTTATTGCTATCATGCTTGTATTGAAATAATTTTTTACCATAGCGTAATATTTGTCTGTTGAATATTACGCTATTTTTGTTAATCTAATAAAGTAGGTTTGTTATGGCTAATGGTGTATTGCCACAGTTAAATATAGCTGATTTTGAACCCCAAATTTTTTGGCTACTCATTATATTCTTTGTGTTTTATCTCGTCGTCAAAGTCAAAATTGTGCCATATTTTAATCTAGAAACTGAAAATAGAGATAAAAAAATATCGAATAATTTTCAAGATGCTAAAAAGTTGCGATATAAGGCTGATCGTTTAGCACATGATTACAATGAAAAAATTCAAGCTGTTCATTTGCGAGCGAATGATTTAATCGCTGAAGCTAAGCTAAAAGTGAGCCATCGCCTAGAAGAAGAAAAGAAACGCTTAAATAGCGAGCTGTCAGAACAGCTTAATGTTCAGTATAATGTCCTCCAAGAAGAATATAAGCAAATTGACGCAACGCTTATTAATTCAATGGATGCCTTAAAAGACAAAGCGCAATCTAAGGTTTTTCTCAATAGTAATAATTTAAACCTAGAAAATTTAAGAGGTCGTTTATGACTGCTGCATTTTGGGTTGGTCTATCAACATTCATATTTGTATTATTCGTCGTTATTAAGTCTTATAGGGCTATCTTTAGTTATTTTGATAATCAACAAAAAGATATTCAAAGTAAGTTGTTTGAAGCTGAAGATGTTTTTCAAAAAGCGCATGATTTATATGAATCATATCGTGAAAAAATGGAAACTCTAGAGCTTGAAGCTGAGCAAATTCTAAAAGAAGCAAATAAAACCTATAAAGCCATCATTGACAATGCTGATGTCGCTGTCGATAAGATAGTTATAAAGAAAAAAAACGAGTTAGCGCGTCATGTTGAGGCCTGTAAGCACCAATTAAAACAACAAATTTTATTTAAGTATGCAGATTTAATTGCAAATAACTTAAAGCTAAGCTCTGCATCAAGTTCAAATACGTTAAATTAGAATTGTGAAGCATTGCAATTGTATTGACAGGCCTCGTGTTTGATTAAAATTTAAATAATTATAAAAAAACGAAATCAGATGTTGACTTGTTTAAAAAACAGACTATAAAGACAAGATATTCAATGAATATTAATTGGAGGGTTGCCGGAGCGGTCAATCGGGGCGGACTGTAAATCCGCTGACTTATGTCTACGTTGGTTCAAATCCAACACCCTCCACCACTGCGGGTGTAGCTCAACGGTAGAGCAACAGCCTTCCAAGCTGAAGATGGGGGTTCGATTCCCCTCACCCGCTCCAAGACTGGGCTTAATTAAAGATTTGATATTTTATAGATATTATTTTTTAAGGGGCGTATCTGTAACAGCGTTAATAACGTTTGCATAATTTGGGATAAGTAATGGCTAAGGAAAAATTTCAGCGGAACAAACCGCATTGCAACATCGGGACAATTGGTCACGTTGATCATGGTAAAACATCACTGACAGCTGCAATTACAAAAATATTGGCTGAATCAGGCGGTGCTACTTATAAAGCTTACGATCAAATTGATGGTGCCCCAGAAGAGCGTGCACGTGGGATTACTATTTCAACAGCACATGTTGAGTATGAAACTGCTAATCGTCATTACGCTCATGTTGATTGTCCAGGTCATGCTGATTATGTTAAGAACATGATTACAGGTGCTGCACAAATGGATGGCGGTATTCTTGTTGTTTCTGCATCTGATGGCCCAATGCCTCAAACACGTGAACATATTCTTCTTGCGCGTCAAGTTGGCGTTCCAGCGCTTGTTGTATTTATGAATAAATGCGATCAAGTTGACGATGAAGAGCTTCTTGAGCTTGTCGAAATGGAAATTCGTGAATTACTATGTTCCTACGAGTATCCAGGTGATGATATTCCAGTTGTTCATGGTTCTGCATTATGTGCCCTTGAAGATTCAAATGCCGATCTTGGTCGTGCAGCGATTTTAAAATTAATGGAAGCTGTCGATAGCTATATTCCTCAGCCTGAGCGCCCAATCGATCAACCATTCCTAATGCCTATCGAAGATGTTTTCTCAATTTCTGGCCGTGGTACAGTTGCTACTGGTCGTATTGAGCGTGGTATTGTTAAGGTCGGTGAAGAAGTTGAAGTTATTGGTATCCGTGATACATCAAAAACAACCGTTACAGGTGTTGAAATGTTCCGTAAGCTGCTTGATAGTGGTGAAGCAGGCGATAACGTTGGGTGTTTGTTACGTGGCGTACAGCGTGCTGATATCGAGCGTGGTCAAGTCTTAGCTAAACCAGGTAGTGTTAAGCCACATACCGAATTTAAAGCCGAAGCATACGTCCTTACAAAAGAAGAGGGTGGTCGTCACACGCCGTTCTTTAATAATTATCGTCCACAATTCTATTTCCGTACAACCGATGTTACAGGTGTCGTTACTTTGCCTGAAGGTACAGAAATGGTTATGCCAGGTGATAATGTTACAGTTGATGTTGTGTTGATTGTGCCTATCGCAATGGAAGAAAAGCTACGATTTGCAATTCGTGAAGGTGGTCGAACAGTTGGTGCAGGCGTTGTTGCTGCAATCACCAAGTAATCGTATTATCTTATTTGATAACAATTAGGAGTGTAGTTCAGCGGTAGAACATCGGTCTCCAAAACCGAGGGTCGGGGGTTCGATCCCCTCCGCTCCTGCCATGACAAAGATGTTAGTTATTATGAAGATTTTTATAGATAGCCTAAAAAAAGAATATTTGATGATTGTAACACCTTCTTTTCCAGAAGTTGCTTATATTTCTTTCTTAGTTGTCATCGTTTCTTTGTTAATATCTTTGTCTACAATCAGCATTGATTTTGTTATTGGATCAATCATAAACAGTATTTTATTTAACTGAAAGCCGATATGACAGTCAAGTGGTATATTTTGCAAGTTTATTCGAACTTTGAAGACAAGGTTGCGAATACCCTTAGGATGAATGCTGAAAAAGATGGTGTTTCACACTTGATTGAAGAAATTTTTATTCCCAAAGAAACAATCAAGCAAGTTAAAAATGGTAAAACTATTCACGTAGAGAAGCGTTTGTTCCAGGGTTATTTATATTTGAAGTGTGATTTAAAAAACGAATTACACGATGTGATTAAAAAGATACCCCGTGTTTCCAATTTTCTAGGTGGTTCAAAGTCGAGTACTGGACGTATTGAGCCAACTCCCGTGTCTAATAAAGAAATTGAACAAATCAAAGATTTGGTTAATTCAGCTACAGTTACCGCAGCTAATGTCATACATTTTGACATTGGTGAAAGTGTTCAAGTTATAGACGGTCCTTTTCAATCTTTTTCTGGTATTGTAAAAGAAGTAGATGCGGATCGTGCAAGGTTAAAATTGTCTATATCAATTTTTAATCGTGATACTCCAGTTGATTTAGAGTATCATCAAGTGAAAAAAAATAGTTAGTGTATTAACGAGGATGTAATGGCTAAAGAAGTTACTGGTTATATTAATTTGCAAGTTCCAGCAGGAAAAGCAAATCCATCTCCGCCAATTGGTCCAGCGCTTGGACAAAGAGGCGTGAATATTATGGCTTTCTGTAAGGAATTTAACGCTAAAACTGCTGATTATGAAGTTGGTACACCTTTGCCAACCGTTATTAGTGTGTATAAAGATAAATCATTTACCTTCATTATTAAAACACCACCTGCTACATATTTTTTAAAAAAAGCAGCAGGTATTAAATCAGGTTCTTCTAATGTTGGAAAAGATTTTGTTGGTACTGTAACTAAAGCACAGTTACAGGAAATAGCAGAAGCAAAAATGAAAGATCTTAATGCGAATGATATTTCTGCCGCAATTAAAATCATTGAAGGTTCAGCACGTTCAATGGGTCTAAAAGTAGAAGAAAGTTAAGTTTATGTCTAAATCATCTAAAAAAAGAGTGCAAATTAATAAAGAAGTCGATCTTCTAAAAACTTATACACCTCTCGAAGCTGTTGAAACTTTGCAAAAATACGTTTCAAAAAACTTTTCTGAAAGCTTCGACATTGCAGTTAATCTAGGTGTTGATCCAAGGCATGCTGATCAAATTGTAAAAGGTGTTTGTAATTTGCCACATGGCTTAGGTAAAGTGGTTAAAGTTGCTGTTTTTGCTAAAGGTACTTTCGCCGATGATGCAATCAAGGCTGGTGCTGATATCGTTGGGTCTGATGACTTAATGAAAGATATTATGGCAGGAAAAATCGATTTTGACCGTTGTATAGCTACTCCTGATATGATGCCTTTAGTTGGTCGACTTGGAAAAGTATTGGGCCCAAGAGGTCTTATGCCGAATCCAAAAACTGGAACGGTTACCACAGACATTAAAAAAGCAGTTACTGAAATAAAAGCAGGTTCTGTTGAGTTTAAATGTGATAAATCTGGTATCATTCATGTTGGACTTGGTAAAATTAACTTTGAAGCAGTTAAACTTATAGAAAATTTACGATCTTTTGTCGACGCCTTAATCAAGGCGAAGCCGACAGGAGCAAAAGGAAATTATATTCTAAAAACTTCTTTGAGTACTACTCAGGGAATGGGGTTATCGATTGATATTAAGGAATATCTTTCCTAACTTAATGAGAACTAATCAATTTTGTATATCAAGTTGTGTTCTGTCAGTGATCACGGGTGTCAATAAATCCAGTGTAGGCAGTGTCAGGGCGCTTCTTAACAATGTTAAAGGAGCTAGTAATGGATAAGTTTCAAAAAAACGAACTTATTACTTCATTGAACAGTGAGTTCAAAAATGTGACAACAGTAGTTGTCGCTCATTACGCTGGTATATCTGTTGCTGAAATGTCTGATCTGCGTATTCAGATGCGTGAAGCAGGAGGAACTATTAAAGTGGTTAAAAATAGACTTGCTAAAATTGCATGTCAGGATACACCTAAGAACAGTTTATCTGAAATTTTAAACGGCCCAACTTTAATGGCTTTCTCTAAAGATCCAATTGTAGCTGCACGCATTATTAATGATTATGCTAAAAAAAATAAAAACCTCATTATTGTTGGTGGTGTTTTTGATAGTCAATCACTTAATATAGATGGTGTAAAGAATTTAGCTACAATGCCATCGCTCGATGAGTTGCGTGGTAAAATTGTTGGTGTATTACAAGCACCTGCAGTTAAAGTTGTTGGCGTTATTTCGTCACCAGCTAGACAAGTAGTCAACGTTATACAAGCATATGCTGATAAAGTTGCTTAGTGTATAAAAAATGAATTAAAGGATTATAATTTATGTCTAAATTAGAACAAATTGTTGAAGATTTATCTGCTCTTAGTGTTATTGAGGCAGCTGATTTATCAAAAATGTTAGAAGATAAATGGGGTGTTTCTGCTGCTGCACCAGTTGCTGTTGCAGTCCCAGGAGCTGCTCCAGCAGAAGCAGTGGAAGAGAAAACAGACTTTTCAGTCATGCTAGATGCTATTGGCGATAAAAAAATTGAAGTTATTAAGATTGTTAGAACGATAACAGGTTTAGGTCTCAAAGAAGCTAAAGATTTAGTTGAAAGTGCACCTAAAGAAGTTAAAGCTGATGTTCCTAAGGATGAAGCCAATAAATTAAAAGCAGATCTTGAAGCTGCCGGTGCTAAAGTTACTTTAAAGTAATATACTTGATTACCCAAGGGAATATTTAAATATTCCCTTGGGTTATATAAAATTTCTCTAACGCATGGAGAGCACACTAAATGAGTTCGGCATATAAAATAAAAAACGATATATTGCGTAAAAGTTTTACAAAAATTCGTGAAGTAATGTCTATTCCAAATCTGATACAAGTTCAAAAAACTTCCTATCACGATTTTTTGATGAAAGATATCGATGTCGATCAACGGGGGAGCAAAGGTTTAAATGGAGTATTTAAGTCTGTTTTTCCGATATCTGATTACGCTGGTAACGCTACTGTTGAGTTTGTTAAATATGAATTTGATAAGCCAAAGTTTGACATTAATGAATGTCGTATTCGTGGACTAACATATTCTGCTCCAATGCGAATTACTCTGCGTTTGATTATTTTTGACACAGATGAGGTAACGCAAGTCAAAACCATTAAAGATATTAAAGAACAAGAAGTCTTCATGGGTGATATTCCGTTCATGACACCCAATGGAACTTTTGTAGTCAATGGTACAGAGCGTGTTATTGTTTCTCAGGTCCATCGTTCTCCAGGCGTATTATTCGAGCATGATAAAGGAAAAACACATCAAAGTGGTAAAATTTTATTTTCAGCTCATGTTGTTCCTTATCGTGGCAGTTGGCTTGATTTTCAATGTGATGTTAAAGATATAATTAATTGTCGTATCGATAGAAAAAGAAAATTATTAGCGACTACTTTTTTGATGGCGCTTGGGCTTAACTCAGATGAGATTTTAAGCAGCTTCTATGACATTCGCACTTTGGATGCATCTAATGATGGCTGGGTTCTAGAATTTTCTTCAGATGTTTATAAGGGGCAAAAACCAAGTGCAGATATTATTGATGCTGATAACGGTGAAGTTGTTTTTAAATCAGATGTTAAAATTACTGCTCGGCTTATTAAGGAAGCACAACAAGCTGGCTTAAAAAACATTTATATTAACAATGAAAAATTGTTAGGCTCTTATCTTGCTAAAGATTATATCAACGAGAAAACTGGTGAGATTTACCTTGAGGGTGGAATTGAAATTACTTCTGATACTTTAGATGTAATTAGTCACCTTGGTTACAAGCAAATTCATATCTTGAATGCTGATAACATTAAAAAGGGTTCCTATATGAGGAATACCTTGATTGTTGATAAGAATACTAACCAATACCAATCTTTACTTGAAATATATAGAATCATTCGCCCTGGCGAGCCTCCTACCTTAGAGAGTGCAAAGCTACTTTTTGAGTCCTTGTTCTTTGATATAGAACGTTATGACTTATCTGTGGTAGGTCGTGTTAAAATGAATATGCGTCTTAATTTACAGAATCCAGATGATTTACGCATTTTGACAAAAAATGATATATTAGAGCTTCTCAATACATTACATGATCTTAGGGATGGAAAAGGTGAAGTTGATGATATTGACCATTTAGGAAATAGACGTATTCGTTCTGTTGGCGAACTTATGGAAAATCAATATCGTCTTGGTCTTCTAAGAATGGAGCGTTCGATAAAGGAACGTCTTTCATCTGCAGATACAGACACTGTTATGCCGCAAGATCTTATTAATATGAAGCCTGCTGTGGCCGTTGTTCGTGAATTCTTTGGCACATCTCAGCTTTCTCAATTTATGGACCAAACTAATCCATTATCCGAAATAACACATAAAAGACGTATTTCAGCTTTAGGCCCCGGCGGATTATCGAGAGATCGTGCTGGTTTTGAAGTTCGAGATGTTCATCCGACACATTATGGTCGTATATGTCCCATTGAGACACCTGAAGGTCCGAATATTGGATTGATTAATTCACTTGCAACTTTTTCACGTATTAATAAATATGGATTTATTGAGAGCCCTTATCGTAAAGTAGAAAATGGTGTTGTTACCGATAATGTACATTATCTATCTGCAATTGAAGAAGCTAGATATTCCATTGCTCAAGCAAACGCTGTTATTGATGATAATGGTGCATTTGTTAACGAGTTTATTCAATGTAGAAAGGGTGGAGATCAATTTTTAGAAAACCCTGAAAAGATTGATTTTATTGATGTTTCTCCTCGTCAAATCGTATCTGTTGCTGCATCTCTAGTACCATTTTTAGAAAATGATGATGCGAATCGCGCATTGATGGGTGCTAACATGCAGCGTCAGGCAGTGCCTCTATTGCAATCAGAGGCGCCACTCGTTGGTACTGGTATGGAAAAAATAGTTGCACATGATTCTGGGGCAGTTATTCTTGCTAATCGTTCAGGTATAGTAGAGCAAGTGGATGCGAGTAGAATTGTTATAAGAAGTGATGAGAACGACTATTCTGGTGCAGGTGTTGATATTTATCGTTTGCATAAATATCAGAGATCTAATCAAAACACATGTATTAATCAATTATCTTTAGTCCAAGTTGGTGATAAAATTCACAAAAATGACATTATCGCTGATGGATCATCTACTGAAATTGGTGAACTTGCTCTAGGTAAAAATGTTCTCGTTGCTTTTATGCCTTGGAATGGCTACAATTACGAAGATTCTATATTGCTTTCAGAGAGAATTGTTAGGGATGATGTGTATACGTCAATCCATATTGAGGAATTTGAAATAGCCGCGCGTGATACTAAGTTAGGTCCCGAAGAAATAACACGAGATATCCCAAATATTTCTGAAGATGCTCTTCGTAATCTTGATGAAGCTGGTGTTGTTTATATTGGTTCTGAGGTTAAGCCTGGTGATGTTCTTGTCGGAAAAATCACACCAAAGGGTGAAAGTCTTATGACGCCAGAAGAAAAATTGCTTCGTGCAATTTTTGGTGAAAAAGCTTCTGATGTCAGAGATACTTCTTTACATGTTCCACCTGGTGTTACAGGAACTGTTGTTGAAGTTCGTGTCTTTAATCGTCATGGATTAGATAAAGATGAGCGTGCCCAGCAGATCGAGCGTGAAGAGATTGAAAAGTTACTTCAAGATAAGAATGATGAAGTTAAAATTGTTGACGCGACTGTGCGTCGTAATTTGATTGATTGTCTTCTCGGTCATACAGTTACGAGTTCGCCTAAATCAGAGAAATTTGAAGGTATTCTAACTCATGAAACAATTGGCAATATTGCATTAAGACATCTATGGCAAATTAAAGTCAGTGATTTAGATGTGATGGCCAAAGTTGATGGTCTATTCGAGCAGTACAATAAAATTATTGATAGTATCAAGTGTATTTTTGATGATAAAGTTCTAAAATTACAACAGGGTGATGATCTTCAGCCTGGTGTTATGAAAATGGTAAAAGTCTTTATCGCCGTAAAGCGTAAAATTCAACCTGGCGATAAAATGGCTGGCCGCCATGGCAACAAAGGTGTTGTTTCAAAAGTTGTTCCCGTAGAAGATATGCCTTTCTTGGCAGATGGTACGATGGCTGATATTGTTCTTAATCCATTAGGTGTTCCATCAAGAATGAATGTTGGGCAAATTTTAGAAACGCATCTTGGCTGGGCTTCATCGCAACTTGGTAAAAAAATTGCCAATATGATCGAAGAATATCAATCTAATAATCGTGAAATATTAGAGCTTAGAAAGTTTATTGTAGATATCTATGGCGAAAAAGAATTCCATAGAATTTTTTCACACTTTTCAGATGTTGAATTTATAGAGGTTGCAAAGCGTCTCCGTAAAGGTGTTCCTTTCGCAACTCCTGTTTTTGATGGTGCTCGTGAGGTTGATATTAAGCGCTTACTATCTTTAGCTGATTGTGATGAAAGTGGTCAGTCTTATTTATTTGATGGTAAAACAGGTGAAATGTTTGATCGTAAAGTTACCATTGGTTATATTTATATGCTTAAATTGCATCATTTAGTAGATGATAAAATTCACGCACGCTCCATAGGACCGTATAGCTTAGTTACTCAGCAGCCGCTTGGTGGTAAAGCACAATTTGGTGGTCAACGATTAGGAGAAATGGAAGTTTGGGCTCTTCAGGCTTATGGTGCAGCATATACTTTACAAGAAATGTTGACCGTTAAATCTGATGATGTTGCTGGTCGTACAAAGGTTTATGAATCTATTGTTCGTGGAAGCAATGATTTTGAAAGTGGACTTCCTGAATCATTTAACGTATTAATGAAAGAAATGCGTTCTTTAGGGTTAAATGTTGAGCTATCTTCATTAAGTAAAGAAGAAGAAAAATAATATTACTTTGCTAGGATATATTAAATCCTAGCTTTATTTTATATCAAATGGGTTATGCATGAACAAATCAGTTGTAAATTTTTTTAATCCTCTTCAAGAATTAGACGATTTTGACCAAATTAAAATATCATTGGCTTCGCCAGAAAAAATACTGTCATGGTCACATGGGGAAATTAAGAAGCCTGAAACGATTAATTATCGTACATTGAAGCCAGAACGCGATGGTCTTTTCTGTGCACGTATTTTTGGTCCAATTAAAGATTATGAATGTTTATGTGGTAAGTATAAGCGTTTAAAGCATCGTGGTGTTATTTGTGAAAAATGTGGCGTTGAAGTTACATTATCAAAGGTTCGCCGCGATAGAATGGCACATATTCAGCTTGCTGCACCTGTTGCACATATCTGGTTTCTAAAGTCACTTCCTAGTAGAATAGGTCTTGTCTTGGATATGCAATTGAAAAATTTAGAAAAAGTTCTCTATTTTGAAGGCTATGTTATTATTGAGCCAGGTTTAACAACTCTAGAACCAGGGCAAATACTTACAGAAGATGAATATCTACAGGCGCAAGATGATTTTGGTGATGATAGCTTTACTGCACAAATTGGTGCTGAAGCAATTAAGACACTTTTGGCATCAATTAATCTTGAAGAAGAATATGAGCGTTTAGTTGAGGATCTTAAGGTTACTAAGGGTGAAATTAAAAGTAAGAAAATCATCAAGCGTCTGAAAGTCATAGAATCTTTTATTGAATCTGGCAACAAGCCAGAGTGGATGATTATTGAAGCATTGCCTGTTATTCCGCCTGAATTAAGACCTTTAGTGCCGCTTGATGGTGGACGCTTTGCAACATCTGATCTGAATGATTTGTATCGTCGTGTGATTAACCGTAATAATCGTCTTAAACGCCTCATTGAATTGCGTGCTCCTGATATTATTGTGCGTAATGAAAAGCGTATGCTACAAGAATCAGTTGATGCTTTATTTGATAATGGTCGTCGTGGTCGTGCCATTACAGGAACCAATAAAAGGCCTTTGAAATCTTTAGCAGATATGCTTAAAGGGAAACAAGGTCGTTTCCGTCAGAATCTTCTTGGTAAGCGTGTCGATTATTCTGGCCGTTCCGTTATTGTTGTGGGTCCTGAATTAAGATTACACCAATGTGGTATTCCAAAACGCATGGCGCTTGAATTGTTTAAGCCATTTATTTACTCTCGCCTTGAGGCAAAAGGTTTATCTCAAACAGTTAAACAAGCAAAAAGAATTGTTGAGAAAGAAAAGCCAGAAGTTTGGGACATTCTAGAGGAAGTCATTCGTGAGCATCCTGTATTGCTTAACCGTGCGCCAACTTTACATAGATTAGGTATTCAAGCTTTTGAGCCTGTTTTAGTTGAAGGAAAAGCAATTCGTCTACATCCATTAGTATGTACAGCTTTTAATGCCGATTTTGATGGTGATCAAATGGCTGTCCATGTGCCGCTTTCTTTAGAGGCACAATTAGAAGCACGCGTATTGATGATGTCTACAAATAATATCTTATCGCCTGCCAATGGTAAGCCGATTATTGTTCCATCACAAGATATTGTATTAGGTGCATATTATCTAACTTTCTCTCGTGATAATGCAAAAGGGCAGGGCAAAGCTTTTTCAAATATGTCTGAAATTGAATTAGCATTATTAAATGATGTTATTGAATTACACTCACAAATTCACGCTCGTGTTACTGGTATTGATGAAGCAGGCAATCAAATTAGCCGCATGGTTGAAACAACAGCTGGTCGACTAATATTTGCCGAATTATTGCCGAAACATCATAAAACAAATATTGATCTTGTTAATAAATTACTGACTAAAAAAGAGCTTAGTTCTGTCATTGATTTTGTCTATCGTAATTGTGGACAAAAAGAGACGGTAATTTTCTGTGATCGCTTAATGAAGCGTTGTTTTTATTATGCCTATAAAGCTGGTATTTCTTTTGGTATGGATGACATGGTCGTTCCTGAAACAAAAGCTGGTATTGTTGATCAAACTAAAAATCAAGTTCAGGAATTTGAGCAACAATATCAAGATGGCTTTATTACTCGTGGTGAGAAATATAATAAAATCGTTGATGCTTGGTCTAAATGTACAGATGTCGTTGCGGATGAAATGATGAAAGTTATTTCCGCAACTCATAAAGATGAGAACGGTCGTGACCTTGATATAAATTCTGTTTATATGATGGCACATTCTGGTGCTCGTGGTTCCCCTGCTCAAATGAAACAGCTTGCAGGTATGCGTGGTCTTATGGCCAAGCCTTCTGGTGAAATCATTGAAACACCAATTATTTCAAACTTTAAAGAAGGTCTTTCTGTTTTAGAGTATTTCAACTCAACTCATGGTGCACGTAAGGGTCTTGCTGATACTGCCTTGAAAACTGCAAATTCGGGTTATTTAACACGACGCTTAGTTGACGTTGCCCAAGATTGTATCATTCGTGAATATGATTGTGGTACTGAAAATGGATTAACAAAAACAGCGCTTGTTGATGGTGGTAATATTATTGAACCATTATCAGAAATGATTTTGGGTCGTACCCTTCTTGAGGATGTTATACATCCAAAGACAAAAGAAGTTATAATCACCAAAGGCACGATGGTTAATGAAGCACAATCATTAGAGATTGAGCAGGCAAATGTCCAAGCTGTTAAAATTCGTTCTGTTCTTACCTGCGAAGCCGAAGTTGGTATTTGTAGTAAATGTTATGGTCGTGATTTAAGCCGTGGTACTGAAGTCAATATGGGTGAAGCTGTTGGTGTTATGGCGGCACAATCTATTGGTGAGCCAGGTACTCAGCTAACAATGCGTACTTTCCATATTGGTGGTGCGGCACAGGTTTCACAGCAATCATTCATCGAAGCTAACTTTGATGGTATCATTCAAATCAAAAACCCTAATATTGTTGTTGATTCCAATGGTTATGATGTTGTGCTTGGGCGGAATTCACAAATTTCTATTACCGATATTAACGGTATAGAGCATTCTGTTAATAAAGCACCTTATGGTTCACGTTTATTTGTTAAAGTTGGTCAGCCTATTAAACGTGGTGAAAAAATGGTTCAATGGGATCCATATACATTGCCCGTTATGACTGAGAAGTCTGGTATTATTCAATATATTGATATTATTGAAGGTTTAACCTATAAAGAAGTGGCCGATGACGAAACAGGCGTTACTAGTCGTACTATTATTGATTGGCGTAATTCATCTAAGGGCGGTACTTTAAAACCTTCTATTACGATTGTTGATGAGGCAGGCGAGCCAATTAGACAAGATAATGGCAGCCCACTTGTTTACGGTCTATCAGTAGATGCTATTTTATCTGTTAATATTGGTGAAAAAGTAAATGTTGGTGATGTTCTTGCAAGAATTCCTCGTGAAGGTGCAAAAACAAAGGATATTACTGGTGGTTTACCACGTGTTGCTGAGTTATTTGAAGCACGTAAGCCGAAAGATCATGCATATATTTGTGAAAAAGATGGTATCTTACGTTTCGATCGTGACTATAAATCAAAGCGTAAAATTATTATTGAATCAACAGATGGTGAAGAATCAACTGAGTATTTGGTGCCAAAAGGGCGTCACATTGCGTATCAAGATGGTGACTTCATCTCTAGGGGTGAGTACATTATTGATGGTAATCCAGATCCGCATGATATTTTAAGTATTCTTGGTCTAGAAGAGCTTGCTAAGTATTTAATCAATGAAATCCAAGATGTTTATCGCTTACAGGGTGTTAAGATTAATGATAAACATATTGAGGTTATCGTCCGTCAGATGCTTCAAAAAGTTGAAATTATTGATGCTGGTCAAACAACCTTCCTTCTTGGTGAGCAAGTTGATAAAGTAACATTAGAAACTGTTAATCAAAAAGCTGAGGCTCGTGGCTTAGAAATTGCAAAAGCGAAATCTATTCTATTAGGGATTACCAAGGCATCACTTCAGACGCGTTCCTTTATTTCTGCCGCATCGTTCCAAGAAACCACACGTGTACTAACTGAAGCAGCCGTTTATGGTCGTTCAGATAATCTTGTTGGTCTAAAGGAAAATGTTATTGTTGGCCGATTAATACCAGCAGGTACTGGTGTATTCGCAGCTAATTATAAAAGAATTGCAGCCATAAGAGATAAAGCACATACGATTGAAGCGCAAGCAGTCAATGCCGAAGCTAAGATATTGCCCTAGATAGCACTATACTTTTTATTAGCTTAATATATTTAAAAGCATCATTTTTTTAATTCAGAAATGATGCTTTTTTATGAGTATAAATATTTGTAAGACCCATTGATTGGCAGCTATTGATAATACCAAGCCTTGAGATTGAATATTGATGGTTTATTTTTATCGCAAATAAGGCATATAATATTCTGGCCTAACATCATGGGCTTCACAAACTTCACGAATAAGTGTAAAATCATATCCAACGGATGTTTGAAACAGCTCTTGGTGAAGACCATTTAAGACCATAAGGCAGTCAATATTTGCATTTTGTGCACCTTTAATATCTGTATATAAGCCATCACCAATTGCGAGGATTTTATTTTGGTGTATCATGTTGCCAGATAATGCTTCTAGTTTATGTAAGCAATGATGATAGACAATGGGATGGGGTTTACCAAAAAAATCAACGGGCATATTAAGTGCTAGATAAATATCTGCAAGTGCGCCCGCACATAACTGAAAATCATCGCCAATTTTAACAGATTTATCAGGGTTAGCACAAATAAAGGGTAATTTTCTATCCGCTGCTTTGGCCAACATTGCCGCCTCATTGACTGATATTTCGGTAACAGAATCTATTAAGCCTGTGCAAACAATCATATCTGCTTTGTCTAATGTTGTTAGGTTGAAATCATGATCTTGGTAAATGCCTTTATCATCATCTTGTCCCCAGTGAAAAATTGCTTGATCTTGTGCATTTTCAGCTAAATATTGTGCAATACAATCTCCCGATGTCAGTGTTGCGTCCCAAAAAGCATCTGCAACACCCATTTTTTTAAATCTTTGCTGAATAACATCTGATCTTTTTGGGGCATTTGTTAATAAAATAACATGTTTTCCTTTGGCTTTGGCACGTCTTAATGCGGCAACTGCATCCTGATATACTGTAATGCCATTATGTAGGACCCCCCATATATCACAAATAACAGCATCGTAACGATCAAGAATCACATCAATTTTTTCAATCTCTTCAAGGAGCATATCAATAAAGCCTTTCAAATATATTTTAATATGCGTAATGCGAATTTTATGTTTTTGCAATATTTTTACATATTTTTTGGCTGTTTTTTTTAAAAATCTATAAAAAACCCTCTTTAATGGGGATAAAAATAAAAAATAAAAAAAAACTGTTTCAACAATGATGAATTAGCGTTAAAAGGTATAAAAATTATTGTGTGATATTATGTGTCGTATTCGTAAAGCCTTTGAAGTCCTCAAACAAGAAAACCGTGCTGGTCTTATCACTTTTATTACAGCAGGTGATCCAAATCTTGAAACATCGCAGAGAATATTAAATCAATTGCCAAGTAGTGGCGTTGATATTATTGAGCTTGGTATGCCATTTACTGATCCGATGGCAGATGGTAAAGCGATCCAACAAGCCAATATTCGTGCTTTGAAAAATGGGCAAAATATTACAAAAACGCTTAAAATGGTCAAAGACTTTCGTCATAAAAATACGCATACACCTGTTATATTAATGGGCTATTATAATCCGATTTATATCTATGGGATTGAAAAATTCTTGGTTGATGCAAATAATTCTGGTATTGATGGTGTTATTATTGTAGATCTGCCACCTGAAGAAGAAGAAGAATTTACCAATCCAGCAAAAAAATATGATATTAATTTGGTGCGGTTAATTACGCCAACATCTGATATTCAACGTATGAATAAAATCACCAAAAATGCAGGTGGTTTTATTTATTATGTGTCTGTTGCAGGTATTACAGGTGGTGAAGCGGCAAATAAGACCGATCTTGCAAAGCAATTACAAGCGATACGCACAGTTACAGATTTACCCATTGCGGTTGGCTTTGGTATAAAGACCCCTCAAGATGTAAAAGACACCGCAGATATTGGGGCAGATGCAGTTGTTGTTGGTTCGGCAATTGTTCAAAAAATTGGTACTATTGAAACGTCAAATGGAGAAACAGTTGATTCTGTTTTAAAGTTTGTTAAAACATTGTCAGATAGCTTAAAAGGATAACGATATGAATTGGATTACCGATTATGTGAAGCCACGCATTCAGTCATTTGTTAGTAAAAAAGATATGCCCGATAATTTATGGGTTAAATGCAAACAATGTAGCCAAATGATTTTTCATCGTGATTTTCATAATAATTTAAATGTTTGTACAAACTGTCAATATCATCACCATATTTCGCCAAGTGATCGTTTTAATGGCTTATTTGATAGAAGCGAATGGGATATTGTCAGTTATCCTGAATCGAGCAATGATCCCTTGAAATTTAAAGATACAAAGCGTTATCCTGATCGTCTTAAAGAAGCCCGTAGTAAAACAGACGATCAAGAAAGCATCAAGGTTGGGTACGGAAAGATTGGTAAAAACAAAGCAGTTGCGGCTGCCCATAATTTTCAGTTTATGGGTGGGTCAATGGGCATTGCGGTTGGTAATGCTTTGATTGCAGCCGCTCAGCGTGCTGTTCAAGAAAAAGCCGCCTTAATTGTCTTTCCATCTGCAGGCGGGGCACGTATGCAAGAAGGAATTTTATCACTCATGCAAATGCCGCGTACAACAATCGCTGCTGATATGATGCGTGATGCAAAATTACCCTTCATTGTCGTGTTAACTAACCCCACAACAGGCGGTGTCACGGCATCTTATGCAATGCTTGGTGATGTCCATATTGCAGAGCCTGACGCTTTAATTTGCTTTACAGGGCCACGTGTGATTGAGCAAACAATTAAGGAAAAGCTACCGGAGGGGTTTCAACGCTCAGAGTATCTTAAAGATCATGGTATGGTCGATATGATTATTCCTCGCAATGACCAGTCATATGAAATTGGGCGTATGCTGAAAATTATGATGGCTAATATTTAGATTTTTTAAAAATCAGGATCTGCATAATGCAATGGGGGCGTAAATCCCTCAACAATATCGTTTGTTAAGGCACGAAATGAAGGTCGTGATTTAACCCGTGCATACCATTCACGCACAACATCAAAGGCGGCAGACTGCTTTGCTGGCTTCCACGTGATATTCCCTAAAAAATCGACAACAGATATATGTGCTGCTGCGGCTAAATCAGCAGCAGTCATGTGATTGCCAGCAAGCCAATCACGTCCTCTAAGGAGATGCGATAGGTAAAGAATATGCTCGGGTAATACGGCAATGGCATAGCGAATAATCGTAGAATCAGGGTATCCCTCATGTTTCATGCGCTTCCAGACACGCTCTGTGAGTAACGCATTCGAAACTTCTTTGTAGAATTTTTCATGAAACCAGCCAAGTAATCGACGTACTTCGGCACGTTCAGTAGGGCTTGTCGGTAGTAAATTATTTTCTTTATCGGTGGTTTCCTCAAGGTATTCAAAAATAGGCATGACATCGCAGATAATAGTCTTATTGTCTGAATCGACAAGGACGGGTAATTTCCCTGAGGGATTTAATGTGATAAAAGAAGAACGCTCAAGCCAAAACTCTTCCTTGATAAGTGAAAAATTTAAAGATTTTTCATGCATTACCATCCTTATAAAGCGTGAATAAGGGCACAATGGATAATGAATGAGCCTTTTAACTGCCGTATGGCTCTGATAAGAATCGTTTTTATGCATCTTAGTATTTTGTGTTACATTTTATAAATTAACAATAGATATTTTTATTTATCTCTTAAAATATTATCATTTTGGCATATATTTTGAAGTATAATCTATGAAATATCTTTATAATGGGATTCATAAAATATGTCAATTATTCGCAATTTACTCTATAACGGTGCTTCTTCTGGTGCGCTTTGTAGTGGTATTTTGTATAATCAAACCCTGTTACATAATTTTATCTTACAGCATGAGCCTAAATTCATTATTCATTGTGGTAGTCCAGAAAATGCATTAGATCTTGCTCATTTTGTTAAAGAAAATCAACCTTGTGAAATCTTACATATCAAGAACTGGCACCCCTCAAGCCATCAATGGCTTCAGGCTAATGGTGATGCGCCAAACCCACACCAAGCATTTCTTGACAAAATCAATGAACTTAATCTTGAAGATCATCTTGTTTCTTTTGATGGGGCTAGCCAAACAGCTTATGAAGTTTTAAATTATCGTAATTTTCGATTTAATATGATGATTTCCGATAATGTGGGTGACCATACTGACTATATACCGTTGATATCTTTGTTGCAAAAAAATGCTGTGCATATTCGTTATATTGGCGATAAAAAAATTTCTCAAGTTAAAGAAGAAGCTATTTTTCAAACAGATATTGAGACCTCTTTTACTTATGCACAAGGCTACTTAATTACTGGTATGGATTATCTGTCTTTGTATGAAACACAGCTCTCACCAGTAGAAAAAACCGCTGAGATAGCAGATCAGATATACCAAGAACAAACACAAGAGTTTCAATATAACGACTTACCACCACGCCATAATGATATTACTCAACCCATTATAGATAATAATCAGTCAACCATAAATAATACTAATAATGAAGCGGCATTCGATAAAAACAATATAAGTAACCAAGATGATAACACCCCGTCACTGCAAGACATACGTGAAAAAAGACGAGAAGAGCGCCGTAAAGCACGAGAAGAGCGTCGTATGCAGCGTGCACTAGAAAAAGATAATCGTATAGATGATACTCAAGAGGATATCGTTACTCAAGTAAACGATATTGAGCATAACGAATCTTCTCAGGCAGATCCTTCTCCATCCATTTATGCAATTGAAGATGATGGCACCAGTGCAATTGTTGCGGCACGTAAAGCACTACGAGAAAAGCGTGCAGCAAGAAGGCAAAGCCGAAAAGATCAATCTGAATAAGGGTATTCTTATTTTTTAGATTTATTATAAAACCAAGAAGCACTATTTTTCATAATATCCAAAGAAGCCTGTGACAAAGTTCCGATTAAATCAACATATGCTTTTTGCACTTGTGTTGCTGTTTCTGCTTGTTTTTGAATTATTATATTTTGTTTTTTGGCCGTTAAAGATGTTTGCATAACTTGAAAACAACCATAAGAAAGTTTATGAAAATTATCAAAGGCCTGTGCATGAATTTGTGATAATGAATGCGCTTTGCTTTGTTGTTTTTGCCGCAAGCTATCAGTGAAATTTATTGACTGGCTATGAACATCGCGAATACCATCACATAAAACTGATACAATTTGATCTTTGGAAGCTTTATTCGTTAAATATACAGGTAATATTGGGGCTTTGATATTATTAATATTATTATTGTCTATATTTTTTGTTTCTATATTGGGCTTTGGATCGGCACTTTTTTTATGTATAATTTTAGCATTTAATAGAGTCTTTTTTTTAGTTAACTTATCATCTTTTATAGATTTAGTACTATGATTGACTGATTTTTGTGCCTTAGAGACAATATCTGCCATATTTGTTTTTTTATGATTATTATTTGACATCGCTAATTAACCTACTATTTTTTTAGTGATTTAAATAATATGCTTATTTTTTAAATAAGGCAAGTCAAGTTATGTATAACATGATTAATATTAATTTAATCATCTGGTACCATGATGTGAATAATAATAATTATTTGATAATCATCAATAGGGTACAGCTATGGCACTATCACGTTTTTTTAACAATTTAAAGATTGCGCAAAAAATTACTGTTATCATTGCGATTGCAGCACTTATAACGGGTATATTTTCTGGCTCAGCTGCGTCATGGGTATCAAGCTCTCATATTATGCAAAAGCAAGAGAGTGATCTGAAAAACACGCTTCATGAGGCAAGTAAACTTATCAATAATTACTTTGTTAATTTAAAAAATGATATTCAACAAGCCGCAAATAGTAATATTACAGCTAAGGCAATACAAGATTTTGATATTGCTTGGAGTCAACTTGAAAAACCTCAAAAATATTTACAACAAACTTATATTAATAATAATCCTCATCCGGTTGGTGAAAAAGATAAATTAAATTCGGCTAATGATGGTAGTCTTTATTCTGATATTCACAGGCAATATCATAATATGTTCTCTGCGCAAAAAGATGCAAAAGGATATTACGATATTTTCTTATTTAATAAAAATGGTGACCTTGTTTATAGTGTCTACAAAGAGCTTGATTATGCCACCAATATGAATAGCGGAAAATGGCGTAATAGTGGCCTTGGGCAGATATTCCAAAAAATAGCAAAAAACCCTTCACAAGGTACTATTGCTTATGATGATTTCAAACCTTATGCACCCTCTTCTGACGCACCTGCTGCCTTTATTGCATCCCCTGTTTATAATGCACAACAACAATTTGTGGGCGTTATTGCTTATCAAATGCCGATTGATCGTTTCAGTCAATTATTTCACATGACTGATAAAAATTATTCAATGTATATTGTGGGTAATGATGGCACATTGCGGAATGATTTATATAGAACAAAAGAAAATGATATTGGCGCAACACAGGCAAAAATTCAAAATATTAACGATATGCATGGTCGATTTCTTACAGATATGCCAGGGCTTATTTTTGAAAAATCACTTTATATGATTGATGAAATCAGCTTTCAAGGTACTATTTGGACAGCAGTCATTGAGCATAATCAAAAATTAATTGATACTATAATTTGGAATACTAAATTTTATTCTTTACTCGCTGCTCTTTTCGGGTCGTCTATTGTTGCTGTACTAGGTTATTTATATGCACGTAGTTTTGCACGTCCTATCGTTAAGCTATCCGAGACAGTGGATAAGCTTGCTAATGGCTATGATGTTGATATTCCATGTAAAAATAATACTGACGAGCTCGGTATTTTGGCACGATCACTCACGACAATTCATACACAAGCACAAGCATCGGCACGTATTAAAGCTGCCGTTGATGGCGCTGATGCAATGTTTATGATTGCAGATGAAGATTTGAAAATTATTTATTCAAATAACAAAGTACAAAATGCATTGTTACAATCTGAAGGTCATTTTAAGCAAGCAATGCCCAATATTAATCTGAATAAAATAATTGGTACAAATTTACTTGATTTTTATGGTGATAAGAATAATCATATTAAAAATATATTATCGAGCTTGCATGAGCCTCATGCAACAAAATTAGATTTTGATAATCGTAATTTTAATCTTGTTATTACTCCTGTCTACGATCAGTCTGGTAATCGTATTGGGTTTGTAACAGAATGGTCTGAAACAACAGCACAAGTAAAGGCTGCACAAGCTGCAGAATTGCGTAACGTACAAGAGCAAGAAATTGAAACACAAGTTGCCGAAGTCATTCAAGCGGCGGCAAATGGTAATTTTAAAGAACGCCTTAATGTTAATGATGATCGCCAGTCGATTGTTACAATATCAAATGGTATTAATAAAATTTGTGAAACTGTTGAAAACTTCTTTAATGACCTTAATCATACCGTCAATGGTTTTGCGGATGGCGATTTAACACAATCTCTTCAAGGAAATTATTCGGGTGACTTTAACGGTGTTAAAGAAAGTTTAAACAAATCTTTTGCTACATTGCGTGGTACAATTCAGGAGATTTCAACTGTTGGGAATGCGATACGCACCTCAAGTGCGGATATTACAACGGGGGCAGATGATTTATCAGGGCGAACAGAGGCACAAGCTGCATCAATCGAAGAAACCGTTGCCACAATGGAGGAAATGTCTGCATCGGTACGCAATAATGCTAATAGCGCTATTCAAGTAACGTCATTAGCACAAGAAACTTTGCAACAAGCTGAAAGTGGCCGCAATGTTGTTGCTCAGGCTGTTACAGCAATGAATCAAATTGAGACGAGCGCACGCCGTATTACTGAAATTGTCAGCGTTATTGATTCAATCGCATCACAAACAAATTTACTGGCTTTAAATGCAGCTGTTGAAGCTGCCCGAGCAGGGGAGGCTGGTAAAGGTTTTGCGGTTGTCGCATCCGAGGTAAGAACACTTGCTTCGCGGTGTTCAGAAGCTGCGCGTGACATTCGAGGCTTGATTACGGGGTCAAATGCTCAGGTGATTGATGGCGTAAAACTTGTAAGCGCAACAGGCACAGCTTTAAGCGATATTGTTGCATCGGTAACGAATGTAACAACAACAATCTCGGCTATTTCACAAGCATCACGAGAACAAGCAACGGGTATCGAAGAGATATCTGGTGCAATCTCTCAAATGGATGAAATTACACAACAAAATGCAGGTCTTGCGGATAATTCAGCAGCGAATGCACGAGAACTTTCAAAAGAAGCTGAAGCTTTATCAGATCTTGTTCGCTCCTTTAAAACCGAAACAGGAGGCTCTGTCTTAACGACAATCAATAAGCAATTACGGAATGAGCGCCCTCAAAGCCCTAAGGAGGCAACACCAAGCAAGCCTAAAACACAAATTTCAGAATTATCATTTGAAAACTTTAGTGATTTTGGTACTGCATCTGGCGATGATTGGGCTGATTTATAAATCTGATTATAATTTATAATTTATTTTGTTTTCGCCCGTAATTCATCCCATTTACTGGCAAGAACTTTTCTCGAAGCAATAGGTTTGTTTTGTGATTGTTGTGGATTTAAAATAGATTGTGTTTGTTGTGCTGTTAGTTTCATGTGATCCATGGCTTTAGATGCTATATCAACGCCGCTCTTGCCTATATCCACTATATTACGAGTATCGCTAATATTCTTGGCTACATTCTTGATACCCTTGAAGGTTTTAGGGCTAATAGAGCCTTGAATGGCTTTTTTCGCTACTATTCCTGCGGCATATCCTATTACTGGTGCAACCATATCTGCTTACAATATATGTTAATATAATCTATACTATCATATATTGTATTTTATTTAAATAAATTTATTAATTATTTTTAAATTCTTTAAGGAAGTTATCTTTAGTTGAAAGCACCATTGTTGTGCTACCGCCCTTATCATCATTAAAAGCACGCTCATAGGCAATCATTGAGCGATAAAATTCAAAGAAATTTTTATCTCTGCCATAGCTTTCAGCGTAAATACGATTTTTGTCTGAATCGCCTTCACCGCGAATAATCTCAGAATCACGACGTGCTTCAGCTTTGATAACTTCACTTTCACGGTCAGCACGTGATGTAATTTCAAGCGCTTTTTCTCGTCCTTCAGCTCGGAATTGATCTGCTTGTTGACGGCGTTCAGCACTCATCCGTTTAAAGATTGATGCAGAATTTTCAGGCGGCAATTCAGCACGCAAAATACGCACATCAATAACTTCAATACCAAAATCTTGCGTTTGCTTGCTCGATAACTTACGGATTTTATCCATCATGCCCGAGCGTTTGCTTGATAAAATTTCTCTTAGAGTTTCTTTACCAAAAACGCCTCGTGTTGCCGAATCAAGAATAGTTGCAATTTTATCTTCGGCAATAAAAATATTACCAGCAGCTTGATAAAATTTAATCGGGTCGGTAATTTTATAACGTGCAAAAGCATCAACAACAAGCTGCTTTTTATCTTCTAAGATTGCTTGTATTTCAGCCGTTTGTAAGTTCAAGACACGTTTCTCGATATAGATCACATTATCTACAAAGGGTAGTTTAGCAAAAATACCAGCATTGGGAATATTTTCTCTAAGTTGCCCGAACCGTTCAATAAGGGCTTGCTCGGTTTCTTGTACTGTAAATAAAGTTTGTTGTGCTGTTACTAAGCCTAAAAAAGCAACAACACCTAGGATTTTTAATTTACTCATTAGTTGCCTCCATTATTTTTTTTTGATAATTCATCAAGGCGTAAATAAGGTAAAACACCAGATTTGCTGGCATCACCCGAGATAATGAGTTTGTTTTTTGTTGCCAAAATTTTCTCTAATGTCTCTAAGTATATTCGTTTTTGTGTTACGTCTGGTGCCTTTGCATATTGATCGTAAACTTTCTCAAAACGAGATGCATCACCAATTGCTTCAGCAATCACACGCTCTTTATAGCCTGATGCCTGCTCTCGCATTTCAACGGCTTGACCACGGGCAATCGGTAAAACTTTATTTACATAAGCATTTGCTTCTTCGACAGAACGCTCACGATCTGCTCGTGCAGCTTGCACATCTTTAAAGTCTTTAATAACTTCATTGGGCGGCAATGCTTCTTTGATGGCAACTTGAAGAATACGAACACCTGCTTCATAATCATTCAGTGTATTTTGAATTTCTTCCTTGACACGAACCTCAATAGTATCACGCTCTTCGGTTAAAACAGCATCAATTTTATTGCGACCAACAATTTCACGCATCACACTTTCAGAAACCGCACCAACGGTTTGTTCAGGGTCATTTACTTTAAAGAGATAATCAGCAGCATTGGATACTTTCCAACGGACATCAAAATCAACGTTTAAAATATTTTCATCACCAGTAAGCATTTTACGTGTGTCTTGTTGTTGTTGAATACCTGTATTGCGGGCGTAACTTTGATTGTTTGTCATGTTTTTACGACCAACATTGACGTTACGGTTAAGCTCCATATCAACAAGTATTTTTTGCTGAATAGGATAAGGTAAGTGGTAGTTTAAGCCCGATGTTGTGGTTTTCAAATATTTACCAAACTGTAGAACAACGCCCTGTTCTCCTGTTTTTACATGATAAAATCCAGTTGTTAACCAACCAACACAAGCAGCCACACCAAGCAAACCAATGACCCAACCACCGCCAGATCCAGGTGGTAATTTTTGTTTAAATCTATTTTTTGCATCAATAATAATTTGTTCAAAATCGGGAGGTGTGTTGTTTGAATTATTATTATTGGAATTATTATTATTAGGATTGTTATTACCGCCCCAAGGATTTTTAGGACCGCCGTCCCAAGGATTATTTGCCATGAAAAAGCCCTTACTTATTTTATGATTAAGTCATTTATACATATTAAAACAATTATCGCAAGCGATCATATTGTATAATGTTAAATGGAATTGGTAAATGCGGATATTCATGTAAGATTTTTTTTGAAAAAACCTTGGGATTAAAGTCAGGAAAATAAGTATCACCATCAACTATAATATCAATATCAGAAATAATAAGACGATCAACAATATCAATGGTTTGGTTATATAGAGTGCCGCCACCGATAATATAGATTTCGGAGCAATCTGTTTCTTGATTTATTGTATGTGCATGACTAATAGCAGTATCAATATTATCACAGATGAAGCTTTCATCAGCCTGATAATGTGGATTGTGGCTAATAACAATATGGGGTCTTTTGGGGAGTGGTTTTTTTCCAAAGGAATCACGTGTTTTGCGTCCCATAATCATTGGTTTATTAAGAGTTTGCTGTTTGAAAAATTTTAAATCTTCTGAGATATGCCAAGGTAATTTATGATCCAAACCAATAACATTATTTTTACTACGGGCAGTAATGGCGATAAGCAAGGATTTTGGCATAATAGTCCATTGTTTAAATTGTTATGTCTTTATACAGCTACTGGTGCTTTTATCGCTTCGTGTGATTGATAATTATTGATTATAATATCATCATAGGTAAAAGAAAATAAATCTGTAATTTCTTTATTAAGCGTTAATGTTGGCAGGGGCATAGACGATCTTGATAGTTGTAACTGTGCTTGTTCAATATGATTATCATAAAGATGCACATCACCAAAAGAATGTACAAAATCACCAACCTGTAAACCTGTAACCTGAGCAATCATATAGGTTAGCAAAGCATAGGAAGCAATGTTAAAAGGAACACCCAAGAAAATATCAGCCGACCTTTGGTAAAGCTGACATGATAATTTATTATCTGCAATGTAAAACTGAAATAAGCAATGACAAGGAGGCAATGCCATATTATCAATATCAGCAGGATTCCATGCGGAAACAATCATGCGACGACTATCGGGGGTGTGTTTAATTTGATTAAGAACGCCTTGAATTTGATCAATCACACGGCCATCAGGAGTAGCCCAAGATCGCCACTGCTTGCCATAAACAGGGCCTAGATCACCGTTATCGTTTGCCCATTCATTCCAAATGCGAACGCCGTTATTTTGTAAATAACCAATGTTTGTATCACCAGAAAGAAACCATAAAAGTTCATGTATGATGGACTTTACATGAACTTTTTTTGTTGTAACAAGCGGAAAACCCTTAGATAAATCAAACCGCATTTGACGACCAAAAAGCGATCTTGTGCCAGTACCAGTACGATCTGATTTATGAGTGCCGTTATTAAAAACGTCTTGCAGGAGATCAAGATAGGGTTGCATATAGATTTATTAAAACACAACTTTTAGAATTTCATAAGATTTAATACCGCCTGGGGAAGAAACCTCAATGACATCGCCTTGGGGCTTGCCAATTAAAGCACGTCCAATAGGGGATGCTGTACTGATACGGCCAGACTTAATGTCAGCCTCTATCTCGCCAACAATTTGCCATGTTTGTTTGATTTCGGTATCTTCATCCATAATTGTGACAGTTGCACCAAATTTTACGGTGTCACCTGAAAAGCTTTTAATATCAATAATATCAGCACGGGAAATAACACTTTCAAGCTCTTGAATGCGTCCTTCAATAAAGCTTTGTTTTTCTTTGGCTGCCGAATATTCAGCATTTTCAGAAAGATCACCATGTTCACGTGCTTCTGAGATTGCTTGTATTACTTTTGGACGCTCAACATCTTTGAGGTTTTTAAATTCGGTTTCAATTCGAGTAAAGCCTTCTTGTGTGATTGCAACTTTTTCCACCCTGTGATCCTTAAATATGCGTTTTAAATATTCGGATATGATACTATATTGACTTATAAATGTATAGCCTTTGTATCGTGCATTTTACAAGTTTTAACAATTATTTTGCTTTTCAATAGACTTTAAAAGGCATTTTGGGTATTTATTATATAATATCACGAATAAGGGCATTCAATAATGGTCGTCCTTTTTGCGTTGCAATAAGGTGATTATTATCCAATATGATAAGGCCATCTTGAATAAGATTATGAAGTCTGTCTTTTTGGATAAAATCTGTTTGCAAACGATTTAGATCACACCCTTGATTTGTCCGCAAACTCATTAATACATATTCAAGATCATATTCTTGTGATGTAATGAGCGTTTGTTGTATGAGTTCTGTGGGGTTTTTAAGCCAATCATTCGGCATTTTATGGGTTTCGGTTGCCATATAAGTTGTATTATTAATTGGCACACGACCATGTGCACCTGCACCAATACCAACATAGGGCTGATATTGCCAATATGCCATATTATGCAGGCATTGATTGCCAGGCGTTGCATAATTAGAAATTTCATAATTTTCATAACCATAAGTTGATAAAATATCGTCAGTTATAAAATAAAGCTCCTCGGCCAATGCATCGGGAGGCAAACTAATTTTGCCGCGCCTATACCAATCGGCAAAGCGTGTATCAGGCTCGATTGTGAGTTGATAAAGCGATATATGTCCAATCGTCAAAGAGGCAGCAAGGGTTAATTCTTGTTTCCATGCATCAAGCGTTTGATTTTGGCGGGCATAAATAAGATCGAACGATGTGCGGTTAAAATATTTCTTGGCAATTTCAAAAGCCTTAATTGCTTCATCGGCACTATGGGTACGACCAAGCTTGCGTAAATCAACATCATTAAGGGCTTGAATGCCCATTGACAGGCGGTTAATGCCTGCCTTGGCAAAGTCTTGGAACTTTTGTGCTTCGCTGCTTGTGGGGTTTGCTTCAAGGGTAATTTCAATATCAAGCGTAAAGCCAAATAAATTTTGAGCGTAATCCAGAATTTCTTGTACAAGATTAATCGGCATCAGTGATGGCGTGCCGCCACCAAAGAAAATTGTTTTAATATTATTAAGTGGAAAATTATCCTTATGATAGCTTAGTGCTTGCTTATAGGCGGATGCCCATTGAGTAACATCAATATTTTGATTAATATGACTATTAAAGTCACAATAAGGGCATTTTGATAAACAAAAAGGATAATGGATATAAAGTGAGAAATCATAGGACATAAGAATAGGGTTTATATCGCTTATGTCCATGATTGTAAATATTTAAAAAGTATATTGCAAGCCAAGCGTAAAGCGATAATCTGTTTCCAAGCGAGGTCCATCAAGACGCTCATAGACAGGCATTCCAAATTCAGCGGCAAGACGCTGTCCTTTTAAAATTCCTTCTGGAATTACCGCATTTAAGCCAATATGCGTTGTAATACGTTCCCCACCTTGTAGGCTAGAATCCATTGGTGGTGCCATAAAGTTTGGCCCAGAAAGCTCACGATCATAGCCATTAACATTGTCCCATGATTGACCTTCAAGCCGTAAAGAAGCACTGAAAATATTGCCAAATCTGCGTGCTCCCCAGCCTGTTAGTTGATATTGATTGCCAAATGAATAACCCCGATCATTACGTCCAAGAGGTAAAACGGCATTGGCTTGTGACCCCCATGACCAGTGATGAGTTTGTCCACTATAACTAATACCAGGCATTAAATCATAGGTACCTGATCCCATTTGCATTGGATATGCAAAAATACCATTATTAGGCTTGCGATCATCTACTGACCCTGTTGGTAAGCTGATGCCTGCATTAAATTGAAAGCGATGCATATCATCTTTGTAAAATTGATACATTGCATTAACTTTTGTATCAAGAATACCGTCATTATTCATTTCAAAATTTGTGCCATTACGTCTGACATGATCCATTTCTTTTTCGCCAAATCCTCCCATAACACCAACTGTTAACTGGTCGGTAACGCCATACATAGCACCAAACATATGCATACGCATTGGCATTTTAGTTGGTGCCACCATATAATTATTCAGGACTTGTTGGTTTGAAACGCGCGAATCGCCATTACGATTACCTTCCATGCTCATGTAACCAAGTCGATAAGAAACCATAAATTCACCAGCATCATGGACGTGATCACGCATAACACCAATCGGTGCATGGGCATCGGGACGCAATTTATGGTCTGCATCATCTGCATTTGCACGATGTGTAAGTGTCGACACTGTCAGTAGTAAAACTGACAGTGAAAAAAAATGACGTAGCATATTATATTCCTTTTTCTTATAAGTGGATTATTTATATGCTACTTAATATGATTTATGCAACTTTTTTATGTTGTAATTTATGCTGTAAAACTTCAGAAACCTTATCAAGAAAACCCTCGGTTGTGAGCCAAGATTGATTTGGCCCAACAAGAAGTGCTAAATCTTTGGTCATAAAGCCTGCTTCGACAGTATCGATACAGGTTTTTTGTAAAGTTTCAGCAAAGTCAATTAAGGCTTGATTATTATCTAAGCGTCCACGATGTGCCAATCCTTGTCCCCATGCAAAAATAGATGCAATTGAATTAGTTGAGGTTGGATTGCCTTTTTGATGCTCCCGATAATGACGTGTTACCGTGCCATGTGCGGCTTCTGCTTCGATTGTTTTACCATCGGGTGAAATTAAGACTGATGTCATAAGACCAAGAGAACCAAAGCCCTGTGCCACTGTATCAGATTGTACATCACCATCATAGTTTTTGCAGGCCCAAATAAAGCCACCGCTCCATTTTAAGGCACAAGCAACCATATCATCAATTAAGCGATGCTCGTAGGTAATGCCTGCTTGTTGGAATTTTTCTTTAAATTCTGCTTCGTATGTTTCTTGGAAAATATCTTTGAAGCGTCCGTCATAGCTTTTAAGGATTGTGTTTTTTGTGGATAAATAAACAGGCATTGATTGCTTTAAGCCATAAGTTAAGCTGGCACGGGCAAATTCACGAATTGAATCGTCACGATTATACATTGCAAGGGCAATACCACTTGAGGGGAAGTCATATACTTCGCGTTCAATTACTTTTCCTGATTCGCCAACAAATTTAAGGGTTAATTTTCCTTTTTCAGGCACAAGGAAATCGGTACATTTATATTGATCCCCAAACGCATGACGACCAACAATAATTGGCTTGGTCCAGCCTGGTACAAGCCGAGGGACATTTTTACAAATAATGGGTTCACGGAAAATTGTGCCGCCAAGAATGTTACGAATAGTCCCATTGGGAGATTTCCACATTTTTTTCAGATTAAATTCTTTGACACGTCCTTCATCGGGGGTAATTGTGGCACATTTAATCCCAACGCCATGTTTGTTAATAGCATTTGCTGAATCAATGGTTACTTGATCGTCTGTTGCATCACGATTTTCAACGCTTAAATCGTAATATTCTAGGTTTAGATCAAGATAGGGTAAAACAAGTTTTTCTTTGATGAGTGCCCAAATAATGCGAGTCATCTCATCGCCATCAAGCTCGACGACTGTGCCCTGTACTTTGATTTTAGGTGCGTTAATTTGTGTCATACCTTATTCCTTGCAAATTTTATTATCCCTTATATCATAGGATATAGGTTTATTTCTTGCAAGAATATCTTAATAAGCTGTAAACATAATTAAAAAATATAAAAAACACCGAATTTCATTCGATGTTTTAGAGATAAACTGATGATACAAATTTTATAATATAATAAATACTATTGAACACGTGCCGAATCAGCTGCTTTCTTAGCAACAGACCAGCGATTTTGCATTTCAGTAATTTGTAGATTCTTCTCAAGCATTGTTGTCCATTCCATCACAACGCGATCAAGAACTTTATCAAGGGTTGCATCGGCTACTGCGCGTGCACCTGCTGCATCAGACATAATTCATATTCCTTCTTGCTAAAGCGATTACTATATATAAAGATTACTTTTTTACATACTAAATAGTAATAGCAATAAATGTGCCATTTCAATTATATAAAAATACTAAAAATAATATATACTTATTGTTTTTAGTATAATACTTGCATATATATATATATATTGAGGTACTTATGGAAGATCATGAAAAATTAGCGAAAATATTGCAAATTCGTAAAAGACGTGAAGATAAAGCATTGAAAAAGCATCATGATAAGCGCCGCGAGCTTGAAAACCATGAAGCAAAGCTAGAGCAAGAGCGTACCAAGATCGAGCAATTCATGCAACAAAGAACGATTGAGCTCCATACAATGCAAAATAGAATCAGGACAGAAGCTGTTTCTGGCTTGGTAATGGAGCAATATTTGCTTTTAAAAGATGATACACAGAAAAAAATTGAAGACATGTATGCACAGCTAGAAGAAAAATCTCAGGCATATTATCCGATTTTAGATGAAGTTAACGAATTCTTTAAACAATGGGATGATACTAAAAAAGGAAGAATGCGATTAGAAGACGCTGTCAGTCAGAAGACCGAGGAGTACATCTTTGATAAGAATCAAAAAGAAGAAGACGCAATGTTCGATGATTTGGTGTTTCGCCCTAAGTAAGGCGATTAACAATGGTGTTGTGTTATGTCAAAACCATTAATACGTAAGGCATCTCAAAAACCGGCTTATAAAGCCTTGAATATTAAGAAGGTGAATGAGTCTTTATTAAATTTTTGGTTGCCTTATTTACAGCGTTCACTGGAATTTAATATTACATTAAATGATGATTATACGTTAAAAATTGTGCCTTTTTACGGTATTATTTTTAATGAATATGACGTAAGTGGACAGTCTTTTTTTATTGATATTGACTTTGGTAGCGCTGAACCCGTTACAATTTCCATATCACGATCATTGATAAGTATTATTCTAGGGCATTATCTTGATCCATTATTGCCTGAGCATTTTGATGATAAATTTGTTTGCTTGATGCTTGAGATGATTTTAACAGATATTCTGAATAATATTAAAGAAAAAACAGGAATTTCGGTTAAATTTATGCCATTTTCAGGGGCAAAAGGTAATTTTAAATCACAATGGCGTATTTATGTAAATGATGATTCAATGCCGCATTCTGTTTTAGCAGCAGGAAAAGAAGAGATTGTAAAAGATTTTCTAGATAAAGTTTTTAGTCAAACACATAAAAAAAAGACATTAGAGCCAGCCGTTGCACTTACTGTTTTTAGCGTTATGCGAAAAATATCTATTCAGAAGTTACAAAATTTAAAATTAGGTGAAATTATTATTTTGATGACAAAGCGTCATCCAATTAATCAGCCGCTGGTTTTAATTGGGAATGCGATTATTTTACATACACAGCTTGATGGTATGGCGCTTCAATTAACCCAAAACCCATCTATGATACATGACGTTGAGGAACTTAAAATGACAGTACAAAATGATGATATTAATGCCATAGCCGAGGCTGAAAACCCCTCCTATGATGATCAGCATGAACAAGAACAAAAACCCCCTCAAAGTGAGCTTGACGTTGCTTTGAATGATTATAAGGTTACCGTTATGTTCGAGCTTAATCGATTGGAAATGCCTGCAAAAGCATTATCGCAACTGACACAAGGCAGCGTGATTAATTTACAAAAAGAAATCACCGAAGATATTTTCTTGACTGTTTCTGGGCGAACAATTGCGGTTGGCGAAGTCGTGCAGGTTGGTCAAAATTTTGGCGTTCTCATAAAGGAGGTCTTTAATGGATGATACAGTTGGCGGTCCAGGCGTATTTCCCTTTTTAATTGCGGCTGTTTTAGTTGGATTTTTAAGTTTCGCAGTTGTTTCAATGACCTCATTTGCCAAAA
Organism: Alphaproteobacteria bacterium; assembly: GCA_047627635.1. GTDB lineage: Bacteria > Pseudomonadota > Alphaproteobacteria > JBCCNR01 > JBCCNR01 > JBCCNR01. The sequence continues at coordinate 3,013 of JBLHTX010000004.1, read as the reverse complement.
TTTCAATTGTATTGACAATTTTACGCAATGCAATGGGGATGCAGCAATCACCGCCTAATATTATTTTATATTCCGTTGCACTTATTATTACGGTTTATATTATGACCCCAACTATTGGCGGCATTTATACGGCAATGGAGCGGCGAGATTTTCAGTTGGCTAATTTTGAAGATTATACTTATGCATTTCAAGCAGCACGGGATATTATTTCAAACTTTTTATTAAAGCATACCGATCCACGCCATTTAACGCTTTTGCACGAAACAGCATCAAAATTATGGTCCCCGGATACGGTAAGGCAAGTGACCGAAAGTGATTTTATTATTCTTGTGCCATCATTTTCACTCTCTGAAATGACGGCAGCTTTTCGAATTGGGTTTTTGCTTTATATTCCATTTTTAGCAGTCGATTTAGCAGTAACCTGTATTATTTTGGCTATGGGTGTATCGCAGGTTCAGCCAATGACGATTGCTACTCCGTTAAAGCTTTTCCTTTTTGTGTCAATAGATGGCTGGAGTAAGATTATGAATGGGTTGATTTTATCATATATTTAAATAAAAACTTAGGGTGTTTTCGTAATGGAATTTGAAATGTCTATGATTACAATGATGACGCGTGGTATGTGGTCTGCTGTAATTCTAGCAGGCCCTCCGTTGCTTGTTGCAACAGGTGTGGGCTTATTAATTGCGCTTATTCAAACGCTTATCCAGCTTCAAGAGCAAACGCTGCCTGTTGCGATTAAAATTATTGCCGTATCATCTGTGCTTTTGACAATGGGGGGGATGTTGTTTAATCCGCTATATCTTTTGACAGTTGAAATATTTGACCATTTTTATATTATTGTGAATTAATATAATATGGAAGATGCAGTACCAGACCTTTTAATTGTTCAAAAATTACTCAGTTACCATGTACAAATTATTGGTTTATTGGGGGCCCGTTGGTTTGGATTTTTCTTTATTTTTCCAATTATTATTTGGGCACAAGTACCACCAATGACAATATCGGTTTGGGCATTTGTGTTCACTTTTCCGCTTTTACCCGGTATGGCATCGGCACTTTCAGAGTCTAATATAACAATTTGGCCCATTACATCGCCTGAAGTTGCTGATAAGTTAGTAGGGATCTTAGAAAGAAAACTGGGAACACTGATTCTATTAAAAGAATTTATGATTGGTGTGATGCTGGGGTTTTTCCCTGCAATATTCTTTTTTGGCTTTATTATGGTAGGGGAAATTGCCGATCAGGCACGCGGTGATATTGGCGGTAAATCTGCTGATGGTGGTGCATTACCAATGACAGATTCGGGTACAATTTTATTTATGGCTGGTTCAACATTATTTTTAACAAGTGGTGAATTTATTAATGTTATCCGCTTATTTATGATGTCTTATGAGGTGTGGCCCTTGTTCGAGATTTCAAATTTTATGACAGCTGAAAAAATGTATTATTTCCTTGAAGTTGCGATGAAAATGCTTTTTTCAATGAGCTATCTTGCGATTCCCTTTGTCCTTTTAATGTGGTCGTATGATATTCAAACAGCATTTCAAGCAAGAACAGATAAAAAATTCCAAGCACAGGAATATCAATTTGCTTTAAAAAACTTTACCTTTCTTGCCTTTATGATTTTATATCTTAAAACAACTGATTTGGGGCAATATAACCCAACAATGTCAATTGCAACGAATTTTTCTGTATTATTAGAGGCTGGTGGTCACGGAGCAATGCATGGCCGATGATGATGATAAAACCGAAGAACCGACCGATCGTAAATTACAAAAAGCACGCGAAGAGGGCAATGTCCCCAAATCGGAAGATTTTAATGGTTTTTTGGGATTATCGCTTGGTATTTTAACATTATTTACGATTTCAAATGTGTATACAGAAGATTTATTGGCAAATATGGGGGGTTGTTTTGAAAGTATTTTTGAAGATAAACTAAACCATTATGTAACAGAAAAATGCCAAGGTTACTTGAATGTGGTGATTGAAATTTCAATTATTACATTTATATCAGGTATTTTTGGCTCAACTTTGGGATACTTAATTCTTAGTAAAGGATTTGTGATCTCTAAAGAGCCCTTAAAGCTTAATATGCAAGCCCTTGATTTAGGGAAAAATCTTACTAATTTATTTAACAAAGAAAATGCCACGTCAATGGCGATTTCAATTGCCAAAGAAACATTGCTTTATGGCAGTTTTTTTCTGATTGTTTTGTATTTCTTACCCGGCATTGTGTATCAAACTTTTTGTTTTGAAAATTGTCGAGGCAATGTACCCGTTATTTTTATTTATGTGCTTGTTGCAACTTATACGTTAATTTCTTTTATTTTTGCTGCCATTGATGTTCCCTTAAAGATTATTTTTTGGAAGGCAAAACTTAAAATGTCACATAAAGACATTAAAGATGAGCATAAAGAAAGTGAAGGTTCGCCTGATATTAAACGGGCACAAAATGAATTTCGTAATGATCTTTTACATGGGTCACCGGCTGGACCTAAAAACGCAACATTTTTTATTAAAGGGGCAGGTATGATTTTTGGCATTCGTTATAATCGCCAAGAATCTCCTGCACCGATGGTTGTGGCAATGGGTAAAAAGCCTGACAAAGCGAATGCCATTGCACAAATTGCATCTGGTATGCGGCGATTAATTATTAATGATGAAGAGTTTTCTAGAAAGCTAGGCTCTATTGCCGTGATGGGACGACCTGTGCCACTTGAATTTGTAAAAGATATTCGTCGCTGCGTGATGGCGCTTCAGAAGCATGAACAAGAATTTGGCCCTGTTCATCCTGCAAAATAGATGTAGTTTTATTGTATGTTGTCCCCTGCATCCATCATTGCGAGGAGGGAATCTCATAACCGTCATTCCCGACCGAATGTAATGAGGGAAAGGGAATCTGTTGTTGAGATAAGATTCCCTTTCTTTTTGCGATGCAAAAAACGGGAGTGACGGTAATTTTTTAAAATACTCACTTTCCCCTTGAAAAAATTATTATTATTATTATTAT
>JBLHTX010000003.1:0-42101 GCA_047627635.1 Alphaproteobacteria bacterium | reverse complement strand
AGTTGATGTTGTGTTGATTGTGCCTATCGCAATGGAAGAAAAGCTACGATTTGCAATTCGTGAAGGTGGTCGAACAGTTGGTGCAGGCGTTGTTGCTGCAATCACCAAGTAATCTAAAGGTATTTTAAATGTCTAAAAAACAAAATGATAAAACGCACATTCGTATAAAATTAAAAGCTTTTGATAATAAATTACTTGACTCATCAGCTATACAAATTGTAAACAGTGCAAATAGAACTGGTGCTAAGGTTTTGGGACCCATCCCATTACCGACTGACATCGAAAAAATTACTGTTAACCGCTCACCTCATGTTGATAAAAAAAGTCGCGATCAACTTGAGATACGTACACATAAACGCCTATTAGATATTCTAGATCCAACACCACAAACGCTTGATGCGTTAATGAACCTAGAGCTATCTGCTGGCGTTAACATTGAAATAAAAATTTAAAGGATTACATAATGTCATTGACGTTAGTCGGAAAAAAACTTGGTATGACGAGGTTGTTCGAGGACAACGGTAATAGTCGTGCCGTTACTGTTTTAAGTCTTTTTGACTTAATAGTAATTGGTTTCCGTACCGTCGAGAAAAATGGCTATAACGCCATAATCGTCGGATATGAAACTGTTGCAGAGAGAAAAATAAAAAAACCTCAGCTAGAATTCTACAAGCAAAATAATTTACCATTATTAAAAAATCAATTTGAAATACGTCTTGATAATATTACAGACTTTGAAATGGGTAAAACTTTATCATTTGACGAATTGACTGGTATTGCAAAAGTTAATGTTATTGGTAGATCAATCGGTAAAGGTTTCGCTGGTGCAATGAAGCGTCATAACTTTGGTGGACTTCGCGCATCGCATGGTGTATCAGTTTCTCATCGTTCTCACGGTTCTACCGGAGCTTGTCAAGATCCAGGTAGAGTTTTTAAAGGTAAAAAAATGGCAGGTCACTTAGGTGATGCACGTGTTACCGTTAAAAACTTACCACTCGTTCGTTTTGACGCAGAAAAAAAGCTTCTATTTGTTGGCGGCGGTATTCCTGGTTCTAAAAACTCTCATATTAAAATAAATTACTAGAGGTATATTGTGTTACTAAATTTACGTCAAATTTCTAATGGCGATGTATCTCAAACTGAAGTTGATGACGCTATTTTCGGGATTACAGAGATTAATCAGATAGCAATTGCACAGGTTATTCGCTGGCAGCTTCATAAGCGTGCTGGTAGTGCTTCTTATGTCAAGACAAGGTCTGATGTAAAAGGTTCTGGAAGAAAAATATATCGTCAAAAAGGAACAGGTAATGCTCGTCACTCTGACAAGTATGCACCTCAATTCCGTAAAGGTGGTGTTGCTCATGGGCCAAAAGGCGTGCAGTGGAAAATGTCAGTTCCCAAAAAAATCAAGAAACTAGCACTTAAGCATGTTTTATCTCATAAAGCTATGTCTAGTAACTTGTTGATTGTCGATGATTTATTATTAACAGTACCTAAAACTAAAACAATCCTTAATTCATTTTCTGATCTACTAGAAAAGAAAGTATTGTTTATAGATAGTCAAGATAAGAATTCTGCTTTTGTTAAGTCAGTGTCTAATATTGTAAGATTCAACTTTTTATCTGTATCTGGCTTAAATGTTTATGATATTCTTCGTGCTGATATTGTTATTATTTCACAAAATGCCCTTAATGATATTAAAGCAAGGTTTGCATAATGACACAAGATTTTAAGTATAAGATATTATCCACAGAAAAATCTTTTCTAGTTCGTAAAGATAACAAGCTTTTATTATCTACAAAATCATATATTAATAAAGATGATGTTGTTAAATTCATTGAAGATAAGTATGATGCTAAAGTATTAAAAATAAATGCTTTGGTTCAACAAGGTAAAGTTAAAATACGTCGTCGTATAAGTGTAAAGCTTCCAGATAAAAAAAAGTTTTATGTAACACTTGATAGTTTTGATAATTTTGAAAAAATAGAGAAACAAAATGCTAAAGCAGTTTAAGCCAACAACGCCTGGTAATAGAGGTCTTGTTTTAGTTGATAAGTCTAAACTTTACAAGGGCTCATCTTGTAAGAAATTAACAGTAAGTTTAAATAAAAAATCTGGGCGTAATAATACAGGAAGAGTAACACTTCGTGGCAGAAGTGGTGGTGCTAAGAAATTATATCGTATTATCGATTTTAAGCGTAGTAAGTATGATATTCCAGCCATTGTCGACCGTATTGAGTATGATCCTAATCGTACCGCGTTTATAGCTTTAATTACATATCAAGATGGAGAGCAATCATATATTATTGCTCCAGATAAGCTTAAGGTAGGCGACACTATCATATCTTCCTCTAAGGTTGATGTTGTTGTTGGAAATTCTTCGAGTCTGTCATCATTGCCTGTTGGTACTATCGTTCATAATGTTGAAGTAAAGATTGCCAAGGGTGCTCAATATTGTCGTTCCGCGGGAACTTACGCTCAAATATTAGGTAGAGATGGAAAGAATGTTATCGTTAAGCTTTCATCTGGTGAAGTAAGGCTAATTGATGGTCGTTGTCGGGCTACTATAGGTGTTGTATCAAATTCGGATCATTCTAATCAGAATTTAGGTAAAGCTGGTCGTAGGCGTCATATGGGCAGAAGACCTATTGTTCGTGGTGTTGCAATGAACCCAATAGATCATCCCCATGGCGGTGGAGAAGGTCGTACTTCTGGTGGTCGTCATCCTGTTTCTTATACAGGCGTTCCAAAAGGTAAAAAGACAGTACGTAAGAAAAATCCAGTTGTAATACGTAAACGTACGACGAGAAAAGGTAAGTAATATATGGCACGTTCTACTTGGAAGGGTCCGTTTATAGATCCTAAACTATTAAATAAAGTTAAATTATATAAACAAAATAACGCTAATGAGCCTTTAAAAACATGGTCACGCAGGTCAACTATTGTACCTATTTTTGTTGGAATTACTTTTTTAGTTCATAATGGGAAAAAACATATTCCCGTATATGTGACTGAGGATATGATTGGGCATAAATTAGGTGAATTTTCTCCTACACGTAAATTGCCTTCTCATAGTTCGGGTGCTCCTAAGAAAAAAGGTAAAAGGTAATGCATAGAAAAAATTTTCATGAACTAGAGCCTATTGCTACAGCAAAATCTCCTATGATTAAAGGTTCTGTACAAAAAATAAATTTAGTACTTAAGGCAATCCGTGGCAAAACCGTAATGCAGTCACTATCTATCTTGTCTGCTACTAGAAAATATGCAGCTATTGATATTAGAAAAACATTATTGTCTGCGATATCTAACGCTGAAAAAAATGGCGTAATTGATATAGATTCTTTGATTGTTAAAAGAATTTCTGCTGGTAAGTCAGTTAAGTTACGCCGTTTTCAGCCTAGAGCTCGCGGTCGTATTTTTAGCGTTAATAAGCATTATAGTAAAATTTATATTGAACTACATGATCAGGTGGAAAATTAAATGGGACAAAAGTCAAATCCAATTATTCTACGTGTTGGTATTAATAGAAGCTGGAACTCAGTTTGGTATGCCAATCGTAGAGAATTCGCAAGTTATTTGAAGCAAGATTATCTGGTTAAGAAATTCATAGCCTCTCACTTCCAAAGACAGCTTATTGAGCGTGTTTACATTGAAAGATTGCATAAAAAATGTATTGTTAATATTTTCACTCCTAGGCCCGGTGTTATTATTGGCCGTAAAGGAAATGATATTGAGCAATTAAGAAAAAAATTGTCTGATATTATTCAAGATGAGATTGTTGTCAATATAAGTGAAGTTAAAAAGCCAGAAGTTTCTGCTTTTTTAATTGCTGAGAATATCGCTGTTCAATTAGAGCGTCGCGTTTCTTATAAAAAAGCGATGAAGAGAGCTATTCAATCAGCAATGCGTGCAGGTGCACAGGGTATTAAAATTGCTTGTGCCGGTCGTCTTGGTGGAGCTGAAATTGCTCGTGATGAATATTATAAAGAAGGTCGTATCCCATTACACACCCTCAGATCTAATATAGATTTTGGTGTTTCTGAGGCCTATACTGCTTATGGAATTTGTGGTATTAAGGTATGGGTCTATAAAGGCGATATATTCCAATAAATGTTTAAGGTAGAATTATGTTACAGCCAAAAAAATTAGCATGGCGTAAGCAGCGCAAAGGACGTATAACTGGTAGCGAAACACGCGGTGTAGAATTAGCTTTTGGGGAATTTGGTCTAAAGTCTATTGAATCAGAGCGTATAACTGCTAGGCAAATCGAAGCGGCAAGACGTGCAATTTCTAGACAGATGAAAAGACAAGGTCAAATTTTCATTCGTGTTTTTCCAGATATTCCAGTTACTAAAAAGCCCGCCGAGGTTAGAATGGGTTCTGGAAAAGGTTCTGTTGAATATTATGTTTTTAAAGTAAGACCTGGAAGAATTCTCTTTGAATTAAAGGGTGTCCCTGAAGACGTTGCTCGTGAAGCATTGCGTTTGGCTGCAATGAAATTACCTGTAAAATGTAAAATTATTTCTAACGCTTGGGACATTTAAAATGATACAACAAGAATCCATTGTAACTGTCGCTGATAATAGTGGTGCTCGTAAAATTATGTGTATTAAGGTATTAGGCGGCTCTCATAAAAAGATTGCAGGGGTAGGAGAAACCTTTGTATGCGTTGTAAAGGAAGCCATTCCTAATTCAAAAGTCAAAAAAGGTCAGATTTTTAAAGCGGTATTAGTTCGCATTAAAAACAATTACCTTCGTAGTGATGGCTCTTATATCACTTTTGATAGGCATGCCGCCGTTCTTGTTAATAATAACGGTGAACCAATTGGAACTCGTGTATTCGGTCCAGTCATGCGTGAACTTCGTCAATTTAAAATGACAAAAATTCTCTCTTTAGCCCCAGAAGTATTATAGGTTTTTTATGTCAAGCAATACTCTATCAGACAAATATACTTCTCGTTATAGAGAGCAGTATAATAGCAAAATTATATCACTTCTTAAGGAATCACTTTCTTTAAAAAATATAATGGAAGTTCCACACCTAGAAAAAATTGTACTTAATAGTTGCTATAGTCCAGCTGTTACTGATTCAAAAAAGTTAAAAAAACTTTCAAGTGAGTTAAGTCTTATAGCAGGTCAGTCTACTGTAATGACCAAGGCGCGTAGATCTTTAGCTGGCTTTCACTTGCGTGAAGGAATGCCTTTAGGTGTTAAGGTTACTTTACGTAAAGATAATATGTATGATTTTCTTGATAAATTAATTAACATTGCAATGCCTCGCATTAAAGATTTTAATGCGTATGATTCTAATAAACATTTTGATCATCACGCTAATTTTAATTTTGGTTTAGTAGATCAGACTATTTTTCCTGAGATTGATTACGATAATATTGATTTTTCATGGGGTATGAATGTTACTATTGTAACGAGTACTTCTAATAAAGAGCACTCTAAAGCACTTTTAGAGCAATTTAATTTTCCATTTAAAAAATCTGCGAGCAAATAATGTCAAAAAAATGTATGATTAATCGTAATGAAAAAAGAAAAATTATTGTTCAAAAATATGCTACCAAGCGTCATGACATTAAGCTTGCAATACAAAAAAATAAAGAAAATGCAGAGATGGTTTTCAAGTTAAGTCAAGAACTTGCATTACTTCCGCGCGCATCAAGCTCAACCCGTGTTTCTAATCGTTGCTTTATAACAGGCAGAGCTCGTGGTGTGTATCGTCGTTTCGGCTTATGTCGGAATGAACTTCGCCGACTGGCTTCTTTTTCCGATATTACCGGGGTAAAGAAAAGTAGTTGGTAGATTATTAGGACAAATTTTATGAAATTCACAAACCATCATGTAAGTGATTTAGTTGTTCGCCTTAAAAATGCAGCACAACGAAATCACTTGACAACAATCTTACCAAATGTAAAAATTGTTGTATCAATTTTAAAGCTACTTGAAGAGCAGGGATATATACAAAAGTTTGTTGTAGATACCTTTCAGGTGACCGTTCATCTTAAATACCTTAAGAATGAATCAATTATTAAAAAAATTAATGTTGTTTCAAAGCCAAGTATCCGTGTTTATAAGGGTGCTAAGGATATACCTTCCTTTTATAATGGATTAGGTGTTACCGTAGTATCTACACCAAAAGGTATTTTAACTGATAACCAAGCCCGAGATTTTGGTGTTGGTGGTGAAGTATTATGTCAAGTTTTTTAGTATTAAGATAAGGTAACTATATGTCAAGACTATCTAAAAAGCCGATTTTATTGCCAAAAGACGTTAGTGTAACAGTTGGCTCTGAAGTATGTACTATTAATGGAAATTTGGGCTCTCTTAACGTTCCAAATTTTCCATTTATGGGGTTGTCTGTAAATGATAATCAAATTGAATTTAATACCGAAAATCCTAAAAAATCCTCAGCTAATGCTGGTCTTTTGCATTCTCTTTTAAAAAACGCTATTGCTGGCGTTACATTAGGGCATGTTAAAATTTTAGAATTAAAGGGTTTGGGTTATCGTTGTCTCATTGAGAAAGATACTTTGATTTTGTCGCTCGGTTATAGTCATAAAATACATTACTTGATCCCAAGTGATATAAAATTAACAGTTGAAAAAGATACTATTATTACCATTAAGGGTATTGACAAGCAAAGAGTCGGTCAAGTCGCTGCAGAGATACGTGCGTACAAAATACCAGATAACTACCACGCTAAGGGTATATTGTATCAAGGTGAGATTATTATTACAAAAGAAGGTAAGAAGAAATAAGTATGAAACGTTCTACTTTTTTAAAAAGAAAAACCAAAATTTTACGTAGAGATAATCGCCTCGCTGTAGATTGCCTGCGTGTATATTTTTTGAAATCAAATAAACATTATTATGCCTCTCTTATTGAAAATAACACTGGAAATGTTATTGCTTCACTGAGTACTCAGATGGTATCCTCTTTTGAAAAGTCCTCTCGTGATAGAGTTACTGACTTAGCACAGAGCTTTGCTGAAAAAATCATGAGCATGGGTTTTACTAGTTTTGATAACATTACCTTCGATCGCGGAGTTTATCGCTTTCATGGATTAGTAAAACATTTTGTAGAGCAAATACGTATCAAAGGAATAGAGGTATAATTTTATGACAGATGATCGTAATAAAGATGAGTTATACGAAAAATTAGTTTTTATAAACCGCGTTTCTAAAACCGTTAAAGGTGGACGTACCTTAAGTTTTGCAGCTCTTGTTATCGTAGGCGATAGAAAAGGCCGTATTGGGTTCGGGCATGGTAAAGCTAAAGAAGTTCCAGATGCAATACGAAAAGCATCTGAACGTGCAAGAAGTTCGCTAGTTCGTATTCCGTTGCGTGATGGAAAGACACTTCACCATAACTCCACTGGTCGTTGGGGAGCAGGTAATGTTCTTTTGAAAACATCAAAGACAGGGCGTGGTATTATTGCTGGTGCTGCTTTGAGACCAATTTTTGATTTACTTGGTGTTCAAGACATAGTTGCAAAATCACTAGGCTCTTCTAACCCTTTTAATTTGGTTCGGGCTTGTTTTGATGGTTTGCAAAAACAAACATCACCGCGTTATATCGCATTGAAAAGAGATAAAAAAATATCTGAAATCGTCTCCAATCGTGCTGCTTAAAGGGAATATGATTATGAATAATAATGAATTAAGTTTAAATTCACTACCTAAGTTAAAGCTAAAGACAAAAAAAAGAGTTGGTCGTGGTATCGGATCTGGCATGGGCAAGACTTCTTGTCGAGGTGTTAAGGGTGCAAAATCTAGGTCTGGTTATTCATCTGTCGGATTTGAAGGTGGTCAAATGCCCTTACATAGACGCCTTCCAAAGCGTGGCATGAATAAAAAATAAGAAAAATATAATATTTTATCGAATAGTATTATATTAAAACCTTTTATGGAACAATTATGCGCATATTTATTTTAATGTTTGTTGTTTTCTTTATGTATAGGATGGGAAATTTTATAACTGTTCCGTTTATGTTAAATGACGGATCTGTATCTGATTTCCTTTCAACAGTTACTAAAACTGGCGTTCTAAATCAGCAAGCCTTACAAAGGCTTTCACTGTTTACATTGGGAATTATTCCATACATTACAGCAGGTATAATTGTTCAACTTCTAAAATTCATACTTTCTGATACAAATTATGCCAATGATTTAAAAAATAAAAAATTTGTATCTAGTCAAACGTTATTGTTTACTTTAATTATTGCAATAATACAGTCCTTTATGTTTGCTAAATACTCTACTGATGTTGATACCTCATACATAGAATTCTCTGCTATTATCGTTTTCCTGGTTGCTGGATCTTTTATTATGGTTTGGTTTGCTAAAATAATCACAACATTTGGCTTCGGAAATGGTGCTTCGATATTAATTATGTTATCTATTATTGAGCATCTCTATCTATCAGCGAGTGATTTATTTTACGGTGTTCAAACAGGCGAAGTTTCGCCAATAGGATTTTCTGGTCATTGTATATTTATCCTTGGTTTGCTCTTTGTTATATGCCTTATTGAACTTTCCTTTAGACCTTTAAAGCTTTCTTATCCATCTACAAAATTTAGAGATGGTTACAATAAAGGTAAAAAATCTGATATACTTCCCTTGAAAATCAACAACTCGGGTGTTTTACCCTTAATTTTTGCAATGAGTTTTTCAGCTTTATTATCAACATCCTTGGCTCCTTATATTTTTGATAAATTTGGATATGATATTTCAATTCTATTAACACTTGTAACATTAGCGTTTGTTGTCTTTTTTGTTGCATTTTATACACCTTTTGTGATGAATACCGAAGAAATGTCCAATAATTTAAAAAAATCGAATATTATATTAGAAAATAATAGGCCAGGCTTGACAACTAAAAAGTATCTTGATGTTGTTATTAATAAGCTAAATTACATAGCTGTTTTGTACTTAGGTCTAATGGTTTTAGCACCTGATTTATTACGCTACAATGGTTTTAATGTAATCGTATCCGGTGTATCAGCTGTAATTCTGGTCGTTGTTGTAATTGATATTGTCCGTCGTATTCAATATATGAGTTATTCACATAACACTAATTCGGTGATGAATTAAATATGATAAATATATTATTAATAGGTCCTCCAGGTGTCGGCAAAGGAACACAAGCTAGTTTTGTTGTTGGAAAGTATAATTTAAATTATATAACTACCGGAAACCTTTTACGTAGAGAGGCTAGCCTACAAACTGACTTAGGTAAGAAAATTTCTAATGTTATTAGTAAGGGCGAACTAGTTTCTAACGACATTGTTGAGGTTTTACTTGAGAATGAATTAACGGATGTGAGTAAGGGCATTTTGTTCGACGGTTATCCTAGAAACATAGACCAAGTTTTTGCACTTAATAAAATTTTATCTAAAATAAATAAAAAGTTAGATATTGTTGTGAATATGTCTCTTGATGATGAGGTTTTAATAAAACGTATATCAGGCAGATATGTATGTTCTCAGTGTGGCGCTGTTTATAATAAATATTTTGTAAATCCACAAACTAACGGTGTCTGTGATCACTGTAATGGGAATGATTTTATAACGCGTTCTGATGATAGTGAGAATGTAATCAAAAAGCGATTGACTATTTTTCATAATGAAAATGATGCAATCGTAAATTACTATCGTAGCCTTGGGGTTTTGATTGACATAGACTGCAAAGGTAGTGTAAATGAAATATCTCAAGAGTTTTCTAAAGTTATAGATTGTTTAAAAGAAAAAGTTTAATCCTTATATATTGGAGTTAATAATGGCAAGGATTTCTGGTGTTAATATACCAACAGATAAAGCAGTAGTTGTATCATTAAGATATATCTATGGAATTGGTTCGCATATTTCAAAAAAGATTTGTATTGCTCTTAATATTGATCTCAATACTCGCGTTAAAAATTTAAATGGTGAAGATATCATTAAAATCAGAGAGTATATTGACCAAAACGTTTCCGTCGAAGGGGACCTGCGTCGTGTAAAAACAATGGCGATAAAAAGACTACAAGATATAGCATGCTTTAGAGGTGTTCGTCATCGCTTACGGTTACCATGTCGCGGTCAAAGAACGCATACAAATGCAAAAACACGAAAGAGAGTGTCATAATCATGGTTGCTAACAAAAAGTCATCAAGCCCTAAAAAAAGTAAAATTAATGTACCCTTGGCTATTATAAAAATTAATGTTACATTTAATAATACTTTGGTATCTTTAACGGATACGGCAGGTAATGTTCTTGCTTGGGCCACCTCAGGATCAAATGGTTTTAAAGGGTCAAGAAAATCTACGCCTTATGCTGCTCAACTTGCAACTGAAGAAATTTGTCGTAAGGCAAAAGACTTTCAAGTAAAAAAGGTTATGATTGAAATTAAAGGGCCTGGTGTAGGAAGAGAATCTTCTCTGCGTGCATTTGCTAATCAAGATTTTGAAGTTTTAAGTATTCGTGATAGAACACCAATACCGCATAATGGTTGTAGATTGCCTAAAAGAAGACGTATATAAATTAAAGATATGTTAAAGGTATAATAAACAAAAGAGGCTTCAAGTGATTGAACAAAATTGGCTTAGCTTAATTAAGCCTACAAAAAACGTGGTTAAAACAAATAATTACGATAAAGCATCGTTTGCTTTTGAGCCATTGGAAACAGGCTATGGTATCACCTTGGGCAATTCCTTGCGTCGTATTCTGTTATCTTCACTTCAGGGATCAGCAGTGACATCTGTGAAAATTGATGGGGTTTTGCATCAGTTTTCTACTATTTCGGGTGTCTCAGAAGACGTTCTTCATATTTTAATGAATATTAAAGGGCTATCTCTTCTTAAACATGTTGAGGGCAGTAAGCATATTCATTTGAATATAACAGGTCCAGCTGAGGTCACTGCGTCACATATTACTTGTCCAGATGGCGTTGAGATTTTGAACCCTGATCATCATTTGTTTACTATTTCGGATAACGTTAAAATATCTATTGATATGACGGTAGATAGTGGTAAGGGATATTTAGATAGTGCGTTGATTGAGAAAGATGATATTGTTGGGCAAATTTACCTAGACGCATATTTTTCTCCAGTTAGACGTGTGGCCTATGATATTGAAAAAACACGTGAAGGTCAGAAACTTGACTATGACAAGTTAGTTCTTGAGGTCGAAACTGATGGTTCAATTACGCCAGAAGATGCAATTGGTATTTCAGCAAAGATTTTACAAGATCAATTATCAGTCTTTATTAATTTTTCACATTCTGATGTCGCTGTTGAAAATAGTGAAGAGGAACATGTATTGTCCTTTGATCCTGTTTTGTTGAAGCGTGTTGAAGAGCTAGAATTATCAGTACGATCAGCAAATTGTCTTAAAAATGACAACATTATATATATTGGAGATCTTGTCCAAAAAACTGAAGCAGAAATGTTGAAGACACCCAATTTTGGTCGAAAATCCTTAAATGAGATTAAACAAATTTTGAATGAGTTAAACTTAACACTTGGTATGATCATTGATGATTGGCCACCTGAGAACATTGAAGATTTATCAAAAAAACTTGAAGAGAAAATTTAGAGGTCCGTATGCGTCATAAATTTGCGAATAAAACATTAACTAAAGATACAAATTATACCGAAGCATTATTGTATAGTATGACATTATCTTTGGTTCAGCATAAGAGAATTAAAACGACCTTAGTGCGTGCTAAGGCCTTAAGATCTTATGTAGAGCGTCTTGTTACGATTGCTAGAAAAGGCAACAATCAAGCCAGCTTTCGTCTGTTATCTAGTAAATTAAGATCTAATGAAGATGTTATTTTTAATATCTTTGAGATTGCAAAAAACTACATTGAACGCCCAGGTGGATATACTCGTGTTCTAAAGCTTGGTAAAAGACATGGCGATAATGCTAATGTCGCCCTAATTGAATTTGTTTGATTATATAAAACATATTTCTTTACGCATATTTTAGGTATTTAAGTTATGCGTTTAGTATTGAAAAAATTAAATATAATAAAAAACATATTTTGACCTATACATATGCATAGCAATCAAGGCCTTAGCGTTCTAATTATATCATTTTAGTTAAAATATGTTATTTATATCCCCCATTAAAGTATTTATTTTATTTTTTGGTTATATTGTTAATTCGAGTAAGTAAGATTATTCATAGTCATATTAAATTCCCTTTTTTCCCTCATAATATAGTGCCAAATTTTTTAAAGCTAAATAATTTGGCACTATATTATTTATCTATTTTTTTGTTTAGATAAATGATGATAAGTTGGTATAAAATTTGCATCCTAATATTAGCATAATCATAATGTTAATTGAGGGTATATGTCACACCAGCTTCAAAATAATTATTCAGTTAAAAGTTATTTACCATTTATCAACCAAAAAATAAAAGTCATTAATCCTGAAAAAATGACAACTGAAATATATGCTTTAATTATTTGTAATTATGATACATCTCGTTTTATTGCAAGTTTATCTCAATTTTGTCAAGTATTTAACAATATTATAGTGCATCAAAAAGAGCTAAAAATACGCTTAAGCGTATTTAAAAATCTTAAAATAATGTGCCACCAAGCCGCATCTTTATCAATCCCCAATAAAGGATTGCTATTTATACCAAGTACTATTTCATCGATAGGAATTATAAAATCACCTCCTATAAAAAGAAACTTCGATAAAATAATACAAAGAATTAAGCAAAATAAAAACACTACCTCCTCTCTTCATTTTAAAATTTTACAAGAACATAAAACCCAAAATAATATGCCAATTTGTCGTGCCTACGATAATCCTAACGAAGCAGTCTATACTCCTAAAACTATTATTGATTTTAAAAATTTTAAACAGACATTGAACACGCCACAGAAACAACAAAACTTATTGGTTCAACTTAATGATGTTGCAAATTTATCAGATCAAAAACGCGGTGAATATCTTGAATCATTAACAGATATGAAGCCAGTGTCGAAGAAAGAATGTAAAAAACAAAAATGGCCTGATATTTTAATTGGGCAAAATGCTGTTTTTGCGAAACAAAATATTCCTGCTTTTACGGTGCTTGGTTACTATTCGGGGCTTTATTTTACGAGCCAAGAAGATAAACTTGAATATGCAAAAAAACATAGCACAGGCTTCCAAACATATGTTTATTCTTTCCCAGATGTTAAGATACCATCTGTCAGTGGTTTTCAGTATGGAAATGATTTGAGCTGTGTAAATTCTGGAACAGTTTATGCAGGTACGGCATATAGCATTGCGCAAGATATTGTAAAAAAATGTAATATTGTTGCTATTTACGCTAAATCGCTTGAATACCCTGATCTTGAATATGTTAAGGACGCCAAAAAATTTGATCTTGTTTCCTTTGTAACTAACCGTGACATTAAAAAAGGGGAACAGCTTTTAGTCGATTACGGTATGAATTATTGGAAGAAAAAAACAGCTGATTTTACTAAAGATTCATTAGAAGATATTCAAGTATCTCTTAAAAACCTAAAGATAAAAGCACTTAAAGCGACACATAAAAAATCAAATAAAAGTAAGTTATTATTATGACAGAAGCAATTACAACAACAATGCCTTTTACAGCTGATTTCACATCTTTTCAAATGAATAATAGCCATGAATGGGCAGGGTCAACGGGTGGTTCTGGCGTTAAGCGTCGAGATGAAATTGAGGCAGAAACGCTTGCTAAGGATCAAAACTATCATGCTGGCAACAGTGATACGGGTCTTACCAAGGCAATTTCAATGGGTGACTTTAGCAGTTCTTATGGTAATACAATTGTTACTAATATGGCGCGTGAATCACAGCAAAGGCCTAATTTTATGAATAACACCATGGTTGATAGTGGTAATATGAGCCCTTCGGATGAGGCAATTAAAATATCAATGGAGGGTGTGCATACAAATTACTCTCAAATTCCGAGTGATCTTGCGACAACTCCTGCGACTTTGCCGTCAGATTTAACAACTTATGATCGTTTAAATGCTACAGCGCCTGCTTATGATGTTGGATCCTTAACGAATCCGAATACCCTAGGTGATACATTGTCAGGTTTGATTGAAAAAGTACATTCCAATACACAATCCTATGAAGAGAACTCGGATATGTTAGCGAATAAAAGTAAAGGTTCTGCCTTTGATCGTGCTAAGGATTCCATGATTTCAGAATATGATAGTCTATCAGGTGGCTTAAAAACCAAAGAATCTGAGCAAAATGCTATTGACCGACAAATTGAAAGTTATATTCAAGTGATGAATAGTAGTTATGAATATTCTCTTTATGCATCAGGCTTTGTAGATGTTGGTAAATCAATCTCACAAACTGCACAAACATTGACCAAAGGGTAAATATAACATTTTATTGTAATTGCTTGACCCAATTAATGATGCGTTCAATGCCTAATTTAACTTTTGCACCTGAATGATTGAGAATGTCAGCACTATTTGACAAGCTATTAATTTCACTAAGGGCATCATTGCCATTAAAATCGACATAGGCAAGTCTTGCAGTTAAATAATGCGGCTGCATGCCAAAGGCTGTACCAGGCAAGAGGGCAACAGCAGTATCTTTTAGGATGCGACTACATAAATCAATTGATGTATGAATATGGTTGCGGGCTAGTTTTTCTCGATGTAATTCAAAATCTGGTAACAGGTAAAACGCGCCTTGAGGGCTATAAGTTTTTATATCTGCATCTGATAAAGTATTGGCTGCATAATTCCCCAGAATATTTAGAATTTTTCTTTGATTAACGACATAATCTTGAATTGTATTATCATAGCGATATGCCTCAATTGCGGCTTTTTGCACGGGCGTTGGTGCACATGAATATGTTTCAGATGCAATGCCTAGTAATGTTTCTTTAAAATCTTGCTGAATGTTGCTCGGTAACAAGGCAGTACCTAACCGCCAACCGCCTGCACCACACCATTTGGATAAGCCAGATGTGATAATTGTGCCCTCGGGATAATATTTGGCAAGCGAGTGATGACTACCTGTATGATTAAGCAAGGCATAAATCTCATCAGAAATAACCAAAATATTATGCTTACGACATATTTGCGAGAATGATTTAAGTTCAGCCTCGGAATATGTTAATCCATCAGGATTTCCCGGATAATTTAAAATTAAAAGTGTCGGCGCATTAATATTATGCTTGCTTGATATCGCATCTTCTAGCATTTGTGGTGTTATGCGCCAACGATTATCATAATCTGTTTCAACCGTAATAATATGATGCCCAGCCAAATAAGATTGCGGTACATAGGATACCCAGGAAGGGGCAGGAATTAAAACATCAGCTTTGTCGAAACTTGCTAAGACTGAATAAATGAGTGATTTTGAGCCGGGGGCAATAAAGACATCTTTTTTCGTAATATTTAAATCATCAATTTTATTATGGAACAATGCAACTTGCTCTCTAAGTTCTTCAATACCTTGAACAGGAGAATATTCTTTTAAGTGAGCCGATTCTTTAAGCTGATTAATCACTGTTTCGGGGGGTAAAAACGGCGATTGGCCAAAGCCAAACTTAATAACATCAACTCCTCCTTTTTCCAAGAACCGTGATTGCTCATTAATAAGCAATGTTTGTGATTTTTCAATTTTTTTTAAAGATGTTAAATTTACCATGCGTTCCTCATTGTATATTTTTTATTCAGTAGATTTATATTCTAAATATTCTATAATATCATTGATATTTTGATCAAATTCGGAGTCTATTTTTCTTTTTTCTTGAAACAAATCATTATTTAAGATGCTCATTACTTTTTCACAATATTGATTAATAGCATGATTTTTTTGGTCTTCTAGGTTCGGTAATTCATTATTTTCTAGTGATTTGCTATAATATTGTTCCTTATCAAATAACATCGATTTATAAAGCGATGGATCAAATTTACTAGAATTTTCAGAGGTTTTTTCAATTGCATCAATCATCATAATTTGTGTTTTAGCAATAATAATAATCTGGTTATTTTCAAGCTCGATTGGGATAAAAGGGCGTGTATCATTAATAACATCTAGGGCACGTTCGTTGAAGCCAATAAAAATACGACCACAAAAAACATGACCATCAGACATTTTAACAATAATCTCATGTCTTAATTTGGGGACTTGCTGGGTTTTGTTTCTATAATTAAATGTTTCATTTGTCATGATTAGATTCCTCTGACAATTTTTCTGCTCTAATAAATTCGTATGCACTGATAATACGACGCGTTATATCAGATGCAATATCTTTGAAAACATGATGTATTTTTTTATCATCAATGATATCGGGATGGACTTGTTTCAAAAGCCCTATATAATGTGTATGTAAATTTTTAAGTGATATTTCAGGGTCTACTCCCATGACAATATAAGGATCAAAAGACCAAATATATCCCTTTTGAGAGTGTTCATTGCTAAACATTTTAAATGCTTTAATATCAGATTTGGCAATATACATAAGGTCATTCGATAGAATCATGACAGGTAAAAAATCTTTTATAGATGTTATATACACATATAAATTTTCTGGACTATCTAAAAATACAAAGCAAAAAGTGACATCACCATTGACATGCTGAATCTCAATGGGGGTTTTTAACTTACCTAGTGTAAAGTCAGTCATTTTTAAAATGCTCATATCTATAATAATTAGTCTTAATCTAGTCTTAAACGGTTAATTATAAGCTAATAGCTTTTACTATTTTATCAATTTTTAATTATGTGGTTCATTATTTTCACAAATCAAACTTAATATTGGCAAAATTCTTAATTTTAGATATGCTTAAAATCAATATAAATTCACAAGATAAGCTTTGATAAAATGACTAAAAAAAATATTGCAATTATTGGTGCTGGCATTTCTGGGTTAATGTGTGCCACACAGCTTCATAATACATTTAATGTTACATTATTTGAAAAATCACGCGGCATTAGTGGACGCACTTCAACGCGTTATGCCGATATATACGAGTTTGATCATGGTGCCCCTTATATTACGGCACGCACAGAAAAATTTAAAGAATTTATGCATCAGCTTTGTCACCATAAAATTGCAGCTGAATGGAATCCTAAAATAGAATCGTTAAGCCTTAATGCGCCCTCTTTTAAACGTGCATGGTTTGAAACCCATTATGTGGGTTGGTCACGGATGAATGATATTGCGAAATATTTATATAAAAATATTGCTGACATGATAACTTTGCATCTTAATACTGAAATTCAATCTGTTGCAAATAACAATAATTTAACAACACTTACAGATAAAAATCAAGTAACCTATGATGATTTCGATGCGGTTATTCTGACAGCACCAGCACCACAAACTTTGCATTTATTACCGGATCATGTCACCTATCGCCCTAAGCTAGATGATGTTCTACTTGCACCTGCTTATTGTCTTATGCTGGGTAGTCCTGATGCTTTAAAAACACAGACAGGGATTTTTATATGTGATGATCCTGTGATTGATAAAATTATTGTCAATTCAGACAAGCCCCATAGACCATCACAAGGCGCGTCGCTTCTGATACAGTCTCAGGCTGAATGGGCCCTTACGCATATTGATGATGATATTCCTGAAAAACAAGCATTTTTACGGGATTATACTTTGAAATTACTGAATATGGAAAGCCTCACAGTTGATTATATTTCAACGCATAGATGGCGGTATGCAAAAATAAGTCAACCAATCAACGAATCCTTTTTATGGGATACAGCAGCAAATATTGGGGTGTGTGCTGATTGGTGCCAAGATACAGAACATAAAGATATTCAAGGTGTTGAGGCCGCTTTTTTAAGTGCTGAGGCCCTAAGTAATCACCTTATATTTATTGCTAAACTATGAGATTATACAGCGGTTTTGAGTGATGCAATTATAAGTTGGTTGCTGACTTGATTGACCAGAAGACTGAGATGCCCCTGAATTTCTTCTTGAAAAAGGATTAATGCCTTTTGATGTTTTGGGTGTGGCTTCTTGCTCTCGATAAAAAGTATCATCGGGCCTCCCTGCTAATATTGATCTTTGGCTCAATGAGCTCCCTATACTAGAGAGAGATAAATTGGATAAAGTCTTTTTTATTAATGACCTTGGGGTAATATTTAAATTTTTATCGAGTGCATTTATTATAGCTTTGTTATCCTCTTGTGGGAAAAAATTGTGTAATAACTCCGAAATATAGTTGTTTTTGATAATTAACTTAAATGCATCATATTCTTCATCACTTAAAAGTATATGTTCAACAAGGTTGTTTTGAACAGTATCGAGTGTATTATCAGCAAAACCACCACACATATTATCCACAACTAATCCGATTTGATCTAGAAAATCAGTATCATTAGGTAAAGCTTTATGATTATCTGTGTTATTGGTTAATTTTTCAGGTTCTTTTAAAGGATTTTTATCGGGCAGTTTTTTGGATAAAACCTTAGATGTCATAAAGCAACAAATAATTTGCACCGTGCCTGAATTTAAGTTCGTTTTCTCTATGATTCTAGAAAGAAGTTTTGTTGTTGTTTTATCTTTTTCTTCTAATATTTCTGCGGTAGCATTTTTAATCAGCTGAATAGCACCTTTTGAATCTCCTTTACTCGCTTCCTTGAGAATATTTTTTAATTTTTGTAAATATAGAGTGGGCTTAGAGTTAGGCTTTAATCTTTTCATGATTTGATATGCGTAAAATACCATTTTTTCTGCATTGTTATTTACTTTTTTGCTTATTAAAGTAATCGCCCGATCTTTTTCCATAATTTAATCCTAATTTAATATATTTTTCATGTATTCATTGTATATTAAATTAAAAATTAAGTAAATATTAAAAATAAATTATATATTTTTTTATTATTAAACTATATCTCAATACCCAAAGCTTCAGCAACGGTAAAAATATCTTTATCGCCACGGCCACATAAATTCATAATTAAAACATGATCCTTGCCTAGCTTTGGAGCGTACTCAATTACTTTTGATAATGCGTGTGATGGCTCGAGGGCTGGGATAATGCCTTCGGTTTTGCAACATATTTTAAAAGCTTCAAGTGCCTCTTGATCGGTTGCCGATAAATAGGTAACCCGTTTTGATTGCGCTAAATAAGCATGTTCAGGACCAATGCCAGGATAATCAAGCCCTGCTGAAATGGAATGTGCCTCTTGAATTTGACCATCATCATTCATTAATAAATAAGTACGGTTGCCGTGTAAAACACCCGAACGCCCACCAGCGATAGATGCAGCATGTTGTGTTGTATGAATCCCTTTACCAGCAGCTTCAACGCCATAAATTGCCACAGATTCATCATTTAAGAAAGGGTGAAACAAGCCAATGGCATTTGATCCACCACCAATACAGGCAAAAAGGGAATCGGGCAATCTGCCTTCTTGTTCTAAAATTTGCTCTTTGGCTTCTGTGCCGATAACCGATTGAAAGTCACGCACCATTTCAGGATAGGGATGTGGACCTGCTGCCGTGCCAATAATATAAAATGTATCATGGACGTTCGTGACCCAATCTCTGAGGGCTTCGTTCATGGCATCTTTTAAGGTTCCTGCCCCCGATGTTACAGGAATAATTTGTGCCCCCAATAATTTCATACGAAATACATTCGGTTTTTGACGCTCAATATCGGCTGCCCCCATATAGACAATGCATTTTAAGCCAAATCGTGCACATACGGTTGCTGTGGCAACGCCGTGCTGTCCTGCACCTGTTTCTGCAATAATCCGTTTTTTCCCCATACGCATTGCTAATAAAATTTGCCCCAAGGTATTATTAATTTTATGTGCGCCCGTATGATTAAGCTCGTCACGTTTGAAATAAATTTTTGCCCCTTTAAGGTAATCAGTTAAGCCTTCAGCATAATAAAGTGGGGAAGGGCGACCGACATAATGTTTAAGCAAGTAGTTAAATTCTTTTTTAAAGGCAGGATCTTTTTTTGCATCATAGTAAGTTTTTTCAACAGCATGAATAAGAGGCATCAATGTTTCGGCAACGAATCGACCGCCAAATTCGGCAAAGTGACCTTGTGCATCAGGAAGATTATAGGGGTTAGGAAAAGAAGCTGACATAAGACAAACACCATAGATTTTTTATTGTTTATATAGGTAAATTTATTTTTTTTAAATGATTAATCTTATTTTTGATGGTTTTTAAAAAAAGTTATTTTTTTGTAATAAGGGGTTGCATCTCGTAATAAATGAGGCTATAAGCATTTAACAAAATTGGGGTATAGCCAAGCGGTAAGGCAGCGGATTTTGATTCCGCCATCCCAGGTTCGAATCCTGGTACCCCAGCCATTCTTTAGTTTTAGCCAAATTCTCGAAGCTGTCGAACGGAAAGTTCAAGGTATAACAAAGGGTTGAGCCTTTTAGCTCTAGGTTCGAAAATACAAATTTCAGCAATTCCCGCTTTTCCTCTATGTTCGAACCTGCGAAGCCATGATGCGCTGCTGAAGCGAACTTGAGCAGTTTTCCCATGGTATTCGAAAATGCGTCATCCGCACCGTCATAGGCATCAATCAATCTAAGAATTTCTGGCTGCCTTTCCTTCATAGATTCTTTCTTCATTTTGAAGTCACTTTTATCAATAACCCCATCTGCAAGATGGTCTAAAAGCCTGTCGAGCTTCGCCTGATTTTCCGTATGCTCTTTCTTCAAAGCAGCAACTTCGGCATCGTGCCAGCTCTGCTTGAATTTGTTTGTTTCTTTAACCGCTTCGATTGCGTAATCAAATAGTTTTGGATTATGGTAACCAATGTTTTTTTAGGACCCTCCAATGCACATAGACGGCATTGGAGGTAAACAGCTTAAGAAACTATCGAGTAAATACAGCAGTAATTGTATCGGTTGAAATACTGTGTGAATTGACCATAAAGCCTGCCAACGCATTACTCACAGAGGAATCTAACTCGAGTTCAGTATCCAATGCGTGAATTGTGAACTGGTAACGATGAACTTCTCCAGGTGGCGGGCATGCACCGCCGAAGTCTTTGATACCATAATCGTTTTTCAATGTTATGGCGCCTGATGGAAGTTCGCCGCCCTTGGGAATGCTGGTAGTATCAGATGGGATATTAAATGCGAACCAATGCCACCAACCAGAGCCCGTAGGGGCATCAGGATCATAAACAGTGATGGCATAACTTTGCGTCCCTTCGGGAGCACCCGACCAAGAAAGCTTAGGTGCAATATTATCCCCCTCACAACCAAACCCTTTAAATACTTGTTCATTAGAGAGTTTTTCACCTTCTCTTATGGAGTCACTTGTTAACTTTAAACCCTCAGCATGTGCATAACCTGCGCTGGTTAGAATAAGCGTTGCTATCGTAAATACTGTTTTCTTAAACATCATTTTTCCTTAAATTAAATTGTTAGAATAATGATTATAACTCCTTATCTTGAACACACTCTTTTTGCTGAAGGTCATTTTTTGTCGAAATACAGTCAATTTTGAACAAATCTTATTGCTTTAGGGGCTATGCCGAAACGCTTTTTGAACGCTTCAGAAAAATGAGAGTGTGATTTAAAACCGCATTCCAAAGCAATTTGGATGATTTGGATATCTGTTGTTTGTAAAAGAGACAGTGCTTTTTCCAATCGGGCATTTAGCAATATATGAGCAAAGCCATAACCAGACTTTCTTAGCCGCCTTCTCATTGTTGATTCACTCATACCAAACTGCTCAGACACATTTTTAACGCTCCAAGGATAACCTAAATCTGTCTCAAGCAGCTTGCGCACCCTTTCTATGAGGTCCCCTTTTGGTGTTTGAATGAAATAATTTCGTTTCTTCAGCCAAATTAAGGGCTCAATCAGCCTAGATTCATATATCTCTGGCAGTAAGTTATTTCGTCTATTAATCGTATCTAGAAGTGCCTCCAACAATGCTCCTGTTGATTCGTCATCGTCCTTAACAAGCTGTATCGGCTTTGTGGGTATGTGATTACTTGGGGCAGTGAAAAGTTTCTTAATTACATCCGCTTCATATGAGAGACCAAGAGCTTGATAGTTTTCATTTAATTTTGGGCTATTTTGCATTGTAATGAATGAGCCTGGAGCGCAAATGATTAAGTCATTTTCTTTGCCTATGAGGTTCTCGTTTTGCGTGTTCATAATCCTCTTTGAGCCATTTTGAATAAAGAATAGAAATGTGGGGCGCAGATACAATTCTGGGAAAATAGCAGTAGTCGCTTGAGAAATATGAAAGACGTTAATCGGGGATGGTTTTTCGTTCATTATATCGCTTTGGGAAACTAGTTTCTAACACTACTCATATATAGTTTTTTAGTTTAAAGTCAATTTTTTACCTCAAATTCCTTGGTAGGCACGCGTACTAAGATTGACTGTTTTTTACAAAAAATGTAAATCCTCCCATCTCATTGAGATAAGATTAGAAGTAATATCAAAACGTTTGCTACGCCGCCAACCGATACAAAAAGTTACTGTTTGCACGATTGATTTTGTGATATATTATCAGCACGCGCTGCTCTGGATTGGTTCTAATTTCGTTCAGTAAGGGCAGCCAAAATTTCATAGCCTTTCATAAATCTTCACAGTCCCTATATAATATCTTTAAGAAATAATCAATCTAACGCTTGCATCTTTTCTTGCATCTTTGGTCACATCGCATTAAAAAGATAAGATATAAAAATGATAATGGAAAAGCGTTTATGACACAAGCACCATCAAATGCTGAAAATGCAACACAAAAACAACAAAATATCATGCGTGAACTTAATCTTCAAGAGCCAGCACCTTATTTGATACAAGGCGAAAAAGATGTGTGGGAAGTTGTTATTGGTATGGAAGTTCATGCCCAAATTTCATCGAAGGCCAAATTATTTTCAGGTGCATCGACTGAATTTGGTGCCGATGAAAATAGTAATGTTTCGTTGGTTGATGCCGCATTTCCAGGGATGCTACCCGTTATTAATGAATATTGTGTGACGCAGGCCATTAAAACAGGTTATGCCTTGAATGCACAGATTAATAAATATTCTGTTTTTGATCGTAAAAATTATTTTTACCCTGATTTACCGCAAGGCTATCAAATTAGTCAATTTACCTATCCAATTATTGGTGAAGGTCATATTGTTCTTGATTTTAAAAATAATATCGCCCGTTATGTCGGGATTGAGCGTTTGCATCTTGAGCAAGATGCTGGAAAGTCTATCCATGATCAGCATCCATCAATGAGTTTTATTGATTTAAATCGTTCGGGCACAGCCTTAATGGAAATTGTGACGAAGCCCGATATTCGTTCCCCCGAAGAGGCAGGGGCTTTTATGTCTAAATTACGGACAATCCTGCGCTATATCGGGACGTGTGACGGCAATATGGAGCAAGGGTCAATGCGCGCCGATGTGAATGTTTCAGTACGTCGCCAAGGCGATCCGCTTGGGACACGCTGCGAGATTAAAAATGTAAATTCTGTTAAATTCATCAAGCAAGCCGCTGAGATTGAAGCAAAGCGTCAAATTCAAGTTCTTGAAAATGGGGGCATCATAGACCAAGAAACCCGTTTATTTGATCCGAAAAATGCTGAAACACGGACTATGCGTTCCAAGGAAGATGCACATGATTATCGTTATTTTCCTGATCCAGACCTTTTGCCTGTGCAATTATCCCAAGAGCAGATAGATGAAGCGATTTCTCAGTTGCCAGAATTACCCGATGTGCGTAAATTACGCTTTATCAAAGATTTTAATTTATCACTGTATGATGCAAATGTTTTAACAGCAGACAAAGATAATGCCGATTATTTTGAAAAAGTTGCCATAGGGCGTGATGCTAAACTTGCAAGTGTTTGGGTGATTAACGAGCTTTTTGGTGCTTTAAATAAACAAAATTTAGACATTACAAACAGCCCAATTAGTGCAGTATATTTAGGGGAAATGGTTGACTTGATTTCAGATAACACAATTTCAGGCAAAATTGGAAAACAACTTTTTGAAATCATGTGGACAAGCGATGAAGCCCCTATAGCCCTTGTTGAGAAGCATGGCTTGAGACAGGTAACAGATTTTTCAGCCATTGAAAAAGTGATTGACGAAGTAATTGCCGACAGCCCAGATAATGTTGCAGCTTTTAAAGCTGGAAAAGTTAAGTTAATTGGATGGTTTGTTGGGCAAGTTATGAAAAAAACAGGCGGGAAAGCGTCTCCTGATGCTGTGAATGAAATGTTGCAAAAAAAATTATCATAAAAAATAAGCGTTAAGTTTGATCACTTAAATTATGCATATATTGCTTTAAATATCCCGTTCTTCGTGATGGTAAAACACTCAGACTAGGGAGTTGCTTAAGTTGCCCTATGTAATCACTTAATGCATCATATAGGGCATCCGTATTTTGTGCGTCATGGGGGTGGATAGTAATGCGCTTTATATAGGCTGACACAATAATTTTAAATAGTTTTTTACTGAAATTATTATTAGAAGACATATAATTAAGCGTTAAAATATGGTGATTTTTTCTAAAATATGGATGTTTTTCTAGGGTACTGAATTGCCCATCTATTATGGTATTTGCAACATTTATCAGGTCTTTTTTTAAGGCAGGTAATGTTGGTTGGTTTGCTTTTTTTACATAGCCTGTCATTGCATCGTAAATATTTAATAAAAATGTTTTTATAATGCAATATAAAATATTATTTTGAGTATGATGTTTGTAGTTGTATTTTTTATTGCTTTTTGGTGTAATAGGGCTTGAGTGTGATTTATCGGGGTTATTAACAAGTTTTAATAAAATATTTTTGCGAATATGATTGCGTTTAATTGCTTTAAATTCTGCTAATGCATTATTGGTTGTGTTATGCCAATAAGGCGATTTAAGTGCAATACTGATGGGGTTACTGAGCGCTTTTTCCTGTGTAATTTCTGTGTTCAGTCGATTTAATTTTAATAATATCGTATGCTTAATATGGTCACTTTGCGTCAATGGACCATAATATTTACAATACTTGATATTATTATTTAACAATTCAAAAAATCCTATAATTAATAAAAATATACTTAACTATATATTGTATTTAATTAAAAGTCAAATATAAAAGCACTTGTCTACTGAATTTATTGAATAATCAGTGTGAATGGTTTGAATTATTAAGTTTATTTCAGTAATGTCATAACTAATGTTATGTTTTTTGAAATCTTTTTCTATAAGATTAAAAAGGGCTTCATGGGTGTTATGCAACTCGAAAAATAATATTTTTTTTGCATAATCTTGTCCATCTTGTCCAAAGAGAAACATTTTTTCAGCAATTTTAATACCAAATTGCCACATTATACGTGCCATATATTGTGCCTGTCTTTTGGTGTCTTGTGGCATGTCAGGATTATCGATAGGAAATAAAAGTGGTTGCATAAAAATACCTTGCAGTATAGAAATAAAAATAAATTAAATAGCTGTTATCGTTTTGTTAACATATTTTGTACAAAATTTAAAAGGTATTTTTACCTTTTCTGGAGGACACTATTTGGATCACAATCTTATTAACCTTTGTGAGCGTATCAGAAATGGATATGACATGAAAAATCGCAAAATGCTTTACGAAGGTAAAGCAAAAACTATCTTTGAAGGCCCTGTAAAAGGGACTGCTATTCAATATTTCAAAGATGACACAACCGCTTTCAATAAGCAAAAGCATGCGCTTATTGAAGGTAAAGGTGTTTTGAATAACATGATTAGTAGCTTTATTATGGAGCGTCTTGAAAGCTGCGGCATTGCAACGCATTACGTGAAACGCTTAAATATGCGTGAACAGCTTGTGAAGCTTGTGGATATTATACCGCTTGAGGTTGTTGTGCGTCGCAAGGCCTATGGGTCATTATGCAAGCGTTACAACATAGAGGAGGGGAGCACGCTGGATGAGCCTCTTGTAGAGTTTTTCTTAAAAGATGATACTTTAGGTGATCCTTTGATTTCTCCAGAGGCGGCCATTGTATTGGGGTTTTGCGAGGAAGAGGATCTAGAGCAGATTCATAACTTAGCACTGCGTATTACCGATATATTATCTGGTTTATTCACGGCAATTGGTCTTGATTTGGCTGATATTAAATATGAATTTGGTGTTACAAAATTTATTGAAGATCTTGATATTTTCCCCGAGCTTGTGCTTGCGGATGAAATTAGTCCTGATAATTGCCGTCTGCGAGATTTAAAAACAGGCGAAGCATTCGATAAAGATTTATTTCGTTTAAATACTGGTGATCTAGCCGCTGGCTATACCGAGGTTGCTAAGCGTCTGAATATTTTACCGCAAATTAATAAATCTGAGCCCGAGGAGCTTGCCACCGTAACGCACCTTCAAGATGTTATGGCGTCAGCATTAAAAAAAAGAAAATCAAAAAATTCTGCGAATGCTCGGACACCTTCATCTAAGAAAACTAAATAATGATAAAGGTCGCTTATAGTTTATAAGTGATCTTTATTTTATAGATTTTCTATGCACTATATTGTACATAATATTATTGAACATACGACAAGGGATAAGAAATGATTATTGATGGTGTATCAATTTTAACATTAATTGCTGCAAAATCAGAATATGGTACTGCAATGAAGGCAGTTATTCCAGATGCTGAGATTATTGGCGTGGGTCCAGTTGAAGCAGCTTTTAATACAACAAAAATTTTAATGGATAAAAAGCAACAAAAAACACTCCCAGATATTATTTTTTCAATCGGCACAGCAGGCAGTTCAACGCTTAATCAAGCTGACCTTTATCAAATTTCTTCTGTCAGTTATCGTGATATGAATGCCTCGGCATTTGGCTTTGAAAAAGGTGTTACGCCGTGGGTCGATTATCCTGCTATGTTTGCATTACCGATATTATTTGACGATGTCCCTACAGCAAGCCTATCGACTGGTGGGGCTGTTATTGATAAACAAGGCAGTGCAGGGGTAACATTTGATGATATTCAAGCTGACTGCGTTGATATGGAAACTTATAGCATTGCGCGTGTTGGGTATGATTTCAAAATTCCGCTTATTGGCCTTAGGGGCATCAGTGACGGCAAGGAAGATTCAAGCGGTGTGCAGACATGGGAACAATATCTTGTGACCATTGATAAAAAAATTGCCAATTTTTATAAACGTGTCCTTACCGAAACAGCCTCTTTGATGCGTATTATCTCTGAGGAAAAAAAGTCTCTTTATTAAATCATCGCTGATAGTTAGGCATATATATTGCATATTATTTATCCAAGTAAGTAATTTAAAGTGCGTGGTATATATGTCAAACGATATAAAAGGAATGCCAATTAGTCTAGTTGGCGCAAACACTGAAGCTTTTGTTGAAAATCAAGAAGCTTGGACCGAAGTTGATACACCCCAAGATGATATAGGTGAAGAAATAGAAACACCATTTTTATCTTATCAAGCAACCCCATCTGAATCAGATGAATTTATGCTTGAAAGTGTTTTTGGAGATGAAACAGATATATCCATTGATGATATATTTGGCACTAGAACACTGAATTAAAGCATTTATTTTCTTAAGCTAACAGGGTATTTTTTATGTTTCAAGAATTAGAAATTAGCACTATTCCATCACTCGATAATTTTATTAAAAGTGATATGTTCACCAATAAGCCCGATCGTGATATTGAGCTTGCCAATCAATTAGGGATTTTTCTTGAGGACATTATTAATAAAGGGGCAGAAATTGGTATTTCGCCAATTGACATTCTGCACCATATTCAGACCTTGCGCTGTGCATTAATTTTAAAAAAAATAACACAAGGGTGTCTTACCAGTAATGCTTTGGGTTATTTATATCGTGCATCGATTGCCTCACGCAAGCAAGTTTGTGAGAAAATCCTACGAAGTAATCAGGTTAAACTAAGTGATAATATGGTTATAGAAGACATTATGCTGTGTGCAAATTATGCTAATCATCGTATTTTTAGATCAATTTATTTAAATTCGTAATTTATTATAATTGACCCATTTTACAAATAATATCCCAGTGAATTTTTGATATTGGCACAACAGAAAGCCGTGATTGTTTGATAAGTTGTAATTCTTCAAGCTGTTGATTGTCTTTCATATTTGCCAAGGTAATTGGCTTGGGCATATCGTAAAGTGCTTTGATTATTACAAGTCCAAATTTGCCTTTTGTGTCGGTTACATCAAGCTCGTGCTCTTTTATAATTTCGACAATGCCGACAATAGATTTTTCATGGATTGAATGATAAAAAAAACCTTTATCCCCAATCTTCATTGCCTTCATATTGTTATTAGCCTGATAGTTACGCACACCGTCCCAAGGCTCGCCAATTGTGCCTTTGGCTTTTTGTTGATCCCATGACCATGCAGAAGGTTCAGACTTAAAGAGCCAATATTGCTGCGTCATCATGTTGTTTCCTTATCGAGCGTATCTTGATGAACAATATGCGTTAACCCAGATTTTAAATAAATATAACCTGTGTATACTGTTAAAATTGCTGCAAGCCACAAACAAATAATACCAATTAAATGTGACGGTATTAAAGGATGTATCCAAACAGAGGCACTGCCAATAACAAAAAAACCAAGTGCAAAAATTTGTAAAGTTGTTTTCCATTTTGCAAGATTAGTGACCGGCATTTTAAGAGGCGTGCCTGCTAAAAATTCGCGTAGTCCCGAAACAAGGATTTCGCGACATAAAATAATCCCAGCAGGGATAATATGAATGCCTTTTATTTCCTGTAAATCGGTTAATGCAAGCAAGATCATGGCAATTAATAATTTGTCAGCAATCGGATCGAGCATACGCCCAAGGTTAGAATGTAAATTATATTTACGTGCAATCCAACCATCAAGAAAATCGGTGATACCGCAAATTGCATAAAGCACAAAAGCACTCATACGGGCGGACTCGTTATATGGAAAAACCAACATAAGAGTCATAATAATTGGCACGAAGCCAATCCGCGTAAACGTCAAAATATTTGCAATATTATACACAATAAAACCATTTTTCTAAAAATCTTGTTTTATTTATAAAGTTATTACAATAAATTGTCCATAATTAATAATTAGATGGCGATCAAAGAAAATTTAAACGATTTTATTGTGTGGTTTTCACGGGCGGCAAGTCAAGGCAATAATGTATTGCAAACTCATAACCCTTAAAGCCCATGCCGCAAATAACCGCATTAGCAATAGGCGATAAATAAGAATGATGCCTGAATGCTTCACGGGCATAGACATTGCTGATATGAATTTCGACAAAGGGGAGCGCTACGCCTGCAAGGGCATCATGCAATGCCACCGATGTGTGGGTATAAGCCCCTGCATTGATAATAATTGCTGTATAATTTTCAGTAGGGGCATTATGAATGCAATCAATTAATGCGCCCTCATGGTTACTTTGAAAAAAATCTAAGGTTACATTATTTGTATTAAATTTTTTAATAAGCGAATCCTCAAGATCCCTGAGGGAAGCATTGCCATAAATTGTTGGCTCACGCTTGCCCAGCAAGTTTAAATTTGGACCATTAATAATTAAAATTTTATGTTGCATATTACCACGGATAATAAAAGAATAATGTTAATTTACAATGAGTGTACTATTTACCATAAGCCTGTATTTTTTTTGTATTTCTTGATTTTAAACGACCAATGGCTTTTGCATACATTTTTGTTACCTTGATTTTCAAAGGATCACTAAAGAAAATTGTCGGTAATAACAAGCAAACAAGTATAATTTCACCAATAGACATCAGACATTCAAGGAAAAATTTAAATGAAAAAGACGGGAATTTTTGTGAATAATGTAATTGTGAAACCCGCACTTGACGTTTAAAGTAGGCACTAAGTGAGGCTTTTTCAGGCATTAAATATTCGGTAACTTGTGCATTGGGAATTTTATAAAGCTTTTTGTCGCTCTTATGTAACCTTGAAAAAAAGTCGACATCTTCGCCCCCTGTAAAATTAAACTGCGTATCGAACCAAAATGATGTATTAATAATGGTCGATTTCAGCATAATATTGCCCATTGGCAATGTTTTAACAGATGTTGGCTGTGTTACTTTTTTAAATTGATATGCCTGTTTAAGATAGCTTGGCATATTAGATGCAAGCTGAATATCAATAATGCCAGCCGCAACATCGGCGTCATGGTGCTTGAAAAAATCAAGCATATCCACAAGCCAATCGAGGCTAACGCCTTCATCATCGTCAATAATGCCTAAATAATCAATCTCTTTTGAGCGTGCATATCGCAATACACTGTTGCGTGCAAAAACAAGACCGCGTTGTTTTTCAGCAACATAAGTGACTTTGTAATCGCCACATAATTTTGAGACTTGATGCGATGGTTCATTATCAATAACCAATATTTCAAGTGTTATATTTGGGGGGACGATCATTGCTTGAATGCTTTTCAAGCATCTTATAAGCGAAGCAAAACGCTTATAAGTGCAGACAGCAATGATGATGTTCATAAATTTGCCTTAATGATTAAATATATATATATATGCGTATAATAAAGTAATTAGCCCGAAATTGCCTCATCAGCAATTGAAGCATCTTGCATGACTTCGGCGACAAGACCAGAGGCAGCTTTTATTTTTTCTTCTATTTCTTGCCACATCTCAGGATTATCCCGCAGATATTGTTTTGCATTCTCACGACCTTGTCCAATACGAGTACTGTTGTAAGACATCCATGCACCGGCTTTTTCAATAATATTTGCCTTAACGCCTAAATCAATGACTTCACCAACCCGAGAAATTCCTTTGCCGAACATAATATCAAATTCAAGCTGTTTAAAGGGCGGTGCAACTTTGTTTTTAACAACTTTGACTTTTGTTTGATTACCAACCACATCCTCGCCGCTTTTAATAACGGCTGCTTTACGAATTTCAAGGCGAACACTAGAGTAGAACTTTAAGGCATTACCGCCTGTCGTTGTTTCAGGATTACCAAACATCACACCAATTTTTATGCGAATTTGATTTAAAAATATAACTGTACAGCCATAACGATTAATAGACCCTGTTAATTTACGCAGTGCTTGTGACATAAGGCGTGCTTGTAGGCCTGGAAGCGAAGCCCCCATATCGCCCTCAATTTCAGCACGCGGCACAAGGGCAGCAACGGAGTCAATGACAATCATGTTAATTGCGCCTGAGCGTACCAAAGTATCACAAATTTCAAGGGCTTGCTCACCCGTATCAGGTTGTGAGATAATCAGATTATCGGTATCAACACCAATATTTTTGGCGTAAACAGGATCAAGTGCATGCTCTGCGTCAATAAAGGCAGCACTGCCGCCTAGTTTTTGTAATTCGGCAACACAGTGTAATGCGAGTGTTGTTTTGCCAGAGCTTTCATGCCCATAAATTTCAACAACACGCCCCTTAGGGATGCCGCCAACACCAAGTGCAATATCTAGCCCCAAAGACCCTGTTGAAGTTGATTCAACATTTAATGCCTCTTTTTGACCAAGACGCATAATAGAGCCTTTTCCAAAAGCCTTTTCAATTTGTCCTAATGCTTGCTCAAGTGCTTTTCCTTTGTCAGAGGCAATATCTTTGTATGTCATAATCTATCGTCCATTGTGAATTCAAGTGTGAGTTAATGTCGTTGTAAAGCATTTTTTATGTTTTCTCAAACATATTCGACAGATAAGACACTATAAACTTTGCCAATGCCTGAATTTTCTAGATATTCAGACACGGCAATGTCTGGCTCATCAAAAAGGCGTTCACGCAATGTTTCGAATCGGGAGATAAATTGATTGCATAATTTACGGACATTATCGGTATCAAGCTTTTCTTGATATGCCATAAAATCATTTGTGAGTTTTGTAAATAAATGGTCTGCAAAAATATGACGCTCGCCGCGCATATAACGTGACCATAAATCTTGTGGCAGGACAATCCCCAATTCCCGATTTAAATCAACAGTTAACGCACATACCCCTTCATAAAGCTGACGCTCGCGACGTAAAATAAGGGCTTCTGGCTTGGCAACATAAGAAGATTGCACTGTGCTTTGGGCTGTTTGCTGAGTTGCAGGCTGTATGGGTTGGGCTGTTTCGACTGGGTGTGTGACGCGTGTTTTGGTCTGCGACAATGATGCATTTAATGATTCATTTAATGATGCATTTAATGATGCATTTTGTGGTACAGGTTGGCGTAAATCACCCATATAAGTGATTTCACCGCCTGCAATTTGACCTGTTTCTTTGGGGGGGTCTATAATTGCATCTGTTGGCGTATCGCTGACTTGAATATGGGTTTTATTTTTTTCTGCAAGATAATGGTGTGCATTTTGATTTTCGGTTTTTATAATTTTCATTAAATCAACAATCGCATCACGCTCGGCACGAATAGTGCCTGACACATCACATAAAGTTTTATGAAGATTGTCACTGCTTTCGTTTAATGTATTAATTTCATTATCAATGTTTTTTGAAATACCATGCATACGGTCTTCAATGTCACGCATCGAGCCTCGTAATTGATTAAGCTCATGCCCCACCGCAAGTGATAAGGTTTTCACGTCATCAGCGGCAACAAGTGCTGGGCTTCCTAAAACACGGGCGGCTTCAAGAATTGCACTATTGGCTTTGTGGGATTGATTAGCATAATGATAGACAAAAAATCCGCCCCAAATAAGTGCGATTGGAAATAAGATAATCATTGAGAGTGAAGCATACACAAAAGATGCAATTTCATGGTTACCAAGTGTTGCAATCACGCCTGCACCATAAGCCATCACAAGCCCCGCCCAACTTAATGACAAAATACTGCAAATTAATATGGTTTGATGATTAAAGGCAAGCTTTGACGAATTACGACCATCACCACGGCTTTGAATATTATAAGTTAACTTAGGAAACTTAAACATCAAGCGTGATATTGTCTTGTCTTCTGCTTTTTGACGATGCCCCTGTAATGTATCAGGGGATGTATCAGGTGAAATCTCTTTATATGCCTCAGGGGTAGTATCCATAAATGCTGCTCTATGACGAATGATTCAAGAAAATATGCGTTATTCTTGCTTTTTTTAATCCTAACTGCAAGCATAATTATGGAAAAAAAAGATTTATTATTCCTCTTGTGATATTTAACCCATAACACTAAGTTATGATTGAGGAATATATGACCTTATGGATTGATGCGGATGCATGTCCCAAAGTAATCCGAGAAATTGTGTGCCGTGCTGCTGAGCGGTTACAGCATAGCACAATTTTTGTTGCTAATAGTTTTATACGGTTACCCATATCGCCTTTTGTGCGTTTTATGCAAGTTGCCGATGGCGCCGATATTGCCGATGATTATATTGCCGATCAGTGTCAAGAGGGTGACTTGGTTGTCACAGCTGATATCCCATTAGCGGTTAGAATTGTTGAACGGGGCGCATTGGGCATTGACCCCCGAGGGAAGCTTTATGATAGTAGTAATATTAAGGCAATCGCCAGTATGCGTGATTTTATGCACCAATTACGCAGTGACGGCGTTGAGACAGGTGGGCCCAAGAATTTTTCCAAAAAAGATGTTCAAAAATTTTCTCAGACCCTTGATAAATATTGCAGAATATAACAAATTGAATTATTGTTTTTTATCGTGCAAAGCCATAATGGCAGCACGTCTTCTTGGTTGCCCTGATTGGGGTGTAATACGCTCGAATACATCTTCAAGCTCATCATTTTCAAGCCCAAAATTTGCATTATAATGATAACCAATACGTTCCAGATCACCAATTGAGGTATAGGATTGTTGAGGCTTTACTTGTGTATCATCAGCAGATTGTTCTCCTTGATCGCCAAAGGGTAGCAAGGCGTCAAAATTATTTCCTGATTTTTTATAGGCTGGCGATTGTGGCGCGCCATCAATGCCGCAACCACACAAGCCAAGCATTATGACTGCTAACAATAGAGTGTTTATACGCATAAATTTTCTTTACGCTCTTTAATTTGTGCCAAGACGCAGCTTATGGCCGTTCCGCCATAACTTGTGCGGGCATTTACCGATGCTTCAGGTGTTAAAACCTTATAAATTGCATCGGTTATTTTGGCATTAATTGCCTGCATATCTGCAAGGGCAAGCTCATTCAGCATACATTTTTTATCTTCTGCAAGCTTAACCATCGCACCCGTTACATGATGTGCCTCACGAAACGGCATATCAAGTTCCTGCACTAACCAATCAGCAAGATCGGTGGCAACGGCAAAGCCTGATTCGGCCGCTTTTTTCATAGAATCCGTATTGGCAGTTAATTCTTTCAA
The DNA here is from genome assembly GCA_047627635.1 of Alphaproteobacteria bacterium. Lineage (GTDB taxonomy): Bacteria > Pseudomonadota > Alphaproteobacteria > JBCCNR01 > JBCCNR01 > JBCCNR01. Next base: position 7,872 of record JBLHTX010000003.1, on the reverse strand, counting down.
CATCCCTAGTGTCGCAGCCAGCACAAGTTCTATTGAATCGGCACTATCGAATAAAGGTTCTTTATCTTCTTGCATATCTTTGGAATATGCCAAAGGCAGACCCTTCATAATTGTTAATAACGCCATTAAATTACCATTCATGCGGCCAGTTTTGGCACGAATAAGCTCGGCGGCGTCGGGGTTTTTCTTTTGCGGCATAATCGATGAACCCGTTGTCCATTTATCAGATAATTTGATAAAATTAAACTGAGGGGTCATCCAAATAACAATTTCTTCAGCGAAGCGTGATAAGTGACTGCTGCAAATGGCGGCATCGGCCATAAATTCAAGGGAAAAATCACGTGCCGATACACCGTCCAAAGAATTACGCATAGGGGCACAAAACCCCAAAGCATCAGCAGTGGCAAAACGATCAATGGGGTAAGGCGTACCAGCAAGGGCAGCACTACCAAGGGGCGATTGATTAAGCCGTTGACGCATATCGGTAAAGCGTCCCTTGTCACGTTCCAGCATTTCAAAATAGGCCATTAAATGATGACCAAATGTCACAGGCTGTGCAGTTTGTAAATGGGTAAAGCCTGGCATAATAGCATCGTGATAGTGCTCTGCTTTATCAAGCAAAGTTTTTTGTAATTGAACCAGTAAGCTAATAATACGATCTGTGGCATCACGCAACCAAAGGCGGGTATCGGTTGCCACTTGGTCGTTTCTAGAACGCCCCGTATGCAAACGTCCAGCAGCAGTGCCAATAATTTCCCGTAGGCGTGCTTCAATATTCATGTGAATATCTTCTAGGGCAGGGGAGAAGTTAAATTGATTATTAGCAATCTCGGTTTCAATTTGGTTAAGCCCTTTAATAATATCGGTTAAATCTTGTTTAGAAATAATATTATTATCAGCAAGCATTGTTGCATGAGCCTTTGAGCCTTGTATGTCGTGCAACCAAAGACGCTTATCATAACCGATAGATGCATTAATGGCTTCCATAATGGCATCTGGCTTGTCGGCAAAACGTCCGCCCCACATTTGATTTGAACCATTTTGCGTCATCTTAAATTCCTTTTTATCATCGTGTAATCATCGTATCACCATCGTGTAATCATCGTGTAATCATCGTGTAATCATCGTATTTTATTATCCTAAATCACTTAAAAATGGTAAGTAGTCAAGCAGTAAAGTGCCAAATGATTGCAATTCACCTAAAAAAATAAACAACCCTGTGACAATAAGAAAAACCCCGGCAATTTTTTCGATAACGCCTAAATGTCGCTTGAAAAACCCTGACTTTGCCTGAAATTTACTCATGGCGACTGCCGCAAGTAAAAACGGAATCCCCATGCCTGCCGCATAAAGCGATAAAAGTCCCATGCCTTCTGCAACTGTATTTTGGTTGGATGCAAGGACAAGCACCCCCGCTAGAATAGGACCAATACAAGGAGTCCAACCAAGGCCAAATGCAAGCCCAAGAATAAAGGGCGTAAGCACAGAACGCATTTCGTCAATCTCAGGATTAAGGCGTAATTCACGATATAAAAAACTTATTTTAAACAAACCAAATACATGCAAGCCCAGAATAATGATGAAAATACCTGCGATTTTTGTCAAAATATCTTGATAACTAGCAAGCAAAGGGGCAATGCCCGATGCTCCTGCACCAAGGGCAATAAAAATTAATGAAAATCCAGCAACAAATAATAAGGCTGAAAAGAACATTTTTTTCTTAATGGCCTTATCTTCAGAATGTGCATCTTCCATACGGATACCCGCAATATACGATAAATACCCGGGAACCAAAGGGAGAACACATGGTGATAAGAAGCTTAATGCACCACCTAGGAATGCGGCAATATAGGGAAATTCTTGGAACATCAAAGCACCTGCTTTATGATTGCAATATTATTATTATCAAAATTAACCGTAAATATAGACGATTAAAGAAAGTCTGTCGAGAGCATTTTACAGCCGCCAACTTCTTGCATTTTGGGTTCAGATAATAATGAAATTGCCGATTGCATCCGTCCATTGCGACCAAGCAGCGTATCGGCAATCGCAATTAAGCTACTATTGGGGATTGCATACGGTATTTTTTCCCGTAAATATTGTGCAGTTTCAAACTCTTGATTTTGATGATGTAAATTTAAGGCAATATAGGCCGCAGCAGTAGAGCGTGAAATGCCAAGCGTACAATGAATTAATAAGGGGGAATGTGCACGATGATTGGTTAAAAACTGAATAAGCCTTGCACACGCAATTCGCTGCGTATCATTAATGTGATTAATATTAAGGTGAATGTCGTTAAATTCAAGGGCAAGATGGGTGTTTTTATCATAATGTAAAAAAAAAGGCTTTGCGGATAATTGATCCACAAAGCTGATGATAGAAGAAGGGGCAAAGTCAATAACTGCCTGACGTACTGTCGTTAATGCACTTACATAAATTTTCATAATGCTTAAATTTTACCACAAAAGCTTATGAATGTCGACTTGTGAATGTCGACTTTAAATTAAGAAAAAAATTATAATTATGATGCATCTTGTAGTGTCGTGGCAATTTCTTCAAACTTTGCTGTTAATTCACTACTAAGTGTTCCCATTGCGCCAATAATAGCAAGACTAATGACGGCAGCAATAAGACAATATTCAATGGCGGCAACGCCTGATTCTTCTTTAAAGAAGTTACTAATAAGTGACATGATTATCAACCTTTTAATTTTATAATAATAATACGCGTATAATCATAGTAATAGATATAGATTAATAATTCCTTATTAAGGCGTATTTAAATGTATTTTTTTATAAATAACTCAATTTATTGTGTGATAATGCTTGTAAAATAGCGTATTATTAGATACAATATAGTATAAAATTATATATAATAAGTTATTATTATAAAAGTAGGGAATTAAATTATAAATGTCAGATCATAATGTGTGCAATACTTTATCGGATGATGATTATGTTGCTGAAACACATTTAGAATTAAAAGAAAAAATCGGTGCGCTTCAGCATACCATCAAAGCAGTGATTCAGGTTAAGCAACAATCAAAAAAACTGTCTTTCTTGGATGCGTTACTTGTTAAGCTACCCGATACCAAAGCTTTATTTACAGAGCCAAGCACTGTTTATGGCCCGCCCATGCATCCACAAAAAGAACAATTTTATCAACGTGCATTAAATAATAAAAAAGACCATATTCGCCATCTCTTTGCACAAAAATATGCGAGCACTTTAAACATTATGAATAATAAATCAGAACAAAATGATACAAACAATCAATCACCAACTGACGTCAGTAGTGATAACAAAAAGATACTTGCAAAAGATGCTTTAAAAAAATCCCTACAAGCAAATTTATTAAAACGCAAAGCAGCACTCAAGCAACGCACAGAAGAATAGATTTCTACAGAATAATAGAATAATAGATTTATAAGGTCTAATTATCTTGAATACGATTTAAGGCAAATAAGGCTGTTTTTTTAACAACTTCATTATCTGAGTGACCATAAGGCTTGATAAAAGGTATAAGGGCTGGATTTTTCGAGTTTCCCGCCGCAATTAAGACATTCCTTATGAAGCGTTCATAGCCAATCCGTTTAATTGGACTTTTTGAAAATTGCTGGCGAAATGTTTCTTCGGTCAGCATTAACAATGTTTCATAAGGGGGATTGTCACTAATACTGCGTGCTTTAAAGCCAATTTCATGGGAGGCCTTCGCAAATTTATTCCATGGACATGCCGCAAGACAATCGTCGCAGCCATAAATACGATTGCCAAATTTTACGGCTAAATCATCGGGGATATACCCTTTATATTCAATCGTTAAATAGCTGATGCATCGACGCGCATCCATAACATAAGGCTTGGTAAAGGCATCGGTTGGACACGCAGTAAGACATTTTGTGCAAGACCCACAATGGTCAATTTCGGGCGCGTCAGAATTATCAAGTACCAAATCGGTTAGTAAAACACCCAAGAAAGTCCATGAACCAAACTCACGAGAAACCAAATTCGTATGCTTACCTTGCCATCCTAATCCTGCTTTTTGGGCAATTGGCTTCTCGGCAATGGGAGCAGTATCAACAAAAAAGCGGCAATTTACAATACCTTTAAGTTCGGTTGTTACTTGCTTAAGGCGTTTTTTCATAATATCATGATAGTCATTATTACGAGCATATACCGAAACATAAGTGCGGTCATTGCGGTCAAAATCGGGGCGTGGATCGGTTTCGGGGGCATAATTAAGGGTAACAACAAACGCTGATTGTACCTGATCCCAAATATAAGCTGCCGAGGCGCGTTTTTGTGCATTATTAATTAACCAATGCAATTCACCGTGATAGCCTGCCTCTAGCCAAGGATGTAGCTGTGATGCAATATTGGGGAAATCTTTTTTAGCAATAGCCTTGACTTGATCAAAGCCATTATTTAACAAATGATTTTTAATGATATTAACAGTGTCCATAATATCTCTATAGCGTTTTTATGTTTTGTAAACAAGTCTGCCCTAACATATAATCGTCTATTGGTATCATCTGAAAAATATGGTATATAGTTTTTGATAATATAATATCAGGCAAGAGATTAAATCCCATGACAGCAATAGCCCAAAAGACCGATGAAAAGCACGCACCCACTTTATCAGCAGGGGGTGCCGTTTGGGATTATTTAACCTCGGAGCATAAGCTGGTACAGCAAATTGCCACAAGCTATGACTTGCCGCCACAAATTGCCCATATTCTATGCGCTCGCGGTATTAATGTCTTGCAAGCTGAGAAGTTTTTAGCACCAAAATTAAAGCATGAAATGCCCGACCCGTATCATTTAAAAGATATGGAAAAAGCCGTAAAAATTGTCGCAGATGCCATGCTTAGTGGTAAAAAAATTGGTGTCTTTGGTGATTATGATGTTGATGGCGGTACATCTTCCGCCATTATGTATCGGTTATTTAATGCGTTGCAAACTGTGTGTTTTGTGCATATCCCCGATCGTATGACCGAGGGTTATGGCCCAAATATTCATTCTTTTTTAAAGCTAAAAGACAAGGGTGCTGATATTATTATCACCGTGGATTGTGGCTCTAGTGCCCCCGATGTGATGATGCAAGCAAAAGAAAACGGTCTGCAAGCAATCATTCTGGATCATCATTTAACCGATGGCGATACACAAGGGGCCGAAGCAACCGTAAACCCTAACCGCGCTGATGATTTATCTGGATTGGGTATTTTAACAGCAGCAGGTGTGTGTTTTTTATTTTCGGTGGCGTTGGTGCGTTACCTCGAGCAACAAAATTATTTTATCGATAGCCGCCCCAAGCCAAACCTTATGATGCTGCTTGATTTGGTGGCGCTTGGCACTGTGTGCGATGTTGCTCCCTTAATTGGGCTTAATCGGGCATTTGTGGCACAAGGCATTAAAGTGATTGAATCGGGGAATAATATTGGCCTCCATCATCTTGGGCTTGTTGCACAGGTTACGGGTAAAATTGCGGCTTATCATTGTGGCTTTGTTTATGGCCCGCGTATTAATGCAGGAGGACGGGTTGGTCGTGCTTCAGCAGGTTTCGAGCTTCTTACGACAGAGTGCGAAGAAACCGCAAAAAAAATCGCAGCCGAGCTTAATATATACAATCTTGAACGCAAAACAATTGAAGATCAAGTCAAAGAAGAAGCCCTTAAGCAAATTGAAACAGAAAATTTAAGCCAAGATTCCGTTATCATTGTCCATAGCCATAATTGGCATCATGGCGTTGTGGGCATTGTTGCATCTAGAATCAAAGATATGTTTTATCGGCCGTGCTTTGTGCTTGGGGGCGATGCGGATAATAAAAGCGTTTTCAAAGGATCGGGACGTTCAATATCGGGTGTTAATATTGGTGATGCGGTTAAACAAGCTGTCACAGATGGCATCCTTGAGGCAGGGGGCGGCCATAAAGCTGCTGCTGGACTCACAGTGCAGGGCGATAATATACCTGCATTGCGTGCTTATTTTAATCAAGCTTTGGGCAATGATGTTGCTACGCATGGTGCTTATAAAAAAATTAAGGTTGACGCTGTCTTGTCAATTACGGCCGCAAATACAGGCTTATTAGTTGCACTAGAGGCACTTGCGCCGTTCGGTGTTGAAAACCCATCACCGACATTTGGTCTGGAAAATTTAACCATTACTTATATGCAGCCCATTAACGATAAACATATTCGTTTAAAATTAATGGATCAAAACCGAGCCTCCTTAAATGCGATTTGTTTTAATTGTATTGGCAATGAAGTTGGTGATATTTTACTGAATAAGAAAAATAAGATTGATATTATCGGAAGTCTTAAACATGATACATATCACACAAGTAATGGCGTTCAGTTTATTATTGACGATTGCCGCATCGCAGTGTGATGATGATTAATATTAAGAAGATAAAGCTCTGTTATTGCGATTTTGTATTACAAGTCTGCATTAGCAGGCAAAGCAATCTAATCGTAATCTAATCTTTATTTTTTTGAATATTCAGTATCTCTAAAGACATATATTAATGAAAAATGATTGTTTTATTTGTCACGCTCCAATATCTTGTTATCAAGAAAATTGGAGCGGGCGAAGAGATTCGAACTCTCGACCCCAACCTTGGCAAGGTTGTGCTCTACCCCTGAGCTACGCCCGCATTGTCAATTTAATGCATAATGATCTTATAATTCATAAAATATAAAACTACAAGCATTGTTTGCGTTTTTTTTCATAAAAATTAAAAAAGTTTGCGTATTCTTTATAAAATAACAAATTTATAGTCAAAAACCCTTATATATCAATGCCTATGTCGATCCCTTGCTTTTTTGTCGATGAATATGCTATTATTTCTATAATGTCATTATCTGTAAATCTAAATTGCCTTACATCTTTTAAATATGATATTTACAGTCTTTAATTCTTTAATCCTAATAATTATTCAATAAAAACTCAAGTGATGCTTCATAAAATCCTATTCCTCATTTTTATTTTCGTGTTGTCTTTAACGGCATCACATGCCAACAAGACTCCTGATTTGGTCATTGCTGGTGTTACAGATAGCTTAAAAGAGAATATCGAAGAAAACCCTGATTTACAAACAATCCTAGAATCAAAAAACCTTGTCTTTAATCCCATTAAAATCGAGAAGCAGGTGAAAAGCCTTTTATATCTTGAGGGTTATTTTGATGCTTTTTTGAATCTTACCTATAATGAACCCAATAATATTTATAACATTACCATTGATGCAGGACAGCAATATAAAGTTTCATCGATTGAAATTGATGAACCATCAAGTGTGTTCACGCCTTATCACCTCATTAAAATCCGCAAAGATGATCTATTCGATGGCCACAAGCTGGTTAAGGCTGAAAAAAACATTCTTGAATTTTTAACGGGTACAGAATGTCGTTACATTAAACGTGTGAAGCATATTGTAAAATTAAATGAATTTGAAAAAACAGCTGATATTATTTTCGATGTGGGTGTTTCTCCCTCTTCTGTGTTTGGTACAAGTCGGTTTGATGGCGTTGAAAATATTCACCTCGATTTTTTTAAGCCACTGCTTCAATATGAAAAAGGGGCTTGCTATACCGAGCAAGACATTAATGCCACCATTAAGGAAGCGATTAATACCAATTTATTTGATAATATTTATTATGAAATTGATCCGCATAAAAAAAATGCCGAGGGCGTTGCCGTTGTCGATGTGATTTATCAAGTCAATGAACGCAAGCATCGGACCTTTAATTATGGTTTTGGGGTTTCTGATACCGAAGCCTTTATTTTTAGTGCGGGCAATCAATGGCGTAATTTGTTTAATCGGGGCGTAACGCTGGATATTCAAACCCGTTTATCGGATCGTTCACAAACGCTTGAT
>JBLHTX010000002.1:0-45373 GCA_047627635.1 Alphaproteobacteria bacterium | reverse complement strand
ATGGGTGATGCCTGATTATTTTGAATAAATATCTGTCGCTGATCGTTTAACAGCGGATATAATAATGTTTCAAGAATTGTTAAAAAGTCTGGATTTTTATCAAGGTACTTGATGATTGTCTTTTTGCACACAGCACCCTTAATGACAAAATCAGCATTAATATTCTGCAATGCCGTTTTAAAATCCTGATTATTTTGATAAATATCTGTGATGGCTTGGTCAGCATCGAATAAGGGCACATTGTGACGTTTAAATATGGTGGCAATGGTTGATTTGCCCGAGCCAATATTGCCCGTGAGTACAATTTTTTGCATAGAACTGATAAACCTTTGGAGTTTCAAGAAGATTATGATAATAAAGTAACAAATTTATAGCAAAAGAAAAAGATTTTTAATGCGTCATATTTGTCTTGATACTGAAACAACGGGCTTTGACCCTGCAAAAGGTGATCGCCTGTGCGAGATTGCCTGCGTCGAGCTTGAAAATTATCTGCCAACAGGCAACACATTTCATCGCTATGTCAATCCAAATCGTCAAATGCCCCAAGCCGCCTTTAATGTGCATGGCTTAGGCGATGAGTTTTTGCGTGACAAGCCATATTTTGCCCAAATTGCCGACGATTTACTTGAATTTATTGGCGATATGCCGCTTGTGATTCATAATGCTGCTTTTGATATGAAGTTTTTAAATACCGAATTAAGATGGGCGAAAAAACCCTTATTAGATCAAAATGAAATTATTGATACGCTGCTGATTGCCCGCAAAAAATTCCCTGGATCGCCCGCAACGCTCGATGCCCTTTGCAAACGCTTTAGCATTTCCCTTGCTGATCGAACCAAACATGGCGCGTTAATTGATACAGAATTATTGGCTGAGGTTTATTTAAATCTTTGCGAAGGACGCTCACCAAGTCTTATGTTTAATGACACAGAATCGGCTCTATCGCAAAATGACCAAACCGATGCCTCCGATACCGCCACAATAAAAACTGCCAATGTGCAAACGCCACAAATTTCCTTAAAGCGTCCACGCACTTTACAAAATTTTTTAACCGAAGAAGAGCTTTTGGCACATCGTGCCTTTGTTGAAAAATTCCGACAAAAAAGCCTTTGGATCAATCATTAAAAAAATTATGAATTATTTGCAAATAATAGCAATACCCTCAATATGCTGACTATCAACAAACTGATCGATGGCGGTCAGTGATTTTATTGTAAAACCATTTTGTGTTAAAATTTTCAAATCACGGGCGGCAGTTTGTGTATCACAAAAAACATAAATAATTTTTTTCAAACTACTTTTGGCCATTTGCTCCATTTGTGCTTGTGCACCTGCACGAGGCGGATCGATAACGGCAATATCGAATTGTTTTAATTCCATAAACGAGACAGGATCACGGAACAAATCACGTTTAAAGACATCAAGGCGATGATCTAGATTCTCGTGTTTTTTAATATCAATCAGGGCATCAATCGCATTCCCTGCATTGTCATATCCCGCAACATAGCATTGCTGGGAAATCGGCAAAGTAAATGTGCCAAGACCACAGAATAAATCAATGATCTTGGTTTTCTTATTTGTTTTACCAAGCCCTGCCATGACTTTTTCAATCAAAATATTTTGCCCCTGCTGAGAAGGCTGTAAAAAAACATCATGCGGTAATGGCATTTGAAAACCAGCAATATCGATCAAAGGCATGTGTGTTTGCCCAATAATATCATCATCAATACTGAGGCGTATGGCCTTGGGGATAGCCTTAAAGAAAACCTCGTTAAAGTGACTAAGTGCTTTGGGTTTTGGTGCTTTTAATCCCTTAAGGTGAATATCAAGCCCATTATGTGCTTCGGTAATATAAGCCTTTACCTGAATGTCTTGTTTCACAAGCGGCTCGATTAATTCTGCCAAAATTGGCATAGTTTTTTCAATTAGAGGCGTAACAACAACACAATCGGGGGCGGCAATAATTTTATGACTTTTGGCTTGCTTATAGCCCCAAACATAATTTTTACCATCATTGTAAAAACTAATGGCTGTGCGTCTTCGGGTGTGATGCGGAATAAAAATTGGGGTCTGATAACACGCATCATTTAACTGAAGCGAGGCAAAAGCATTGTTAAAATAATTTATTTTTAATGCCTTATAATCGGATCCCGAAAGATGCTGATACGAGCATCCACCACATAATTCATAGGCGGAACATTGTTCACGGTTTATATCATGTGCCATTATGAAGCAATTTTCTTTGAACAAGTAATTCAGCAATTTGAATCGAATTAAGGGCTGCACCCTTGCGAAGATTATCTGACACAATCCACATATTTAAACCGTTCTCAATAGTGTTATCTTGGCGAATACGGCTCACAAAGACTGAATCTTCGCCTGCTGAATCGTGGGGCGTAATATAGCCAGCATCTTCACGACGATCAGTGACTAGAATACCTTCGGCTTCTTCAAGAATATCACGGGCTTGATCGTCGGTGATTGGATTTTCAAACTCAATATTCACACTTTCGGCATGACCAATAAACACAGGTACACGCACGGCAGTACAGGTAACGGCAATGTTTTTATCAAGCATTTTTTTCGTTTCTGCCAATACTTTCCATTCTTCTTTGGTGTATCCATCTGCCATAAAGCTATCGATATGAGGAATAACATTAAATGCAATCCGTTTAGTGAAAACATGGGATTCCACAGGATCGGCCACAAATACGGCACGTGTTTGGCTGAATAATTCATCCACTGCTTCTTTGCCGCCACCCGATACTGATTGATAAGTTGACACAACAACCCGTTTAATTTTGGCGAAATCATGCAAAGGCTTAAGAGCAACCACAAGCTGCGCGGTTGAGCAATTGGGATTAGCGATAATATTCATGTTTTTGCAATCTACAATCGCATCAGGATTGACCTCGGGGACAATCAAAGGTACACGGCTATCATAACGCCAAAATGATGAATTATCGATTACCATTGCACCCATTTTACCGATTTTCGGCGCCCATAACTTAGCAACTTCTGAACCTGCTGACATTAAAACAAGGTCAACCTTAGAAAAATCAAATTGTTCAATGTCTTGGCATTTTAATACTTTATCGCCAAAAGAAACCTCAGTTCCCATCGAGCGACGTGACGCAATAGCGTACACTTCAGAATATGGAAATTTACGCTCAGCAAGAATACTCAACATTTCACGCCCAACACTGCCTGTTGCACCAATCACAGCAACCCGATATTGCATATACTTACCTTTTAAATTAAAATCTATTTATTGGTGCTTCTTAGGCTTTTTTTGCTTCAATTGCAACGCAAAGCGTAAAATTGTTTCAATTTTTTTAAATCAATGTTATAAAACATCTTAAATGCAATCTTCTGAAAACCTATGTTAGAAACCTTATCCGTTGAAAATTTTTTAGTCTTTCCAAATCTGCACATTGATTTCACCAAAGGGCTTAATATTATTACGGGTGAAACAGGTGCCGGAAAATCGACAATTCTTGCAAGCTTGAATTTTCTTTTTGGTGGCCGCTCTGACGCAAGCTTTGTGCGTACAGGCTGTGATAAATCAACTCTAGAATTAACATTCAAACATCACTCATCCGATATTAATGCCTTGCTTGATACATACGACATTACCCCCGATAGCCAAATTATTATTCGCCGTATTGTGCACAAAACCAAACCTGCAAAATGCTATGTTAATGGTGTCTTGGTCACCGCTGGATTTTTGGCTAATCTTGCGGATTATTATGTGCAAATGATTGGACAATTCGAAGATCATCGTTTTTTAAATCCTGCTGGTTTTCGTAAAATGCTCGATAGTTTAATTATTGATAGCGATATTAAACAAGCCGTCAGCAACAGTTTTCATAAGATGGATTCAATAAAAAAACAAATTGAGTCCGAAAAAATTGCCTTGCAAAATGCCTTAAGGGAAAAAGATTATTTAAATCATGTCGTGGCGGAACTATCCAGTCTTAATCCGCAAATTGGTGAAGAAGATCAGCTGATTGCAACCCGTACCACCATGATGAATATCGAGAAAAATGCCGTCCAATTACAAAGCATCGAGCAAAGCCTTACCTATGATGGCGGCGGTATTGAGAGCATTTTATTGCAGAGTATTAAAAACCTCTCAGGTCTTGAATCTAGTTTTGACACTGACTTGCCGCCTATTACCACAAGCCTTAATCAAGCACTTGAGCATATTAGCGGTGCAGTGCAGGCTTTGTCACGCTTTAATGCAACGCTTGAATTTGATCCAAATTTGTTAAATGATACCGAGGAACGGCTGTTTGCCCTCAGGGCAGCGGCTCGTAAACATCATGTAAGCGTTGATAATTTGGCGCATCTTTACTCTGAGTTTCAAACAAAGCTTGAAAAAATCGACAATAGTGAAGCCAATTTCGATGCTCTTGAAAAAGCGTATCAAAATACGCTTGATGACTACACACAAAAAGCCAATATTTTACGTCAAAACCGTTTAACCCATATCCCCTTTCTTGAGAAAAAAATCACTGCGGGGCTGCATGATTTAAACATGAAGCACGCCCAGTTTCGTATTACTCTTGTCCCAGCATCGCCGTCACAATATGGCTCTGACAAGGTCTTGTTCGAGCTTGCAACCAGTCAAGGCATGGCATTTGGTGAATTGCATAAAACAGCTTCGGGCGGTGAATTATCACGCTTTATGCTGAGTGCAAAATCGGCCATTATTGATAATTATAGCTGTCTCATTTTCGATGAAATTGATCGAGGCGTTGGTGGTGCAACTGCCGAGGCAGTAGGATTAAAATTACGCGATTTATCACAAAAAATTGGTCAATTAATTGTGATAACCCATTCCCCACAAGTCGCAGCTAAGGGCGATACGCACTTTCATATTGAAAAACAAGTGCATAATCATCAAACATTTTCCGTTATCCAATCCCTAACGGGGCAAAGCCGTCACAATGAAATTGCCCGTATGCTTTCTGGGGCAACTATTACCGATGAAGCACTTGCAGCGGCCAAAAACTTAATACAAGATCACTTGGCATAATATTTTAATATGTGCGTTTATATAGTACCATATAGTGATTTTGTTTTATAAAACAAAAAAAACACATAAATATAATGCAATATGTATTTTATCCTTTACAAATCATTAAAAAACCTATATCGTTGCAAAATATATCTTATTAAAGGAATTGATATGCTACGGAATCTTATTGAAAGAATTTCAATATTTATAGTAATCCTGTTATCGACCAGTTTGTATGTGAATGCTAATACTTACACCACAAATACTACGGATGATGATAAAATCTTCTCCCTTAGCTACAATAATGTTAATGGTGATATTGTGGCAAATTATGTAATCCCTGTCAAACCAGATGGATCACTTAACCGTGCACATAATAGTTGGTGGATGGTTGTTACAGATGGCCCACATCCTGGCAATGGCAATAATGTACAACTTATTGGTGATCTAGATAGCAATATCATTACAGCTTATAGCTATACACCTGGGCAAAATGAAAATAACTACCAAACGGGTACTTTTCTTGGGCGTTTTGAAGGTGCTTTAACGCAAAATGGTGATAGCTATGGTTTTAATATTAACATTGCTGATGTTAATCAAAAATCAACTGATCTTGGCGGTTCACCTTTCGAAATCAGCGATAATTCAGGCGTTTGGTTTAAACAAGGCGTTGACGCAACAATTGACTATAATGCAGATGGTTCTATTGCCTCATACACAGCGCATGAATTCAAAAACAATATTGACTATTCTAACAAAACAACAACAGTTGTAACGCCTACGCATAACCCACCTTCCTCAATATCCGAGCCTGCTGGCTTGTTGATTATGCTTTCAGCTCTTGGATTATTCTTTAGAGTTCGCAAATCATAATCATTATATTTTAATCAATTTTTTTAAATCAATACTTAAATGGAACTTCCTTTATTATGAAAAAAACACTTCTATCTACAATCAGTGCATTACTTTTAACTGTAACCCTATCAAGTGCACAAACCTTTGGTATTCAAGATAACAACTTTCAACTTGTTTATGATACAGGCTCGAATTTTGTTTCATCCTCTTTTGTCCTTAGAGATAACAGCGATTCATGGGGTATGGTTGTCACTAACGGTAATATTCCTAACAGTGGTGTTCAGTTAATCGGTGATGTTGATAACAACATTATATCAGCCTATTCTTATACCAATGGTAATGGTGAGCCTCTTGCTTCAAATGTTTTCAGTGAAAATTTTCTGGGTTCTTTTACAGGAGCAATTTCTAATAATGGTCAACAATATGAAGTTGATTTATCAGGTGTAAACCAACTTGCAATCAATAATGGCGGCACACCATTTGCAATTGACGAAAATGCAGGTGTTTGGTTTAAAGGTGGATTTGATACTGAATTTACTTATGACAATACTGGTGCAATTACAGATTATGCAATTGGTAGTATCTATAATGTTTCTGATTTTAGAGGACAACCGACAACTGAAGTTATAATCCCAACGCCCCCATCAACACCTGCCTCCGAGCCTGTTGGTTTATTTGTTATGCTTTCAGCACTTGGTTTATTCTTTGGTATCCGTAAAAAATCATAATTTTTACACTTTATTCCCTATCCCAAATACCCTTAATAATAATTAAGGGTATTTTTCGTATAAATTCATTGTTTTTTTATAAAATACCCTTATAATCAAATTGTTACCTTGTTCGCAAGGGAACTATAGACATAAACGGGCGTGTAATACACATGTCGGACCCGGGGGCGGTACCCGGCGTCTCCACCATTTTAATAATATTTTCTATTATTATTTATGGGGACGAAATAGGCTAGACGGCTGTCTAAAGGCGTTACCTTTGTCTCGGGATTGTGCTATCCGTTATTAGACTTTATTCACAACTGCCAATTCAAACAGGCCAGTGATGAACGCTGCAAACGACAACTCTGTCAGAAATGACGAAGTTGCCCTAGCAGCATAAGAAATGCGTTGCTTATTCGGCAACAATTTTCGCTCACAAACTCCTAGCTAGCATTTGCCTTAGCTAGGCGCGGTTCGAGGGGAACCGGGCATCAGAATCCCCTCACTTTATCCTTTAATAAGAATCACTTTTTACTGTTTTTTTTTAAAACCACCCCCTAAGGCCTTGATATTAAACAGATAAAATATTAATTTTTTTTTTACTATATTATGGTTAAATTAGATCATGAATAACAAGCATATCAGCGTTGTTATAATGATAATAAAAATGGGGTTAATCCGTGGCTGAAAAAAATAATTTACAAGATACGTTTTTGAATCAAGTGCGTAAAACAAAAATACCAGTCACTGTGTTTTTAATGAATGGTGTAAAATTACAAGGCATTGTGACATGGTTTGATAATTTTTGTCTGCTATTACGCAAAGATGGTATCTCGCAGATGGTCTATAAACACGCAGTTTCAACAATAATGCCATCACAACCCATTTCTTTAATGCCAGAAGATGAAAAAGACGATAAAGAAGAAGTATAATTCTTTTTACGGTTTTTTTATGACACCTATTCTTGTCTATCATCTATATGATTCTTCAAGATCATATAACAGTGAGCATACTCATGAAATGCATCGCACACCTCAACAATCCCTTGAGGAAGCGGTTACATTGTGCTGTGCTATTGATCTTACAATTTGCCACCAAGAGGCAATAAAGTTGCGGTCAATTAATGCTGGGCAAATTTTCTCTGATGATCGGCTTGAGGGCATCCAAGACCTTGTGACCTTACATAAAGCAGAGCTTATTGTTATCAATTGGCATGTCTCACCCATACAGCAGCGTAATCTTGAAAAAGCTTTGGGCGTTAAAATTCTTGATCGTATTGGTCTTATCCTCGAGATATTTGGTCAACGCGCTGCAACAAAAGAAGGTAAGTTACAGGTTGAACTTGCCCAAATGAATTATCAAAAAAGTCGTCTTGTCAAAGCGTGGTCTCATTTAGAAAGACAACGTGGCGGTGGTGGCTTTATAGGTGGCCCTGGGGAAACGCAAAAAGAAGCGGATCGCAGGATGATTGACGAAAAAATTATCAAAATCGAGCGTGCGCTTGGTGATGTTGTTAAAACACGCACATTACACCGCTATGCCCGTAAAAAAGTGCCCTACCCCATTATTGCGCTTGCAGGATACACAAATACGGGTAAATCGACCCTATTTAACCAATTAACAAACAGTGCCGTGCTTGAGGCTGATATGCTGTTTGCAACGCTTGACCCAACGTTACGCACGTTAAAGCTACCGTCAGGCGACAAAGTTATTTTATCCGATACTGTGGGATTTATCTCTAATTTGCCAACACAGCTGGTTAAGGCGTTTCGGGCAACTCTTGAGGAGGTCTTAACGGCTGATCTTATTCTTCATGTCCGTGATATTGCATCTAATGAAACAGAACTACAATGCCAAGATGTCAATAAAGTCCTTAATTCTCTTGATGAAGAATGTCATATTCCTATCATCGAGGTCTTTAATAAAATTGATATTTGCCCCATAGATACTTTACAAGCCATCTGTGATGATGCCAAAAAGCGTGAACAAGATTATGTTTTATGTTCTGCAAAAACAAATCAAGATACCGATAAAGTGCTGACAAAAATTGATGATTTCTTGGGGCAATATAAACAAGCCTATCACAGTACTATTCCAGTGATACAGGCCGAAGTCATTGCCGCCTTACATCGCTTATCGCACGTCAGTCAACAGGATTTTAATGAAGAAGAAATGCTTACGAATATTCATTTCTCAACCGATTTAAGACGCATTGGTATGTTACGCAAACAATTCCCTGAAATTGCTTTTAACGAAAAATAATCAAAATTGAAGCAATCGCCAAAATATGATATGCATATATTGGTTTTCAAACATATTCTGTAAACACAAAAGGAAATATTCTTATGAAAGATCGTACTTTAACATCCGAGCAAGCATTTGAAAAAGCCCAAAATAATACATTATTATTAATCGATATCAGACGCATTGACGAGTGGCAAGCCACGGGCATTGGCAAAGGGGCTGTTGCACTGACAATGGATGATGCTGATTTTTTAAAAAAATTACAAGACCTAACAGCCAATGATACAACAAAACCAATCGGCATTATTTGTGCGGCTGGTGGTCGTTCCGCACGGGTTTGCCAAGCCTTGCACGATCAGGGTTATGATTTTGTTTTTGATGTCGCTGAAGGCATGAATGGCGGGCCTCAGGGTGACGGATGGATTCATAAAAACATCCCAATTGTTGCTTATGATGCAGCCTAAAATTTAAGGCACTTAATATGCTTAAGGTCTTTAATGTCATTGCAAAGTTTCTTCCTAAAAGTCTTCTAGGAAGAAGCATGCTGATTTTGCTTACGCCCTTAATTGTGCTTCAAGCGGTTATGGGTTATGTGTTTTATGAATATCATATTGAAGATCGTTTGCAATCTTCGGCCCGGCGTATTGCCTCGGAAATTAGTTATGTGCGAACAAGTTTTGAAAAAAAACAAGACATTTCCTTTTTACAAGATTTCTCATTATCGCTTGGTCGGCAATATCATTTACAAGATATATCACCTGACAAAACCAAATCATGTAACTTAAACTCGTATATTATCAAGCAATTCACATTTTTTTTTAGACGCTACGAGCCGAATGCTCAAATATGCGAACATCAACAAAATCAAACCTACCTCATTATCATTCCGTTTAATCAAGCCCAAGAACTTGTTTTAAAGGCTTACGGCAAAGAATTTTTAAGTGGTAAGTGGCATTTTTTACCTGTTTGGTCATTGGTGACTGCCATTATAATGGCATTCATTGCTGCATTATTTTTAAAAAATCAAATACGCCCAATCTTACATTTATCACAAGCACTTGAGGCATTTGGCCATGGTGATGATGATTTTTCTTTTCACTCATCGGGTGCGATTGAAATTAGGCGTGCGGGGTTTGAATTTATTAAAATGCGTCGTCGCCTTAATACATTTATCAATGAACGCACCATGATGCTTGCGGGCGTTAGTCACGATTTGCGTACAGTTTTAACCCGATTAAAACTTGAATTATCCCTAATGCCGCCCGATGAAGCCGTAGATAATTTAAAATCCGATGTCAACCACATGGCTGCTATTCTTGATTCTTATCTAAACTTTATTAATGCAATCAAAGATGAAGCCTTGACCCTTGTTAATATCAAAGAGGAACTTGATACGCTGATTGGGCGACATGTTAAACATCATATTCAATGCACATTACACTGTGATGTTCAGGGCAATCTTCAGGGTAACACTTTAATTCGCAAACATGGCTTTATACGCTGTATTCTTAATTTACTCTCTAATGCACAACGCTATGGCACAATTATTATACTGACATTATCAATATCTCATAATAAACATGGTCGCTTTGTTAAATGCATCATTGAAGATAATGGCACTGGCGTTGCTGTCGAAAATTACGAGAAAATCTTTGATCCATTTTATTCTGACAATGTTTCTCGGACTTTATCTCATAATCATGGCGAGCATTTGGGGCTTGGTCTATCTATAATCCGTAACATTGCCCGTGATAAAGGCGGTGATGTCATTCCTGCCGCTTCACAAAAACTAGGTGGTTTTCAAGCCACTCTACTTTATGCCATTGATTAAAAGTTATTTTTGGATTTTATAAATTAACTCTAGGGCTTCTTGACGATTTTCAGCAATTTCATCAAGTGGAATAGAGGCAATATTATCGGTACCTGATTTAAAAATTTCAGATTTTGCTGCAACATGGGGATTTAATGGAAATTCAAGATCATGCTCAGCAAATATTTTTTGCGCTGTTTGCTTGGTCATAAATTCAATTAGCTTGAGGGCATTATCGGTATTTTGTGCATATTTCGATAGCATAATGCCTGAAACATTAGCATAAATACCATCTGTCATGTCCTCCAGGGATACAAGGCGGGCCTTTGTCGGCAGTTTCTTATCGACTTTCAGCATACGCTCATAGTAATAATGATTAATAGGTGCAAGATCGCACAGGCCAGAAGCAATTAAATCAATTTGACCACTATCATTGCCCGATGGTTTATCAAATAAATTCTCATAAAACCCTTTTAACCATATTTGCGTTTCCTCGGTTGTGTGCTCATTAAGGTAACTTGCGACCAATGAAACATTATAGGGATGCGTGAGCGAGCGTGTGCACACACGCCCCTTCATGGCAGGATCACTAAGGGCATCATAGCCTGTAATATTAATCGGTAATTTTTTTGACGTACGCACAAGCATACGAATACGGCCCGTTAACCCAACCCATAAATTTTTACTCGAACGATAATGTTCAGGAATATTTTTTGTGACAATCTCACTTTTTATCGGTCTCACCAGCTTGGCATTAACAATATCGTGAATACTGCCAATATCTGAGACCAAAACAAGATCGGCAGGCGTAAATTCGCCTTCAGATTTTAACCGCTCAAGAATGCCTTGCTTAAGGAAAATAAAATTAACCTTAATGCCTGTTTTCTTGGTAAAGACGCTAAAAATTGGCTCAATCAAATCAGGTAATCGTGCAGAATAAACATTTACTTGCTGTTTTTGTTTTTTTTCTTGCTGTTCTGTTGTTGTTTTCTCTTGTGCTTCTTGAGGTCTATCTTCGTTACAACCCACAAGCATAATTACTGACAATGCAGCAAGAGAAGCAATAGAGAATAAACTTTTGATTCGTGACATATAAATGATACCGTGTGAAATATTAAAACTTGATACAAAAATGCTTTATCTTAGCCTCGCACACTAGCATAATGCGAATCTTTTGCAATTAAATTCATAGTAAGATAAAATTTTTATCGATATTTTAGAAAATTATGTGCTAATGTCAGCAAAAGTTAAAACAAGCTATTGACGTATAAGGGTTACTATTCCACAATAACAAAGCTTATATATCGACAAATTGCAAAAGGTTTGCCAATAAGGTATGCCAGTGGAGAATCAACAATGAATCGTATTTTTAAACGATTAAGCCAGGGGGGCAGCCTCAATAAGCCTGATACGGCTATAAAATTTACCTTTGATGGTAAAACTTATTCTGCACTTGCTGGCGACACACTTGAATCTGCTTTTCTTGCCAATAATATTTTTAATCATGGGCGATCAAAAACAGGGCATATTCTTGCATCTGCTTCTAATCTTTATCACGCCATTACAGATATTTGCACCGATAACGGACAATATTCAGTAGCCATGCGTGATTTTTCAATGGTCGATGGTCTCAAGCTTACCCAAACCAATAAGCCCCGTATTCAAGATAAAATACGCGCATTATCAAAAATATTATCACCCCACATAGCCATCCCAGAGGCAATCTATCCCATACATGCACATGATATTACCAATACCATAATCAATCCCAATCAAACATCCGAAGCCGTAAAAAAAATGACTTCTAATATGATTTTCAACATAGAAAAATCATATTTTCATACTGATGTTATTTTTACCAGTACCAATATTTTTGCCCGTCAAGCTGCGTTAATATATGCAAATATGGGTCTACAAGTCATCATGTGTCATACACAAAAAGATGATGCATGGCACATATTCAATCAATTAGAACTACAAATATTATCACAAAATTTGAAAAATAAAATTGATAGTCATCCTAATATCAAAATTCTTAATGTAAATGATCTTGCATTACATCATGATAAAAAAGGGGCGAAGGGTCAAATTATTGCCCTTAATCGTGCCTATAGCTATGGCGATAATATGCCAAATACACATCACAATCATCAAAATCTTCAGCTATTAGTACTGAATGCAAGAAAAATAGTATTTTCTCCTAATTTACAGGAAATGGGCTTTTTATTTCAAGGGCACCAATTATCCGCAATTATGGGCTGTCGTGAATATATTAATTTATATTTGAAATTTGGCTTAATACCCAATAAAAATATGACTCTTTACGTGTCCAACGATATGGCATACGATGTTTTATCTCTTGGTGAAATTACACCAAGCAACGTAAATGCAATTATTGATATACGCCCTGTCAAATCACCTGCCATGATTAATGCTGAAAAAGCGGGTTACAAACTATATGCAGGCTATGTTGTCACACAAGCAAGTGGTAAAACAAGCATCGAAAGCATTACATTTCAGTCTATTTCAGGCAACAAAGAGGGGCTTGTAAAGTCAATAGAATGTAGCTTATTACTCCATTCATCGGGCTATGACTTAGATGTTTCCCTTTTAAATAGTATTCCTGAAACTATTAAAACAACCGTGTCATCCGTAGAAAAAATCGCTCTAAAGCCTGATTTTAAAAATATATTTTCCGATCAAATTACAATGATGGGATATGATTTATGTCATAATCAGGGGGCAAAACAAGACACGATTTCAATGTCTGACCTGTGTCATGATTTTGTAAAAGAACTAAACTTGCAAAAAAATAATGAACCAGATTCAGCCTGTGATACTGACATTAGTAGTAAAATAAATTGGTCATGTCCTGAAATTTATGACGTACATCGCTTATGTTCCAAGGAAAACATTATATTTCCTCAAAATATCTATTATAATGATTTTATTCAGCTTTTATATCAACATGATACACCAGAAGCAATCCTAGATACCCTTAAACAAGATCATAATTTTTGCAATAATCATTGGTCTATTCGTGTTTTATTGCTTCAAATACAAAATATTTACAACTTAAAGCCTCAAGATATTCACAATTTTTATCAAAAAATTATCCTCCGATTGGCTAAAATTAGTTTTTCAGATACCGACAGCATCATGAATAATATTTCTGTTGCTAGTTTTCCTAAACCGCATATTGCCCCTTATTATGAAATACATCAAATGGATAAATTTGATAATATCATTACACCTGATTGTGCTATGCAAGCATCACAAATTCATAATTATTATAATACAATAAAGTCTAGTGCTGGCATTCGTAGCTTCAATAATTATGATATTTTTGATATTTCAGGGCCTGATAGTCTTGATTTTCTTGAAAAATTTCTCGATAACATAGATGAGTCAAGCACACTCAAAACAGTCGAGGTTGGTAAGCATTATTTTATTAATAACGAACGGCACAAAAATCCACCTTTAATAATACGATGTGGCACGCATAAATTTTGCTTAATAACACCGAAAACGGCAAAAACCACGCAATCAATACAAAGTTTTTATAACACAAATCGTCAGCTTAGAGTTATCTTGAACGCCATTCATCAAAGCTGGTCATATATCCAACTTGTTGGGGCACAAGCACAATCTGTCTTTGAAACACTTATTAAAATGAAGCTTGTATCAATCCCTAAAAATACGCCTAATTTATGGATTGAAAACATACAATTACGCTTTGCACATTATGAACGCTATGACATCCCCCATATTGATTTATTAATTAGTAGTGATGCTGCAGCCGCTTTTTATCATAAGCTAACACAGGAACAGTTTCAGTTGCCCCCTTTCTCCGAGCCAATTTACAACATGATTGCTCTTGAGGCTGGGGCTATTTTTGATAAACCCTTCGATTGTGATATTATGAAGCAACATCAAGAATTATTCACAACTCAAGCACTTGCGATTGCGCTTGCAGTTCAAGAAACGTCACTTGAAGGCGGAACAGTCCACCAAGATAAAATATCCCATCACAATGAAAATCCAGAAGGTATTTTGTTATCGACAAAAATCTTCAGCCCCTATCACGATCAATATGTTGTGCCAACCTTATTAAAGGGTGACTTTACACAATGGGAAAATAAAATTGTTTCAGTCCTAAGCAAAGATAAGAAGCGTAAGATGCAAGTTAAAATTATCTCAGATAAAATGTCAAAAATTCAAGAGGTCGCTTAGTATGTCTTATCTTGCCATATGCTCACCGATTGATAATCTTGTTAAAGCAGGTACTTATGGCTCATTAAAAGAGCATAAAGCCCGTTATACTTTATCACATCAAAAAGATATTTCTGTTGCAAAAATTATCCTATATACACCCGATGATGTTCATCATATTGCTCCAATTTTAAAATCACTTTTAGGGGTTATTATTCCAGAAATTAATAAAGTTTATATTTCTGGAACTCGTAAAATTTTACGCCTTAATGAGACAACTTTTATTATAACCACCGAGGGAGAGGCTCGAGGTGTTTTGTATGAGCGTCTCAATTATAATCTTTATAATTATGTAGCGATTTACGATGAAACAGCCGCTTTGACAGTTCTAAGATTAGATGGGTATTATATTTATAATATGCTTTCTAACATTATTGCAGATTTATCATGCTTGCCCACACATATTAATCATTGTGCATTAGTGCCCATGGATTCAACGAATATGATCTGCCATCTTAATAGTCACGATACCGTGTTTTTATATCTTGAACGGGCTTATGCTTATGAACTATATACCCGTATTGCACGGCTTTGTTTGCCAACAGGGCTTAAAATTTTATAATCCCTTAATGCTGATGCCCGTTATTGATTGGCGAAATAAAATCTTTGGATTGATAGACAGGCGTTGGCGATAATGTTTCACCTGTAAAAACTTCACCTCCTGAAAAAAAGTCGCTTGGATGAAAGCCTCTTGGGGTAAAGACATCATGGATTCCGCCATGCTCGCCTTCTATATGTTGTTCTATATAATCTTGATAATAAGGAGATGTGTTCATCCAGCTATAGCCTTCAGAAACGGGGTCGAATACGGGTACATTACCTGTTAATTCTGGCGAAGCAAACTGTTGATCGACAGGTTTGCCATCAAAGCCAATGAACGGCACTTTTACTTTGGTGATTTCAGCAAGTGATTCCTGTAAATATTGCATCATGTGATACCATTCGCCACGTTCCGTTCCTGTGTAATCATTATATTCACTTACATTAAAGGGATAAGCAAGCGGATTATCGGGTGGCGTTTCAATATTGAGCGGAAATTTATTAAAATTCTCATCAAAACGATCCAGCAAAGGGGAAGTAGAGGGTTGCTCATTTGATTGACTTAGTGGATTCCTTTGTAAAATATCCTGTAGCAAACGGACTCTTTGGGCTGATGTCTGGTTCTGTATTTCTTCTTGTATATTTTTTGATGGTATTATTGGGATTGAATTTTGCATTGCTTGTAGTGCTTGTATTTCTGCATCTATTAAAAATGCCATTCGCTTTTGTTCCTCTATTGCTTTTAGGACTTTTATATCTGCGTCCATTAATAGCATTGCTTTCGAATTATCTTCTGTTCCTTGTAGTGTTTTTTTTCCTTCATCTATTAATAATAATATTTGCGTTTGATCTTCTATTAGTTTAAAGATTTTTTCTTCTTCATCTACTAATAGGTCTATTTGCATTGAGATGTTAAATTGCGTGTCTGATGTATCTGGTGTATTTGATATTTCTGGCGTATCAAATTGTGTAAACCTTAAAGGCTGTACATTATTAATATTATGACTGATCTTGGATGGCTGGGTTAAGTTTCGTAGATCCACAGTTGTATTTCTTTGTCTTATACTATCCCATAAGCGATCAATTGGTGTATTCATTATATTAAACTCACTCAGCTTGGGCTGTGCAATTATTCTCTCGGGCGTTTGTGTCGAATCCTGCATGAATTGTGTTATATAATTAGAAATATTAGGTTGATTATCAATCATCGGATTACCTGCACGTGCCAAGGGTGACACAAGACCTGTATTGCTCCCTAAAACATCACTGATAAATATATCAGCTGGTAGCCCTGAAAAACTATCTTTAAGATCGGGATCATTGATAAAATCTTCATATAAATTTTGCACAACTTTAATGTCTTCGTCGCTATTTGTTGTGGGATCAAGCAAATTATATCGTAAAAAATCTTCTACTTGTCCACGCAGACTTTCATCAACATAATCTTGGGAATCTGTAAGATTAAAAACTTTATCAGGCGTATATTCACGTCCTAAAATATCTGTAACAACTTCATCACCACGGGCTTTTTTAGCATCATAAATAATTTTATTAGCATCTTGAGGGCTGATATAATCCGAATCTTCGGGTATTGCGGGTACAATTGGTAACTCACCAATACGACCATCAGGTAAAATATATTGATAATTGAGGGGATCGGTAAATAATTGACTCATGAAGTGACGCGACATATTTGTTGGAAAATTTAAACTGGCATTCGAATTGCCATATTTCTCTTCATCTGGTCTATGATATGAAAAAGCATTATGGGGGTTTAAATCATGCTGACTATTATCGGGCTGCTTTGGTGTCTCAAATACATCTTCTGGAATAATCGGTAAGGTTGCAGGGTCAATAGCAAGGGCAGAAAAATCTGGAAATAAATCTGTTGGTAAATTGGTTGATAATGTATTGGGATATGCATTTAAAACAAGCGGCGTAGGATATGCATAAGGCGAATAGCTTGCGTAAGGATAAGAATTACTCTGCGAGGGCCTTCGATTAATAAAAGGCTGATAATTTGTTGCGGCCAACGCCGGAAAACCGTTATAAAGAGACATACAAACACAAACACAAAAATATAATAATTACACTTAGTGTGATGCAAAGATAGTGCCTAACTTAAGATGTTAAATATTAAAATCAAAAAGCTTTATTTTATCACTATAAACAACGTTTTTCTTGACAGTCAAAGCAATATCAACTGAGCCATCATTTTTTTGCAATGTTTTTGTCGATGATAAAAAACTCAGCATAAAGCGAACATTTGTTGCAATACCCTTACTTAAAACACCTTTTTTTGTTAAAAACTTTAAGATTTTTTGATAATTACTTACCGTCAGTATCATAGTGCCATTAAGGGTCATATCTGTGTCAAATGCCAATAATCCTTTTAATTTAAACTTTGACAACCGATGGACAAGCTCCATATCATTAATAATAATCTCAGGTGGATCATAATTACGATTAATATAACGATCGAACTTTGACAGTTCATGAAAATAGCTTGGGTTGCGTAAATAAAGCTTAGCGGTAAAATATAAAAAATTATCTTCAAGAATTTTTTTCCATTTACTTGTGGGCCTTATATCTTGAATGTTAATACTCATTTGCAAAATATCTTCAAGGCGATCCTCAAGAATAACGTTTGATGCCTTTGTTTCCACTTCCAATGATTTATAAACATAAGTCTGTTGTTTTTCATGGAGCTGCACAACCCCATTAAGTGCTTTTATTTGCAAAGACTTTAACTTGTTATCATTAAATAGAATATTGGCCTTACATATATCGTTACGCACTGCAATTTTATGGACCATGTCTGTATCTTGGTTGCGCATAGAAAAAAAATGATCGCTTGATGCATCAATCATAATATCCGTTTCCTTTAATAAGGGCGGGTAAACTATCAAAGAATCTGTTTTCCAGCCAAAGGATCGGGTAGTGTTGCGATAAGACATTTTTTTGATAAATGTCGCAAAGTGATCGGGAAAGCCCATACTATCATAATCATCAATAGAGATATTGATTTTATGATAACGCATTTCATCAATATGATGAATTATTTTATTGGTTGTTTCATTGGCAATATAAAACCAAATCATTGCATAAATAAGCCCAAGTATAATAGCTATAATAAAGACAGTTTTAATTGAAATAAATCTTAGTTTTCCAAAAAAACGTCCTGTAAATTTACGAAATATTTTTGACATTTTATTCCAAATACCAAATATGGGGTATTACTGACCGAATAGAATATGCAAGATTACTATTTATTGAACAATAATCTCAGCACGGCGATTGCGATTATCATATTGTGACAATCCCTTTAATGGTTCACTTGCACCCATTGCCTGAATAATAATTTTGATTTCTTTATTATAAGTTTGCAATATTTGTTTTATTTTTTGCGCACGCTTTAAAGACATTTGGGTATCAATAATACTACTTTTACCCTGATCTGCATGACCAATAATCGTAACAATTCGATTGTTTGAATTTTTCAATTGCATACCAATCTCTTTAATTCCCTTAAAGCCATCAGGCGTTATATTCACTGATGATGTAAATGGAATACTTGCTGTGGCTGATTTCATCTGATTTATAGCAGGATTAATCGATGCTGTTGGTGTCGGATCATACATTGTAATAGAATTTGTACTCATTTTTTTTGCCGACGCTTTGGGCTTGTAATTCATAATTGGCGATAACTTAAAGCTTGATTGTTTGGTGAAAGAATCAGTCTCATTTAACTTAGAGCGTTGCCCTCTCATAGATTTAAAACTTGCATATTTTTGATAGCCATTTTTTATTTCAGGAACAGATATTCTTGATGTTGGTTGAATACCATAAGGCACAGCATTTGTTTGTGGCTTTAATGCCGGTTGTTCCAGCTGCAGCTGTTTCTTTCTTTGAATTTCCAAAGCACGCTTACGCAATGAAGGATGAATATAATTTAATGGATTAAACTTTTTACTTTTACCCTCTTTTGCAACTTCATCTTCTATGTTGTTTTTTATCGGATTTGTTGTTTTAGGCATTTCTTTGATGGTCGCACCCTCTTTATTGGTAACATTTGGCATGTTTTGCACAGATGGTAGTAATGGCTTTACAGCTGGCCGAGGAGGAATGGCTGTAACTTGAGGTTGCATTAGAGCCGGCAAGGATTTATTACGCATTGTATCTGGCATAACAGGCTGATTAGGGACAACTGAGATAACTGGCACTTGAGGCTGTTTTAGGATTGGTAAGGGTTTTTTTGGTGCACTATTAAATGGTTTAATCGGTGTATTTATTGGAACATTTAAAGGCTTTACGGCCGCAACAGGCGGCGGTGTTCTTGTTATAGCTGGTGCTTGTATTGTGTCTTTTTTAAGATAATTATCAACAACACGGGCAGCTTTTTGTCTGTGTTTTGCAAATAATATCTTACAAGCCTTATCCATCTTATGGTTCATTTCAATATTCTTTACCCGACAATCAAAAGCAGCATGCATCATGGCCACATCCTGTGAGGCAATACGTCCAGCATAGCCATTCATGAAACGCTCAAGCTCGAAACGAGAAAGCCGTAATTCACGGCGATTTTTTTTATTATGAACTAATCCGCTTGTGGTTAAAGGTCTCGGATTATACCTATGAATTGCCTCTTGGGAGCGTAATTCAAAATAATCAATATTGCTAAAAGTACCTTTTTGTTTTTCATGCAGAACAATGGATTTATAAGCCTTTGACAATAAATCACCATAAGCAGGTGCTTGCGATGCTTGTCTTTGCCCTTGATTTTGATAATTCGCAGCGACTGCAAATATAATACCGCAAGCAACCAAAGCACTTATTCCAAATTTTTGATACATTATACAACTCGATCTATCATTTAATTAAAATATTTACTTTTCAAACTACAACGTTATGGTTAAGATACTGTAAATAAAGATTCTCATAAGACTTAATCAAAAAAATTGCTTACCCTTACTTTGTAATTTTATATTCTTGAATGTTTCAATCATGCCCTTTTGCAGTTATGTTTTAAAAAATGCTACCCTCTTTCCTCATGCTTTATCGGTGTCATTAGGCTTATTCATTTGCCTTGTGACCCCTCTTGAGGTTTGCGGAAAAGAAATACAAGAGACACGCACTGAGAAATTACAAAAATTTTCGGTAACAAAACCATTTTTTTACACGCTTGATAATGGCTTAAAACTTGTTGTTGATGTCGATAACAGGGCCCCTGTTGTCTCACATACAATTTGGTATAAAGTCGGCGCTGCCGATGAAAAGGATGGCGAATCGGGGATTGCCCATTTCCTTGAGCATCTTATGTTTCGTGGCACAAATAACTTTGAGGCAGGCTATTTTTCAAAAAGAATCTCCGAGCTTGGCGGTAATGATAATGCATTCACAACCCATGATTTAACTGCTTATTATCAAAACATACCGACGCAGCATCTTGAAGAGATTATGGAGATGGAGGCTAATCGTATGCGGCACATCCAAATTACCGAAGAGGAACTCATTAAAGAGCGTAATGTTGTACTTGAAGAACGTGCTTTGCGTACCGATACAAACCCAACAGCACAATTATTTGAACAAATGAATGCAAGTTTATTTCGTAATCACCCTTACAGAGCGCCTGTTATTGGATGGAAACATGAGATTGAGGCTTTGAACAAGAAACAAGTCATGGCATTTTATCATCAATATTATGCCCCTAATAATGCTGTTGTGACCATTGTTGGTGACGTTGACCCCAGTCATGTTTTTGAAATTGCTCAAGCAACTTATGGGAAAATCAAACCTTCAAAGCATATTAATATTAATCGTCAACGCCCCAGCGAGCCACCACAAATTGCAACACGAGAAATTACATTAACGCATCCCAATGTAACAGTTGATAATTTATTTTTGATGCTAGAGGCACTATCTCCCACGCATTCACCCAAAGAATTTCATGCTTTATCCGCTGCGATTAATCACATAGCTGGCGGAGCACATAGCATTTTATATAAAAAACTTGTGAAGCAACAAAAAATTGCTTTATCGGTTGGGGCATTCATTGCATCTGATAAACTAGACAATGCCTCGCTTATTTTTCAAATGACACCTGCCAATCATGTTTCACTTAATGTCCTTAAGGCTGCTTTTAAAAAAGAGCTTATGGATATTATTAATAAGGGCATAGACAAGCAAGATATTGAGCGTGAAAAAAACGCAATGCTTGCCAACTATATTACATCATTCGATAGTCGTACAAATCGTGCTCATTTATGGGGTAAAAACCTTGCCTTTAATAAAACACTCTCTGATATTATACAAACGCCCAAAATTATCGCATCTATTACCCCCGATGATGCGAATATTGTACTTCAATCAGTATTTACGCCGCAAAATCAAGTTTGGGGTTATCTCAAGAGGATTAAACCATGACATTTACAAAATCATTTTTATTAACTTGCTTGTCTTGCCTTTTATTATTTTTATCTGCTACGCAATCATGGTCAATTAATTTTACAAAAATTAATGCAACACAAAATCATCCTGAAATTTGGTATATGCCAACAAAAACTGTGCCGACTATTTCGCTTCAAATTTCGTTTCCAATTGGCTATGTTTTTGACCCACAAGATCAATTAGGGCTTGCCACTTTGGCAGCTGCAACACTTGACGAGGGCGCAGGCACACTTAATTCTGATGCCTTTCGTGAAGCATTAGTTAATCATCAAATTTCTTTATATTATCGTGCTTCACAAGAATATTTAACATTGCATTTAAATTTTTTAAAGTTTGACCAACAAAAAGCCCTTGAACTTGCAAAATTATCACTCTCGCAACCCAGATTTGATCCCAATATTATTGACCTAATGCGTCGTCAATTAACCAACAGCATTCAATCTAGTCAAAAAAACCCAACAATTATTGCAAGCACTTTATTAAGACAGCATTATTACAAGGATCATCTCTTTGCAAAACCAGCTTATGGCACAATCAAAACGCTTAACACTATTACAAAAAAAGATCTTGTTGATTTTCATAAAAAACTATCAATCAAAAATGCATTTATTTCAATTACAGGAGATATTTCGCAAAAAGAGGCAACCTTATTATCGACTGCACTCCTTGAAAATTTACCAAAGCAAACTACGCATAATCATAAAATTCCTGATTATGAAAAAGGTTTGATTGCTGAAAAATTTGCCGTGCATCTTGATGTCCCGCAATCCACAATTATCATGGTTACCCCAACCATTAAACGCAATGATCCTGATTTCATATCTTATTATCTTGCGACGCATATTTTAGGAGGCGGTGGGTTTGGCTCACGCCTTATCAATGATCTTCGTGAAGAAAAAGGCTTAACCTACTCAATTTCTGCGGCACTTGACAGCTCGTTATATGATGGGCGTATGATGATACAATTTGCAACTGATAATCAAAATGTACCGCTTGCCCTCAAGGAGGTCAATAACACACTTGCCGATTTAGCACAAAATGGCGTAACCCAAATAATGCTTGATAAGGCAAAAACATATCTTAAGGGGCAATATGCACTTGGATTTGAAACCAATAACGATATAACAAGCCTTGCTCAGGGCTTGTATCATAATCAGTTACCCTTTGACTATGCACAACAACGCAATGCCTTGTTTGACAAAGTAACATTAAAAGATGTTAACCAAAAAATGACAAAAATCTTGTTACAACCATTGACAATGATCGTTGTTGGTGGCAATAAAAACATCAAAAACTTTAATATGCTTCCAATGGATGCTATTAAATTTTAACTTTTTTAATTTATACTTAATTTTATTAATACCTTATTTTAATGGATAAATCATGTTACATCATTACTATACACATAATATTGATAATTTTTCTGCTCTTATCAAGCCTCATGCCAGTCGTAATCAAAAATTATTTGAGGTCTTTAAATCTGATATTCAAAATAATAAACATCCCATTATAAATGTCATAGAAGACATTGAAACATTTGAAGCAATTGACATATTTCAAGAAAAATTAAAATCTAAGTTTAAAACACTCGTTGTTCTGGGTACAGGAGGGTCAAGCCTTGGGGCACGGGCAATTGCACATTGGCTTGGTTTTAATGGCAATCCATTGTTAAATACACTTGATTTTAATTTTCTTGCAACAGATAATCTTGATGATCTTTCCTTTGCGACATTACTGAGACAGCTTGATTTTGATAGCACACATTTTTTAATTATTTCAAAATCTGGCAATACAGTTGAAACAAATATTCAGCTTCAAACAATTTTTCAAACATTAAAAAAGCAAAACAAAACACATCTTATTGCACAAACAATGACAGCAATCACCGAGGTCACGCCTCAAAAAAATAATCTTGTTCAAATTGCCGAAGCGCATAATATTCAAATTTTAAAACATTCTCTTGTCATTGGCGGTCGTTACTCTGCCTTAACCATGACTGGATTACTACCTGCCTCTATGATGGGCTTTGATTATAAAGCAATTTTATCGGGAGCAAAATCGGTTATTGATGAATTAATGCACGCAAATTCTGTTCAAGAATCAAAGCCTTGTAATGGTGCATCTGCCATGATTGCTGGTGAAGAAAATGGTTTACTGACTCATGTTTTTGCCGCTTATGGGGATCGCTTTGCCGAACTATCAAATTGGATTCGTCAATTATGGGCTGAAAGTCTTGGGAAAAGTGCTAAGGGGGGCTTGTTCGTTCCCTCCATTAACCCCCTAGATCAACATAGCCAACTGCAAATGTATTATGATGGTATTGATAATAAAACCTATAGCTTTATTGAATGTCATTTAAAAAACACACAGCAAACAAAGCTTGAATTTTCAAACGATACCCAATTTGCATATCTTGATAAAAAAACCATGCACGATGTTGTCCATGCCTCCTGCAAGGGGACAATTGAATCGCTGCGTTCGAGGGGGCGATTAATTCGCACATTTTCCATCGATGATTATACACCTGAATCATTGGGGGCACTGATGATGCATTTTATGATTGAAACAATTTTTGCAAGTTACCTACTTGAAGTTAATCCCTATGACCAACCTGCTGTTGAAGATTATAAAACACGGACAAAAGAAATTTTGCAATCTTAAGTCCATGATTGTAAAAATATGCTATCGAAACACTTAATGGCTTCATAAAACCGATTATTTATCTAGTATGGCAAAATCATAGCACATGATACGCATAAAAATCAAGTCATCGACATAGGCCCTGATATGACTTGCTTTTTTAGTAATGCCTAATCAATAGCGAATAAGTGCGCCAGCCCAGCTCATGCCTGCACCAATGGCTTCCATTAAAATTGTTTGCCCACGCTTTAGAACACCATCACGCACTGCGCAGTCAAAAGCAAGGGGCACAGAAGCCGCCGATGTATTCCCATGCTTGGCAATATAGGAAATCACCCGATCATTGCTGACACCAATTTTTTGTGCTGTCGCCGTCATAATGCGTTGGTTCGCCTGATGCGGAACGACATAATCCAGATCAGATGCGGTAATATTAGCTTTTTCAAGTGTTTGCTGCATAATGTCCGAAAGGTTCTTGACGGCCACTTTAAAGACTTCGGGGCCCTTCATCGTTAAATATCCGTGACCTGCACCAATACTGCCGATGCCATTGGTGGATTTTAAAATATCAGCTTGTGCACCATTTGTTTTCATAATTGTTGCTAGAATATCCGTTGGCTTATCAGTCGTGCCTTGAAATTGTGCTGTTTTATCAGAATCATTTGATATAATAAATGCCCCTGCCCCATCACCAAACAAAACACATGTTGCACGATCTGTAAAATCAACAATCCGTGACATACTATCGGCACCAATAACCAAAATGTTTTTTACATGCCCTGTTTTTAAAAATTGATCTGCAATGGACAAAACATAAACAAATCCAGCACAGGCCGCCCCAACATCGAATGCAGCGCAATGATTCATAATGCCTAATTTATGCTGTACCAATGCGGCGACTGATGGCAAAATTAAATCAGGGGTAATTGTTGCACAAATAATCATGTCAATGTCATTTGGGTCAATATCGGCAGTCTCAATTGCTTGTTTGGCCGCATAATAAGCCATATCAGATGTGGTTAATGTGTCATCGACATAATGACGTTGCTTAATGCCTGAACGTTCGGTAATCCATGCATCTGTTGTATCAATGATATGTTCAAGATCAAAATTTGTCACAATCTTAGGCGGCAAAAAACTGCCTGTCCCTAGGATAATGGATTGCTTTGTTTGCACAGTTTTTTCCTAATTATTTATTTTTTCTTGCACTTGTTTACGCTGTGCAATTTTATTATAGATTGCATTAATAATATCCCCCGATGCTAAATCAATGGCTAAGTCAAGTGCTGCGGCATAGGCAATCTGATCGGCGCCGCCATGACTTTTGACAGCAATACCATTAAGCCCTAAGAATACACCGCCATTAACTTTGCGTGGGTCAACTTTGTCTTTGAAATGCATTAAAGATTTTTTCGCCAGAAACGCCCCAATTTTACTGATAAGAGTTGATTTAAGAGATCCCTTAAGGTAGCTGCTGATTAAATGCGCCACGCCCTCAGCTGTTTTAAGGGCAATATTACCCGTAAATCCGTCAGTGACAACAACATCGACTGTGCCTTTACAAATATCACTACCCTCAATGAAGCCATGATATTTAAAGCCATATTCAGCTTGCTTCTCGGATAAAATTGCAGCCGCACTTTTAAGCGTATCGTTGCCCTTCATTTCTTCTGTACCAACATTTAACAAGCCGACAAGGGGCATTGGTTTATCAAAAATAATACGGGCATATTCTGCACCCATAATTGTGAAATCAACAAGATCATCAACACTGGCAGTTAAATTTGCTCCCAAATCAGTGACAACACATTCACCATGTAATGTTGGCCACAAAGATGCGATAGACGGACGGTTAATGCCCTCAATCATCCGCAATCTAAGTTTGGATAGGGCCATTAACGCCCCTGTATTACCGCCTGAAATAATACCATGAGCAAGGCCATCACGTACAGCTTCGATGGCAAGAAGCATTGACGTGTTTTTTTGGCGAATCGCTACGGAGGGTTTCTCTTCCATTGAAATTACGGAATCAGTGTGTATAATTTGATATTTATCAACAAGTTCGGGCATTTTTGAAATTATTGGCTCAATTAAATTTTGATGTCCAAAAATTAAAAAAGAGACATAAGGGTGCCTTACGGCAGATAATGCGACTGCTTGTAAAACATTGTTGGGGGCATAATCACCACCCATAGCATCAACAGCAATAACGATATTTTTCAAGAGTACCTCTTAGTTTGTTGATCAATATATATAGTTTTTAATTTTTAGAGCAACACGCTCAAAGAAGCAAGTCAAAGATTTACACTTTTTTTACATAATTATTATATTTTTATATCATGCTAGAAAAGCAATGGGAGTTTTAAGTGTCTTACACCTTCACAGAAAATACAATAAGCGGACAGCTACACACTAAAAATACGCTACAACCTTCTATGTCCGAGCGTATAAAAGCCAACAATAAGCATCATCAACAAAATTCTTTTAATGATTACTTAGATGGAAAACCCAGTAAACCTGTTGACAAATATAAAACAAATGCCGCAAAGGCAAAAGAACAAACAGAATCACCCAAAGATACTCAGTATAAAAATACAAAAAATACAGTAAAATCAAACCAAGAATCCCCTGATTCCAAGGTAATGAATAATAATCAAGTCACGCATGATCTTCATGAAACCGATGATTTACAAATGCTTATGGGGGCCTTTGAAGCAACAATTGAGGGAGAATCACTGGAGGCAACTGAAGCCTTGCAAGAATCCCCAGAAGATGCATCCCTTGTTGCAATGCCTTTAAACCCTTTAATTGACACCAACCTTAAAGCATCAAAATTATCAATGAATACAATGAATGCCCAAGAAGAAACGTCACAAATTGAACTTGATACAGAGCATTTAAGGAATAAAGAGTTTGATACTTTAGATTCCGATACTGTGCTATTGGAAGATCAATTATTGGCTGGGAATCAGGCAAACCTTACTACGAATACGGCACAAACAATGCCCACCGAAGCAATCAGTAAATTAAACAATGACACGGCGACAATACCAATTGACTTGCCA
Source organism: Alphaproteobacteria bacterium (assembly GCA_047627635.1). Lineage (GTDB taxonomy): Bacteria > Pseudomonadota > Alphaproteobacteria > JBCCNR01 > JBCCNR01 > JBCCNR01. The sequence continues at coordinate 17,767 of JBLHTX010000002.1, read as the reverse complement.
AGCATAGAAGATCAGACATTTTTATTATCACCACAAACTCAAATAGCATCAACAACTACACTTAATATTCAAAAAGCAGCAGCACCTGAAATTATTGCGCAAATGCCATTAAACAACGAAGTGACCCTTAATATTACCAAAGATATCAATAATGCCAATAAAATTAGCATTAACCTTGAACCTGCAGGCATGGGCGAAGTCGAACTTGTTATTGAAAATAGCAAAGATAATGCCGTAATGGCAGTTATTCGCAGTGATAAGCCCGAAATTCTTGAGCAGCTTCGTAAAGAAACCGCATCCCTAGAGCAATATCTTTCGGAGGCAGGACTTGATTTAGGCAGTGCAGGACTTGGGTTTGAGCAAAAATCCCAAGATGATACACAACAAAACCAAGATAATGATACGCTTTTATCGGCAAATCTTGCTGAAATAGCCGCCGAAAACACTAATCGTTCCCAATTGCAAACCAATACAGAGCGTCTTTATGCTGCCCTTGATCGTCAATCGCCTGAGGCAGGCCTTGATATACGTCTTTAAAAAAAATTAACATGGAAATTAAATTATGTCTATTACCAGTTCACTGACAGCCAATAATGCCACTTCGGCCAATTTACAAAGTCAAATTGCCGCTGCAAATAATGATGCAACTAATGCGGATGCCGACAAAACAACGGCGGATTATCAAGATTTCTTATTGTTATTAACAGCACAGCTAAAGAATCAAGATCCCCTAGAGCCACTAGATTCAACAACTTTTGTGTCGCAACTTGCACAATTTTCAAATGTTGAGCAGCAAGTAAAAATGAATGATAAGCTTGATGGGCTTGTCTCTAACCTTACAGGCAGTGATTTTTCTGAAGCAAGTAATTACCTTGGGAAAAAAGTAATTGCAGATGGCGGGAAAATTCATATTGATGAAACGGATACTGAAACACAATTTCACTATCAAACCGACAGTACCGCAAAGTCGGTGCAAGCTATCATTTCAGATCGTTTCGGCAAAGACTTGCATACAATTCCTTTACCGCTTGCCCCCAATGGTCGCAACCAAGATTGGGATTTAAAAGATGATACTAATCAAAAGATTGCCTCAGGGATTTATAATGTTACCATTAAAACCACCAACGATGATGGTATTGTGACCAGCAACCCTGCAAAAACCAAGGTTGACATTTTACAGGTACAAAAAACAAATACAGGATTTGAATTTTTAACAGATACCGAACAAAAATTATCAATCGATGATATACAATCAGTATATGCATCATAAATAATATTATATAGTGGATTAAGTTGAAGTTTATGCAAACTTTATCCACTATGATAAAAGTCTTGGGCTTAAGGCTTTTATTCACAAACGAAGTGCGTGAGTTCAGCGTTGAATTTTTAACAAAAATTCAACTTAATTGACTATGTAAGTTTTATGATTATGGTTCAACCGCCAGTACGTCCTGCAAAAGAAAAAATTATTCGTAAAAAAAACGGTGGCCTATATATTTTATGCCATGACGATAATTACGCGGGTATGTATCCGGGGTCTTTGTCAGAAATTTTAGAATGCTCATTACCCAAGGCAAATTTTATAATTGAGACCCTTGAGAAGCTTTCTGATAATTTAAATTTAAAAGATATTGATACAATTACCGATACTGTTTTTAATATTTCAAAAATGATATCCGATCCACCTAGCGAACAAGATATTAAAGAATTGATGGGTGATCCCAAATTAATTCAACCTAAAACTTTAATTTCTATTGAAGATATTTCTGAAATATTATCCGTGACGCATGGATTTGCACAAAAACTATATGACGGTTTTAATAAACCCATTCATAATGATAGCACACTTGAGGCATTTTTAAGTTATGTCGACCAGTATCTTGTCAAAAATCATAATGATATGATTCCACAAGACTTTACAAAAACGAACCATGCACCCCTCCCAGAAGCCCCAGAAATAAGCACGCTTAATCAAACATCAGCTTTTGATGCCAAAAAGCTTGACGAAATATTAAATCAAAAAGCACCAACCGAATTAAATGTATCAGTTGAGATAGACAAAAAAAAGCATCAACCAAATAACACACCCAATAAGCAGCCAATCGCAACACCGCAAGAAAGTGAAATTGTTTCTAAGCCATCGAAGACAGAAGAACAAGAGCAACAGAAAACGCACACTCAGCATAGTGCAAATAATTTTGAAAAATCTCCCTATTTTGCATCGACATCCTCGATCATACAAGAATTTTTAGAAATTGATAAAGAAGATGCTGAGCTTATTTTAACATCACCCGAAGCATTAAATGATTTCTTAGACCTTAAAGATACGAATATGGCAAAAGATATTCTTGATAAAGCAGCAAATGGCGATATGGAAGCATTACTAGAGACAATGGATACACGCATTGAAGGGCTTTTGCGTGATATTGCCGATAATACAATGCGCAATATACTTGAGGGAAATACCAGCAACCCTACGCAATCGATTAATGTGCAAAAAAATACACCTCAAAAACCGCTTATATCTGGCAAATTTAATACGGCATCACAATCAGAAGATACACCGCAACCTTCCCAATCACCACAATCACCACAATCTTCGCCTAATCAGGATAAAGATAAGATTCCCGATACCCTCCCAGATATACTTAATTTTGTCTTTGAAAAAAATAACAGGATTACCGCAAAATCCTTGCTCACAAGCTTTGAAATGTTTGGCGTTGTTGTCTCGCAAGATCTTGCACGTTATATCATCGAAGAAGGCGGCTATGGCGGTAATCCACCAAACGATCATCGTATTATGGATAAAAAAATGATTGATAAAATGGTAACAGATATTAACAAAGCAGGAGATTTAAAAGCCTTCATAAAAATTTATTTACAAAAAATCAATAATGATTTGAAATCTATGCTTGGTGGTGGTTAATATCATATTATAAAATAATATATAATATGATTCACATTTATGGCTTTTAATTTTCCTAATATCGATCCAATTGCTTTGCAAATTGGTCCCCTTATCATCCGCTGGTATGCACTGGCTTATATTGCAGGCTTATTTGGGGGTTTGCAATATGTTACCCTTTTGCTGAAAAAGCGACCACCTTTGCATATGCCCTCTTTTGACAAAAGATCTCTTGAGGATTTATTTTCTTATGTCGCCCTTGGGGTAATCTTGGGAGGAAGATTGGGGTATGTGCTGTTTTACAAGCCTGATCATTATTTTTTAAACCCCATTGACATTCTTAAAGTATGGCAAGGCGGTATGTCATTTCATGGCGGGTTATTGGGCGTTATCATTGGGATTATTATTTTTGCATCTCGTCGTCACTTGAAACCGCTTGAAATTGGTGATTATGTATGTGCTGCTGTGCCAATTGGTTTATTTTTTGGACGCATTGCAAATTTTATTAATGCTGAACTTTATGGCCGTGTGACCGATGTTGCATGGGCCGTACGCTTTCCAACATATAATGGCTATACCCTGCCCCGACATCCCAGTCAGCTTTATGAGGCAATAACAGAGGGGTTGATTTTGTTCGTAATTTTGCACTTTATTTTATATTACACACATACCCTTGGTAAAAAAGGATTAGCGACAGGTGTTTTTCTAACGGGCTATGCGATTGCGCGTATTTTTTCAGAATTCTACCGTGAGCCCGATGCTTTCCTTGGGTTTGTCATAACAGCAGGCGGTGCAGGCATTACACAGGGCATGATTTTGTCAATCCCCATGCTATTGATTGGATTATGGCTTATGTTGAGCGCAAAGCCCATACATACTAACAGCAACGCATAACATTATATGACCGATAGCATTATTCATCAATACCTTCAAACGCATGACTTCATAACGCTTGAACATTATATGCAGCTATGCTTGCAGCATGAAACACATGGCTATTATCGAACAGGCCACCCAATTGGTAAGCAGGGTGACTTTATTACTGCTCCCGAAATATCGCAAATATTTGGGGAATTAATTGGCATATTTATCAATTTTCACAAGCAAACCTTATTCACAGGTAACTATCAAATTTGTGAACTTGGGGCAGGCAAAGGTACTTTGGCCAAAGATTACCTGAGATCTTTAAATAAAACGCCCCCTAGTAATGTGTTTTTTCTTGAAAGCAATCAACATTTTAAAGATCAGCAACTGGTAAACATCCCCAATGCCAAGCATATTAATACATTGAACGATTTACCGCATAAACCCACATTATTTTTGGCAAATGAATTTTTTGATGCACTCCCTATTCAAGTATTTAAAGTTTTTGGTGCACAACAATCACAAGTCATTGTTAAGCTCGATGATAAGCAAAAATTAAAATTTGACTATGCCTCTGCTATTAAAAACACAACATCACAAATATCGGGATTTTATGAAACATCCCCAATGACGCTTGCCTTTTGCGAACAAATTGCCACTCATATTAAAAACCATCAAGGGGCTTTTTTATTGTGCGATTATGGCTATGATACAATGTTGGATAAAATAAGCTTTCGTGGCTTTCAAAACCACAAAGTCACAGATGGTCTTCAAAGTCCTTGCCACGAAGACTTAACTGCCGATGTCAATTTTGCCTTGATTATGGATCATTTTTATCAGAAAAATTTAAAGGTTTCTAATTTATGCACCCAAGCAGAATTTTTAAAATCACTCCATATTGAAACACGCTTGCATAAGCTTCTTGGTTGCATATCAAATATGAATGCCAAAGAATTAATGATACAAGGTGTTCAAAAATTAATTTCCCCACAGCAAATGGGCAATCGATTTAAATTTTTATGTATCAATCAGCATGATACGCCTTTATATCCATTCACAACTTTCTATAAACCCCCTTTATAATCGAGAATTCTTATGATTACCCATGATATTTTAAATGAACAGCCAAATTTAAAACATGGGTTCTTTACCCGTAAAAATGGCTTTTCAACTGGAAATTATGCAAGCCTTAATATGCGGATTGGCTCGAACGATAATCCAATTCACATTGCAAAAAACTATGCTTATGTCAAAGAAACATTACAGCTTGATTCCTTGCTGACACTCAAGCAAACACATTCCAACAAGGTTATAACCGTGACTGACCCTTGGGATATCAGTAATCGTCCCGAGGGTGATGGCTTTGTAACAAGCCTAAAAAATATTGGGCTTGGTATATTAACTGCTGATTGTGGCCCTTTACTGCTTGCCGATACGGTTAATCAGATTGTTGGTGCAGCACATCTTGGACGCAAAGGCGCATTAACAGGTCTTTTAGAAAATACTGTGCAGGCCATGGAGGCCATTGGTGCGGATCGCTCATCCATTCAAGCTGTCCTTGGAGCCACAATTTCGCATAATAATTATGAAGTTGGTCACGATGTATATCAAGAAATCGCAACATTAATGCCCAATAAACTGCACCATTTATGTTCAGCCCTGCAACCAGAAAAATATAAACTCGATATGCTTGGGCTTATTTGCAATTTATGCGAGGACGCCAATATCAGCTTTCATGCCCTTGATTATTGCACTTATGATAATCCCGATTTATTCTTTAGCTATCGCTATAATACGCATCAAAATCAAAGTAATTATGGGTGCTTTATTTCAGCAATATCCTTAATTTAAAAATATATACATAAATATATTGACTTTTAATTAATTTTATAATATAATTACACTAATTAACTCCAATGTATTTTATTTTTATATTTTTAAAAGGTTTATTTTTATGGCTAGTATATTTAATTCACAACACGCAACCCCCCCCCTTTCATTACCAGATGGCTATTCACTTGAGACAGGTGACTTAGAGTATGATCAAGATATTTTTGATCTAAATCAAGATGACTCTTTAGAGCTTGATGAACTTAATCTATTTGACTTTAATGATGATGATACAATATCTGAGCAAGAACTCTCTACCTTCGATTTAGATGATGATAAAGAAATTAAAAAAAGTGAAATTGTTGATAGTTTAGATATTAATAATGATGGCAAGGTTCAATCAATCGAAATTAGAACAGCACAATTAGGCTTTGAAGAAGCAGGGACTTTAATGGATCGGGAGCTAGGGCCTACTCTTCAAGGCGCCGCCTTCGCTAATCTTGACCTTAATGGTAAAAATGCGGGTGATGGTATTGACGATGATTTAGAAGCATTAATAGATGAAACTATTGCCTTATATGGTGAGCAAGGCAAAGAAATGATACAAAATATTTACGATAACTTTAAAAATGCTTATGGTGAAGATGACATATTGACCGCCTCAGAATTTAAAAAAGGCATGTATACCATTGCAGGGGCAAGTGGTGAAGCGAGTGTCTTTGATCTAACATCAAAAAGCAGCGATGAAGCATTTTATACAGCACAAGAAAAAACGACTAACACTGTATTCGGGACAGCATCCGATGAAAGTGGTACAGCAATGTCTTGGCTGAGTGATATTGTTACAGATGGATCACAAACAATAACGGCACTACCCCCTAGCACGCCAGATGGTGCTCCAGATGGTGCTCCAGATATTAATAATGACGGCTTAACACAATTATATGAAGGAATTGCTTTAAAGCTTGATTCAATGGATATACAATTAAGTGCGCTAATACAAGAATATGGCGAGCAAGGCAAAGCTGTTTTAGACTTTATTACAGCCAATTTCAAAAACTCTATTTCAAATAATGATCAATTATCTGATGGAGAACTTCTCCAAGGTATTATGACAATTGCAGGAGCAAGCGGCGAAACAAGTTTGTTCGATCTTACAGGTAGTAGCTCAAGAGAAGCACACGAGACTGCCCTCTTGAAGGCTATCAATGTCGTTTTTGGAACAGCACCCAATGAAAGTGGTACAGCACCTGATGAAAGTGGTACAGCAATGTCTTGGCTGAGTACTATTGCCGCACCTACAAACGATGAAGCTTAATTCATAATCTTAAAAAACGAGCCATAAAAACTGTTATACTTAATGCCTCAATATTATTGTAACAGTTTTTTTATTGACACTTTTCATGAAAACCTATAATAACTGATTCGTTTTTGTAAGTTATTAAGTAGTGTTGTGTGAAAAAACGTTCTTTGGCGGTGTATTATGCCAAGCAAAATGATATTGACTTTGCAATATCCCGCTTTAAGGATACCGCCCAAAGTGCCTATCATTGTGCATATTTCCCTGCCATCGTTATCGCCCTTATCTCGGGACTATGCTTAACCGCATCCATCATGGTATTTTATCTGCATTATATGCGGGCATGGCTTTTGGCAATCATGTCTGTTCTCATTTTCACACTCCCTGTTTTGGTAAAATGGATTATTATCTTTAATGCGTTTTTTGAAAAATCAAAAAATAGCATTGCATATCCAATTTTATCCGACGCTGAACTCCCCACTTATTCTGTCATTGTGCCAATATATAAAGAAGGTAAAATTTTCCCTGAACTGAAATATTACCTAGAACATATTAATTACCCCATTCACAAGCTCGATATTATTTTACTCCTTGAGGCAGATGATAAAAGAACCCTTAAAATTGTCCAAAAGCACCTTAGACGGGGTAACCCCTATGACATTAAACAACTCATTATTCCGCCTACCCAACCTCGTACAAAACCCAAGGCCATGAACGTGGCTTTAAATTATATAAAAGGCAAATATTTTGTTATTTTTGATGCTGAAGATCGCCCCGATCCTGAACAATTAAAAAAAGCGGCTTCTTATTTTGCAATTTTACCCAAAACCGTGGGGGCATTACAGGCAAAATTATCTTATCATAATACCGCTAAAACTTATTTTTTAACCCGAATGTTTACCCTTGAATATGAAATTTGGTTTAATCACTTCTTACAGGGTCTTGTTTCCCTTAAGCTTCCAATCCCCTTATCAGGCACATCAACCCATATGAGAACCAGTGATATTTTAAAAATTGGGGGCTGGGATGCCTATAATGTTACCGAAGATTGTGATTTAGGAATCAGATTAAATGCGGCAGGCTATCAAACCGCTATCCTTGATTCTGTCACCCACGAGGAGGCTGTTAGCAAAATACCAATTTGGATTAAACAGCGAACACGCTGGATGAAAGGATATTTACAAACCCTTATTACCCATTTACGCAATCCAATACACGCATATCATATTTTTGGTTTATATCGCTTACTCGGTATTTATGCTATTGTGGGTGGTCAAGTTTTCTCGGCACTTTTATATCCAGCCTGTTGGATATTTTATGGTTTCAGCTGGTTAAATATTGGTAATGCGGTATCGACAATGCCGCCTTTATTAACCTTATTCTTGGACGGCCTCATGTTGACAGGCTTTTTACTACCCATCACACAAGCAAGCATGACGGCAATTAAGACAGGTAAAAATTACTATCTTATTTTATTTGCAATGCTTTATCCTCTTTATTGGCTACTGGCGGCCTATGCGGCTTATCGCTCGATATGGCAATTAATAAGATGTCCTTTTAAATGGGAAAAAACCCCGCATGGCACATAAAACATATTTTTATGGACATTTTCTAATAAATTGCCTAAAAAGAATAAAATTATAAAAGGTATTTTATCATGATTAATTTTCTAATTGCATTAGATATTATTTTGGCAATTTTAATCATTGGCGGAGTCTTTTTGCACCGTGGTAGTGATGGCTTCATTGGCGAAGCAACCCCAACAACAGTTGGTGGCCCCCGATTTGAAACCTTTGATAAAGTCCTAGCAGGGATTGTGATCTCATTTTTCTCTGTCACACTGATGATTAATTATCTTACGCTTTATCAATATAAAGGAACTGCTGACATTGACGCAATCATCGAAAATACCAACCTAGAGGAAAAAGCCAAAAAAGTAGATGCACAAAATCCAGACTTCACAACCGAAGCCCCGATTGCAGAATAATATAATTAAACATTTATTTTTTTAAAATTTTTATTTCCAAACACTTATTTATTTCCAAAAATTTATTTAAAGGCATTTAAACACTATGGCTGAGCTTGAAGCTAAAAAAACACGATATATTTTTATTACTGGCGGTGTTGTCTCATCACTTGGAAAAGGAATTGCGGCCTCCTCTCTTGCGGCATTATTGCAAGCACGTGGTTTTTCTGTACGTTTACGTAAACTTGACCCCTATTTAAATGTTGATCCTGGCACAATGAGTCCCTTTCAGCATGGTGAGGTTTTTGTAACCGATGATGGCGCAGAAACCGATCTTGATCTTGGGCATTATGAGCGTTTTACAGGGGTATCCCTCGGCCAATCAGATGCAATTACTTCAGGGCGTGTTTTTCAAAAAGTCCTTAACAAGGAACGTCGGGGCGATTATCTTGGCGGCACAGTACAAGTTATTCCTCATGTAACCGATATGATTAAAGATTTTATTGCTGTCAATGATGGCGATAGTGATTTTATGATCTGTGAAATTGGCGGCACTGTTGGCGATATTGAAGGACTTCCCTTTATGGAAGCCATCCGTCAAAAAGCCCAAGAAGACCGTGACAATGTTATGTTTATTCATCTTACATTACTGCCTTATATTCCGTCAGCAGGTGAATTAAAAACCAAGCCAACCCAGCATTCCGTCAAAGAATTACGCTCAATCGGCATTCAGCCTCATTTATTATTATGCCGCTGCGATCGTTCTATCCCCTCTGAGGAACGTCGTAAAATTGCTTTATTTTGTAATGTACCCGAAACTGCAGTTATTGAAGCCCGTGATGTGCGTACTATCTATGAAGTACCTCTTGCATATTACGAGCAAGGCTTTGACCGTGAGGTCTTACGGCACTTTAAGCTACCAACCGATAATATTCCTGACTTAACAGGCTGGAGACGCTTAGTTGACCGTTTCATGCGTCCTGCCGAAGGCGAAGTCAATATTGCAATTGTTGGCAAATATACAGGCTTGCTTGATGCTTATAAATCCCTACAAGAGGCACTTATTCACGGTGGCATTCAAAATAACGTCCGATTAAATTTAAATTGGATTGATGCCGAACAAGTTGAAGCAAAAGAGCAATCACTCGATTATATTTTCAGTGCCGCCGATGCAATTCTGGTTCCTGGTGGATTTGGTGAACGTGGATCAGAAGGCAAAATTGCCGCAGTTCAATATGCCCGTGAAAAAAACATTCCCTATTTTGGTATCTGCTTCGGTATGCAAATGGCCGTAATCGAAACAGCACGTCACTTGGCGCATCTTGATGGAGCAAGCTCAACAGAATTTGCAGAATGTGCTATTCCCTTAATTGGTCTTATGACACAATGGTCATCCAGTGCATCTGATACAAGCGATATACAGACACGCAAAATTGATGGTGACCTTGGTGGTACAATGCGACTTGGGGCCTATGAGGCAACCCTATTGGAAAACTCAATGGTTGCTGATATTTATGGCACACAAACAATCACAGAGCGTCATCGCCATCGTTATGAAGTCAATATTCACTATCGTGAAACACTTGAAAAAGCAGGCTTGTTAATGACAGGTATGTCGCCAGATGGCTTATTGCCTGAAATTATTGAACGTCATGACCATCCATGGTTTATTGCTGTACAATTTCATCCTGAGCTTAAATCACGCCCCTTCGAGCCGCATCCTTTGTTTGTTTCGTTCGTCAAAGCTGCACTTGATAAAAGACGTGGCGTGATTTAAAATATCACTCTTTCAGTACCATATTTAAATCAATGCAAATTGTTTTAAATTTTACCTATAATTCAAGGAATATTATCTTTTAGCCTTTATAGTAATAAATTCATACTTACTAGCAAGCTAAAGGAGGGTTCCTTGGCAAATCATACTGAACAAACGACCAATCATATTATTGGTCCCGATGGCAGAAAGCTCACATTAGCGGATTTACCGCCAGCGGATACAACCCGATGGGTTGTACGTCGCAAAGCCGAAGTCATTGCAGCAATCAGGGGCGGTCTTTTGTCCCAAGAGCAAGCAATAGAGTATTATAACTTGACTTTGGAAGAATTTGAATCGTGGTTAGCCATGATCAATGAATATGGTATTGCAGGACTGCGAACAACGCGGACCAGGCATTATCGTAGACGTCAAAAATCGGCCTAATAAACCCCTCCTCTCTATATTAAAATCAGAGAGGAGGCTTTTTTAATATCCAAATAAAGCTGGTACAACAGTACCTAACAATAGAATTTCCATAAATTGTACGCCAATCAAAAGCAAAATTGGTGACAAATCAAGTCCTCCCATGCTTGGTAAAATTGATCGAATAGGTTTTAACATCGGCTCAAGCAAGCGATCTAAATTTGTGTAAAGCTGATAGACAAATTGATTATTCATATTCACAATATTAAATGAAATTAACCAACTTAAAATTACATGACCAATAACAATCCAGAAAATAAGCTTACTGATTGCTTGGATTAAAAAAATTAATGCCGTCATTATTAAAATTCCTTGTTTATATTATATGAGTTTCTTTTATCGATAAATTATATTATAAAGATTAAAAGCTTGAATGTGAATTTATTTCGTAAGGTTCGTTATGCGTGATTTTTATTGTCCTCCTCATTTTTATATTGAATCCCAAGTTAAACAAGCTTTATTCGAGGATTTCGGCCATGGATTCGATTTAACCTCGCAAACAGTGTTACCTGAAAAAACACACGCTATCGTTAATATGGTCGCACGGCAAAATTTAACAGTCTCTGGTTTGGCTTGGGCGTTATGTGCCATAAATATTATTGATCCAACACTTAATATTGAATCTGTGGTGTCCGATGGTATGCACATTAAAAAAGGCGATATAATTGCAAAAATATCAGGCAAGGCACGCTCAATCATGTCAGCCGAGCGTGTGGCCCTTAACTTTATTGGGCATTTATCAGGCATTGCAACCATGACACAAGCCTTTGCATACGCAATTCAAAATACAGCTGCAAAAGTAACCTGCACACGCAAAACATTGCCAAATTTACGCACTGCACAAAAATATGCCGTACGATGTGGCGGCGGTAAAACGCACCGTAGTGGTCTTGATGATGCTGTTTTAATCAAAGACAATCATATTGGTGTTTGTGGCTCTGTAAAACAGGCAATTGATAATGCCCGTCAATCGATTGGTCATACAACAAAAATTGAAATTGAATGCGATACATATCAACAATTTACCGAAGCCTTTTCCTGTCGTGCCGATATTATTATGCTTGATAATATGACCCCTAGTCAATTATCACAATGCGTAGATTATCGCTCGGAAGAACGCATAAAAAGCGGCATTATTCTTGAGGCATCAGGCGGCGTAACTTTAAAAACAATTGGTGATATTGCAAAAACAGGCGTTGATATTATCTCTGTTGGTGGCCTAACGCATTCAGCACCTAATGCTGATATTGCATTTGACTTTGTTTCTTTGGTTTAACTTTTAAAATAAGCTTCTGTATCAATCACTGCTTGAGGTGTACCAATATGAAGCCACTGCCCCTCAAACTCTGTGCCGCCAATACGCTTTTCATCAAAAGCTTTTTGCCAAATATGCCGAACAGAAAAAGGCTCAATAGCATAGCCATCAAAAAGACTTCGTTTAAGAATTTGAATCCCTGTAAATTCATGCGTTAAATCGTTATTTTTATGAATATGCCCCAAAGAATCAAGGCAATAAATTGGCTTTCCATCAAAACCAATTGCAGAAGTCGGGTTACATAAAAGCTTAAAAACATCAAATTGGCTTGGATTATACGCATGATAAAGCTGTTTCAAAGCGTTATTATGGATGTTGTGCCATATACAATCGGCATTAATGACGAAAAACTCTGACGCATTTGTGTGCTCTAATGCCTTTAAAACCCCACCACCTGAATCGAGTAATAAATCTTGCTCGTCTGACAAAATTACATGATCAGCATAATAGGCTTTAATATAATCCTTGAGGGGTTGCGGCTTATAATGAAAATTCATAATAATTTGCTCAATACCAGCCTCTAGGCACATATCAATAACATAGGCGATTAATGGCCTACCATATATTGTTACCATTGGCTTAGGCCGATCATCCGTCAAGGGGCGCATACGCGTCCCAAGACCAGCGGCAAGAATAATACAAGTTTTCAACATAGCTTTGTACTTATTATAAGTAGATAATATAAAAAGGCATAAGCCTTAGGCAACTTTAATCTCGAAACGTAATGATGCTGGCAGCCAACGATCAAACCAATCTTTAAGAGGTTTTAATTGTGGCTGAGCTAAATCACGCTCTAAATATTGCCATACACGCTGCATGTGGGGCAAATAATGTTCCTTGTTGTCACGAATCCATAGACGCGTAAAGATACCAAGAATTTTCAAGCTACGCTGTGCACCAAGAATATAATAATCACGCATAAAATCATTTGGATTATCTAAATTAACAGTCGATAGATAATAATCAAGCATCGATTTTTCAAATTCAGGTGCAATATCACGGCGTGCATCCTGAAGTAATGATACAACATCATAGGCACGATTTCCAATAACCGCATCTTGATAATCGAGTAAACCAACTGATTGAAGGGCGGTACGATCTTCAAGTACCATTAAATTTTCACCATGATAATCACGCAAGACCAAACATGAAGATTCATGAATGACGGGTAACAATAAGCCACGAAAAATTGTATTAAGCTCGTTTTTGGCGGCTGAAGGAGTTGGGCGCTTTGTAATTTCAGGGAAATACCAGTCCGTAAAGATTTTTATTTCCGAAATAAGCCGATTAATATCATAATCTTGCAATTTATAAGTACCATCGCCATAAGATAGCACTGGATCAATGTGAATTGCTTGTAAACTTACCAGCAAATCGAGCGCATTTTTATATAGCACATTCTGATCGGCAGTTGCATTGTTAATAGCGGTAGCATATAAAGTGTCACCAAAATCTTCAACAATAAAAAAACCATTCTGGGTATTGCTTGCATGGATAGAGGGCACAGAAAAATGGTGCTTCTCTAGTAACAATGTAACGGCAGCATAAGCATTTGGCTCTTCTCCGGTATCAGGATTTGCATCAATGATTATGACTGATTTTTTATTATGAGTATGGCGATAAAATCGTCTTCGAGAGGCATCCCCCTTTAAGGCAACAAGGTCACTTAATTTATAGCCATTTTGTTTTAAAAATTGCTCAAACAATGCTTTGCGTTCTGAATTTTCTGGACTAGCATCTTGCATGTTTATATCCTTTATTTTATGTGCATATTTATTGCATAAACTGATCAAATTTTTGATTATCTAAGCTATAATCCTGATAAGGGGTTAACGTCAAGTAACGTATGTCATTTTTTACCTCAAAGTGACATTCTAAAAATGGTTTATCAAGATATTGCTCAGCATTTTCAGCCCACTCAATCAAACATAATGCGTTCTCTTGATAATCATCAAATCCAATATTAATAAGATCATGCGGATTTTCAAGACGAAATAAATCAAAATGGGCAATCTTGAAATCAGCAACATCATATTCATGGATAATTGCAAAAGTTGGACTTGTAACAATTGGGGGTATTTGTCCATATTTCTTGTATAATGCCTGAATAAAATAGGAGATAAAAGTTGTCTTCCCTGCCCCCATTTTTCCTGAAAATGTTGCAATCCCCAATTGAGGGAAATCATCAATCAAGGCCATAGCAACGCCTTGTGTGTCATCAAGCGTGTAAAGTGGTATTTTATAAATCATGGGTCTTATTTAATTTAAAACACATTTGAATACAAGTCCCCGAGGGTGCTTGATCGGCTTCTTTTATAAGATTAGCATAACATAATCCGTTATGCAGTCCTGCAACACGCAAAACATAACGCAAGCCATAGCCTTTAATATCTGTAATTTTTTGTGCGGTAATTGCGTCAATCAAACTATCGGTCATGCCAACACCCTGATCAATAATTTCAGCAATAATATGCGTATTATCTTGTCTCATTGCAATCGTAATTTCCCCTCCCCTAGGCGTAACCATAATTGCATTTTCAAGCAATTGAATAAAAGATTGGCGTAACAATGTTTGATCGCCATAAATTGTAAAATCTTCGTCAAGGTCACGCTTCAAAGTAATCTTACGAGAAAAAGCCTCATTTTGCATCGCTTCAATGGCACTTATGACAGTCTCTTGTAAGGATATTTTTTCAAAGTCATTTAAAGTCTGCGTATCAAGCCTTACTAGGTCAGCCAGATTATCAGTCAACCGCAATAAATCATCAATCGAATAACGCATATCAGCAATATATTCACGCTGCTTATCGTTTAATGTGCCAAAAATTTCTGTTTGTAATAATTCAGCAAACCCTGCAACCGATGTCATTGGATCACGCAAATTATGTGAAATACGCCTAAAGAAACTATCCCGAATATGCTCGTTTTCCTCAAGTGTTTCTGCTTGATAATGCAATATTTTTTGATAATTTAATAAGGCTGTTTGATCTCGAATATGAATTAAAATATCACTGGTTGAAAGACGTGCCACAGAAGCAATCAGCATAGTATCATTAATATTGCATTCTTGGATATATTTCTCGTTATCGGGAAAACCATTTTGAATAAAGCTATAAATTTTTTGAATAAAGTTTCTTAGATCGCTTTCCTCCACAAGATCATCATGCAAGGCAACAAGATGACTGTTGAGTTCAATGTCAATTTGAAAAATATCAGTAATTTTTTGATTAATCACCTTCATTTTACCGTTTGAATCACATAAAATAATGCCTTCATCAAGGGCATCAAGGGTATTGCGTAAATTCTGCGATAAAATTGTATGAGATTGCTCCAGTGCGATATGATCCGTTACATCTTCTTGTAGGCAAACAACACCGCCGTCAGCATAAGCAGAAATTGTGCATTTAATTGTCTTTTGTTGAGGAGTGTGCCAAATATCCTCATAATATGCTTTTAAATCATGATATGGTTCAAAAAGTTCATTCTTCCAATTCTTGAAATCACGGCTTTCTGGAATTAGTCTTTTAGCGTGTAATTTATCTAAAATATCGAGATGATCTGGGGCAGTATCTAAATAATCGGGGGTAAAACCCCATAAATCTATAAAGGCTTGATTATAAAAGCGTAAGCGGCGATGATTATCAAAGAAACTTGCTGCAATTGAGATATTCGTCAAAATTTCCTTTAATCCTGCCTCAAGGTTTGTAACGCGCTGCTTTAATGCTTTCTCAGCGGTTTTATCTTGTAGGCGACCGAATAAAAAAACCGCACCCTCATCATCAATAATAGGCATTTCACTGACAAGACCAAATAACGTTTTCCCTTGTTTGATATATGGAATATCCATTGTTTGTGTATCATTTTTTTGAAGGGCAAGCTGCGCTAAAATATTTGATTTTGCAGCATTACATAACCATAAATTATTTTTTCGGATATTTTCAATATCACAAGATTCTGTAATCTCTAAAAAAGCCTTATTAACATATAACAAGTTAAGGTTTTTATCGCGAACCCAAAAAGGATCTTGAATTAAATCGCAATATTCCTTATATTTTTTGGCACGATCTGAAATAGATTTTAAGCTTTTTTGTAAAAAATCAATATCATCTTTGGTATCTTCCCGATACTCGGTTGTCACAATATAAGCTTTGCCCATTGATTGCCCTGATACCCATAAATTGCTAATGCGTTTATTAATCGCATTCCCTGCTGTAAAGGCCTCTTCAATGCAATTTTGCCATGTTATCCTGTCTTCTTCAAACAAATAATCTATTAAGGCTTCAAGTGTTTCACAGCTATATGATATGGGCTCTTGATTGATAAAAATTAATAAATTACGTTTTTTAGCATTAAATGGTGCTTGTAGTAGCAGGCGTATGTAATCGGTTTCTTGAATTTTATCATGGGTTTTCTTGGTAAATTCATAATCATAGGCCTCTATGTAATTAGAATTTTTGGCAAGCATTGAAAAACCTATTTATAATTTGAAAGATTAGTACAAATTATAAACTGATTCTTAGATGTTTGTCTAAAGAGATTTTGATGTCGGACTTTCATTAATTTCAAGATTAAGGGCAATTCCAAAACTTATAAAAATAGTAATCATCACAGAACCCCCATAAGAAATCAATGGTAGAGGAACCCCAACAACAGGCGTTAAGCCCATCACCATAGCCATATTAATAAATAAATAGAAAAATAAATTGGCATTAATACCACAGATAACCAGCTTACCGAAAATGTGACGTGATTTTAAGCACATTTTTGTTAGAATAATAATGATAATTGCAAATAAAGATAATAAAAAAAGTGATCCAACAAACCCAAATTGTTCAGCATAAGCCGTAAAAGCAAAATCGGTATGGCGTTCAGGTAAAAACTCAAGCATTGCTTGTGGCCCCTTCATAAAGCCACGCCCTGTTGTGCCACCAGAACCAAAGGCAATCTTTGCTTGTGAAATATGATATCCCGTACCCAGTGGGTCTTTTTCGGGGTCAAGAAAGGTCATGACCCGATTTTTTTGATAGGACTTCATATTAGTCCAAATAATCGGTAAAGCTGCCAAGGTTGTGATAATACCAGCAAGAAAAATACGATAATTAATCCCTGCCGCAAACATAACTACAAGCCCACAAAAGCACATTAACAAGGATGTCCCTAAATCGGGCTGCTTTAGAATAAGTAACATTGGTACAAAAATAATACAGGCAGGAATGAACAGGAAATATATTGGCTGTAACCGAAATTTATACGCATCATGAAAAAACCGACCAAGTGCAAGAATTGTACTTATTTTTGCAAATTCTGAGGGTTGCAATCGAATGGGGCCAATTAACAGCCATCGCTCT
>JBLHTX010000001.1:0-57216 GCA_047627635.1 Alphaproteobacteria bacterium | reverse complement strand
TGCTTAACCGCCTTGCGTGATTATTGTCAAGGGCTTGGTATTGAGATTCATTTTAATACCAAAATTACCGCACCAATGCCCAATACAATCACAATTCACACAACGGGATTATGGGGGCAGCAAGACCTTACAAGCTTGAGAAGCGTCAAGGGCGAGATGATTATTGTTAAATGCCCCGATTTAACCCTTACGCGTCCTGTGCGTTTATTGCACCCCCATCACCCTATATATATTGTACCCCGCCCCGATAATCATTATATGATTGGGGCAACAACAATTGAAACACAAGGGCAATCTCATCATAATTTTATATCTGTGCAATCAGCAGGCACTTTATTAACGCAGGCCTTTAATATACATCCCGCATTTGGCGAGGCCGAAATCATCGAGATGAATGTAGGGTATCGTCCAGCTTTTGCCGATAATAAACCGCAAATCATTGAGAAGCAGGGGATTTACTATTTAAATGGTCTTTATCGTCATGGTTGGACAATTGCACCTGCATTGGCAAATGAATTAATGCAAAAAATTCAAATTATATCGCTTTGATTGGTTGATAATTAGAAAAAAAAGATATAAGTTCATATTGGTTTTGAATTTTGGTTATTCAAACCGTTATATTTGCTAGGATTTTTCATAAACATCGTCAAAAAAAGGCGTTCACCAAGGGGTTTTCAATGTCACCGTCGCAACCATTTAACAAAGAATTTATTCAAGATTTAGCAAAAATGCTATCGGATTGTGATTTAACCGAGATCGAAATTGAACATGATAAATCAAAATTGCGTGTTGCTCGAGAAATCAAACAAACTGTTTATACGCCTATGCAAATGCCGCAATATGCACAGCCAATGCAACAACCTATGCCGCAAAATACACAAGGCTACGGTCAAAATACTGGTCAAAATTCAGGCCTACAAGCCAATAATGCCCCAGAGCCAGCAACAATCTCAGGCGAGCCTGTAAAGTCACCAATGGTTGGTACAGTTTATTTATCGCAAGACCCAGAAACACCTCCCTTTGTTAAAATTGGTGACACCGTCGAGCGTGGACAAACCATTATGATTGTTGAAGCCATGAAAGTGATGAACAATATTCCAGCCCCAAAAGCAGGCATTATAAAAGCAATTAAAGTTTCTGACAAAGAACCCGTAGAATTTGACCAAGTTCTTGTGATTATTGATTAAATAACCTGAAAATGAGTCCAAAATGTTTAGAAAAGTTTTAATCGCAAATCGTGGTGAAATTGCACTGCGCGTTATTCGTGCCTGCCGCGAGCTTGGCATTGCTACTGTTGCTGTGCATTCAACCGCTGATAATGATGCAATGTTTGTTCGCCTTGCCGATGAAAGTATTTGTGTAGGTCCACCTGCCGCCAAAGAAAGCTATATGAATATCCCTGCTTTGCTGACTGCCTGCGATATTACGGGCGCCGAAGCTATTCACCCAGGATATGGTTTTTTATCCGAAAATGCGGCCTTTGCCGATATCCTCGACGAGCACGGCATTACCTTAATTGGTCCAAAAGCTGACCATATTCGTATTATGGGCGATAAAATTAGTGCTAAAATAACCGCACGCAAACTTAATATTCCCACAGTTCCAGGCTCCGAAGGCGGCGTTGACACCCTTGAGGATGCTCAAAAAGTTACTGGTGAAATGGGCTATCCCGTAATCATTAAAGCTGCTGCAGGTGGTGGCGGTCGTGGTATGCACGTTGTGCTCACAGAAGCCGAACTTGAATCAGGCTTTAAAAATGCAAAACGCGATGCTGCTGCGCTTTATAGTGATGATTCGGTTTATATTGAAAAATATTTAACAGCACCCCGTCATATTGAAATTCAAGTAATGGGCGATAAACACGGCAATGCTGTTCATCTTGGTGAGCGTGATTGTTCACTCCAAAGACGGCATCAAAAAGTTGTCGAAGAGGCACCCTCTCCTGTTATTAACGCACAAATTCGCCAAGAAATTGGTGAAATATGTGCCAAAGCTATGCGTGATATGGGGTATGTCGGTGCAGGAACGATTGAGTTTTTATATGAAGATGGCAAATTTTATTTCATTGAAATGAATACACGTATTCAGGTCGAGCACCCTATTACCGAAGAAGTAACAGGCATGGATTTAGTCCGTGAACAAATTTTAGTTGCCGCTGGTTATCCCTTATCCTTTACCCAAGAGGATATTAAGTTTAAGGGTCATGCGATTGAATGCCGTATTAATGCAGAAAATCCAAAAACCTTCGTCCCCTCCCCTGGTACAATCGAGGGCTTCCATACCCCTGGTGGTCTGGGTGTGCGTGTTGATTCGGGGATTTATGCAGGTTATAAAATTCCGCCTTATTATGACAGCTTACTTGGCAAACTCATTGTTCATGGTCGGGATCGCCCCGAAGCATTAATGCGTTTATCACGGTGCTTGCGTGAATTTGTGATTAATGGTAAAGGCATTCATACGACGCTACCATTATTCAAAGCGCTTATGGAAAATCAAGATTTTCTTGATGGGAACTATGATATTAAATGGCTTGAGAAAAATCTCGAACATCTCAATATCGTTCTTTAATTTTACTTATACAGGTTTATTCATGCCAGAAATTACAACACTTTCATCAGGTTTACGTGTCATTACGGATGAAATGCCTAATATTCGTTCCGTCACAATGGGTGTCTGGATTGGAGTGGGAGCACGGCATGAAAAGCCCGATGAGCATGGCCTTGCACATCTACTTGAACATATGGCATTCAAAGGAACAAAAAACCGCACAGCCAAAGACATTGCTGAACAAGTTGAAAATGTTGGCGGCTTTATGAATGCCTATACAAGCCGTAATCAGACAGCCTATCATATGCGAATTTTATCGCAAGATGCCACACTAAGTGCCGATATTTTAGGGGATATTCTTAAAAATTCTACCTTTGATGAAACCGAACTTGATCGTGAAAAAGGCGTTGTCTTACAAGAAATTGGGGAGTGTGAAGATAGCCCCGATGATGTATTATTTGATAATATTGCTGAAATTTGTTATGGCGATCATCCTTTGGGTAAAACAATTCTTGGTACACGTGAATCGGTCACGCAAATGCCTCGCAATCATTTGTTCAATTATATTCAAAAATATTACAATCCTCAAAATATGATTTTTGCAGCTTCGGGCGGGATAACGCACCAAGAAATGTGTGACTTGGCTGAACAATATATGGATTTTGCCCCACAAGAAACACGCCCAACATCGACCCCACCAATTTGGCAAGGGGGCTTGCGTGCAGTTCATAAAGACCTTGAGCAAGTACATTTAGCCTTTGTTATGGACGGCATTTCATATCACGATCCGCTTTATTTCGTTAGCGAAGTATTTAGTGTAATTTATGGCGGCGGTATGTCATCACGCTTATTCCAAGAAGTGCGTGAAAAGCATGGTCTTGTTTATTCAATCAGCTCCTTTACCTCTAGCCTTAATGATTCTGGGGTATTTGGTTTTTGTGCTGGCACATCTCTAGAAGATTATGAGCGTGTCTTAGAAATTTCACTTGAACAACTTAAAGACTTAAGTGAATCGATGAGTGATGCCGAAGTTAATCGGGCAAAAGCACAGTTAAGATCATCCTTAATTATGGGTCTTGAAAGTCCGTCTGGGCGCGTTGAAGCATTGGTCAAGCAACAATTTATTTTCAATCAATTCTTTACTCCTGACGCATTAATTGAAAATATTGATTCAGTCACCAAGCAAGATTTAATTGACTATGCAGCATCTTTGTTGAAATCAAAAAATCCTGCTTTTTGTACTTTGGGTCATGTATCTGATTTAACAAATGCACAAGCAATTATTGATCGGTTTTTTACCAAGTAATAAAATAGATATTTTGAAACTACAACTATGAACCCTAAACCAAACAAGGCATTAATATGAAAATTTTTATCTTACTCCTATCCCTACTCTCTTTTTTTGCTATATCAGCACAAACAGCATTTGCAGCAGATACCAAAGTTGAAAAATCAAAAGAAGCAAAAGAAGCAAAAAAAGCACCCTTCAAAGGGCGTGGAAGTCGAGCCAAGGCACATTTTAATAACGTTGATACCAATAAAGATAGCTCAGTTTCAGCAAGCGAGTTTAACGCATATCACACAATGAAGTTTAAGAAAAAAGACAAAAACAAAGACGGCAAACTTTCAGCTGCCGAGTTCAGCCCAACGCTTGCCAAAAAGCGTGCAAAATAATTATTTGTAATTGACTTTAGACATTAAAAAACACGCTTTGTTTATTTAAAGCGTGTTTTTTATTAATAAATAATCAAAATGACTAGCCAATATAATCAAGGGGATTAACGGCTTTTGTACCTTTACGAACTTCAAAAAGAACATCGGAATTTTGAAAATCCTTAGACGTTCCTGCTGAGGCTATCAGATCACCTTTATCGACTTTTTGTCCTTTTTGTACAAAGGTCTTTTTAAGGCGCGCATAATTTGTGACAAGACCATTATCGTGGCGAACTAAAACCATGTTGCCATAGTTATTGAGGTTCCCCACATAAATAACTTCACCTGCTGCCGATGCTTTGACCGCATCACCATCGGTGGCTGTAATTAAAATGCCACGCATATTTTTGTTTTCTTTAATTGCACCTTGTACTGGCAAACTTAATGCATTGGCTAGGATTTGCTTTTGCAAATCATCAGACTGCACCTGAGAAACCGTTTTTTTAGGGATCACTTGTGCAGGCGGCGATATTTTTGCAACAAACTTAGGCGTTTGTACTATGTTTTTTTTTTGCTCAACAGAAGCATTATTCGATACCATATTCAACACTTGCCCTGGTTGTAGTTGGCTTGGCATAACCGAAGGGTTTTTGTTGATAATATAATTGGGATGCACATTAAATTTACGACCAATTGAATACATGGTATCCCCTGGCTGCACTGTATAATGGTGCATTTGTGTATTTTCAATCACTGCATTTTTTGGATAAATTGGCACAGATTGTGGCGTAATATTTGTGTTATTATTTGTAATTGAACCCGTATATAAGCTGTTATCATATTGCGGAGCATTAGCATTATTGACAGGTGTTGCTTGACGTTTTGGCAAAATCAAAGCGTCACCAACTGACAAAGAATTTGGATTCATCATTTGATTACGGGCAATGATCTGTTTTGGGTGCGTATTAAATTTACGACCAATTGAATAAATTGTTTCCCCTTTTTGCACATTATAACGCATCTCGTCATTGGCAACATAGTTTCGGTTATAAGTGGCTGCTGGTGCTTGGGACATTGCTGGTATTGGTGCAGCAGTCATTGTTTGCGTTGTTGTGCCAGTTGAACGATAATCCACCGCAGGAAGATTATTAGATTGCATTACATTTTGTGCAGATGCTGACTGATATAACGGCAATCCATTATTGCCAGATGGGGCATTGTTTACCGACCGAGCATTTTGTGCATAGGGTTGATTTTGAATTGCTGCCTGACGCAAACTGTTGCGAGGTGCACAAGCAGACAAAGCAACAACAGAACACCCAACAAGGGCAAGTATAATATTTGAGCGTGACATTAAAAATCCTTATTACTTTTAATAATGAACAACATTACACCAATGTAATGCCGAATCAGAAAAATTCAAAAGTATAAAAGCGATTTTAATGATAAAAAAACACTCAAATAATATACTGTAACATAAAAGTCAATTAAGCCATTTTAATTTGAATTGCATCAATCACTTGTGGCAGTTGTTTAATCTTATGCATCGTCTCAGCACTGGCAAGGGCATCGGTTTGTACTAATGCCACTGCTTTACCACCCTGCTCTAGTCGTCCGAGGCGAAAATCAGCAATGTTTAATGCTTCTTGACCAAGCAATGTTCCAAGTGCACCAATATGTCCTGGAATATCGGCATTTTGCGTATAAAGCATAAATTCAGAAAACTCAGCTTCCATCCTAATATCATCGAGACACACAATCCGAGGCTTTTGATCTGAGAAAACTGTACCCATAATCATCCGCTTTTGCTTGTTTGTTTCAATATGAATGGCGATAAATCCATCATAAATACTGGTCCGGGGCTGTGTTGTTTCGGAAAGTTTAATGCCTTTTTCCTTAAGCAATACAGGGCCATTGACCATATTAACATTACCAGAAAATGATTTTAAAATTGATGCCGTAATATTCGCCGTCAAAGGCTTGGTATTGAGCTCGCTAAAAATACCATCATAAATAATTTGAATGGCATTTAAGCTATTATCGGTGACCGCAACTTGACCAATGAAACTGCCAAGCTTGCCAGCAAGATCAATATAAGGCTTTAGAATTTTTGCATCGGCTTCACTTACTGAAGGCATGTTTAAAGCGTTTGAAACGGCACCTGTCAATAAAAAATCACTCATTTGTTCAGCAATTTGTAACGATACAATTTCCTGAGCTTCTTTGGTGGAGGCCCCTAAATGCGGCGTACAAATAACATTTTCATAGCCAAACAAAGGATGTTCTTTGGCGGGCTCAACCTCGAATACGTCAAGGGCTGCCCCTGCAATTTTTTTATTATCCAAGGCAGCTTTAAGCGCAACCTCGTCAATTAAACCACCACGAGCACAGTTAATTAAATAAGCAGTTGGCTTCATTAGAGCAATTTTATCGGCGGAAACAATATTGCGGGTTTGATCGATAAGCGGCGTATGAAGGGAGATAAAGTCAGCCTTTTGGAAAACTTCCTCGAGAGTTACTTTGGTGACACCAATTTTTTTGGCCCGCTCTTCTGAAAGGAACGGATCGAAGGCAATCACTTTCATTTTAAGACCCAAAGCACGATTGGCAACAATACCGCCAATATTACCGCACCCAATAAGCCCCAAAGTTTTATCGGTAATTTCAGTGCCTGTGAATTTTGTTTTTTCCCATTTCCCCGCATGGGTTGACTCGTTGGCTTGAGGAATACGACGTGCGCATGACATCATCATTGCAATCGCATGTTCGGCCGTTGTGGTGGCATTGCCAAATGGCGTATTCATAACTACAACACCATGCTGGGTTGCCGCTTCACAGTCAATAGTATCGACACCAATCCCTGCACGCCCAATGACTTTTAGGCGTGTTACATTTTCAAAAACTTCAGCAGGCACACGGCACGCAGAACGCACAGCAAGACCGTCATAATCATTAATGATTTCTTTGAGTTCGGTGGCAGATAAACCAACCTTGATATCAACTTCGAGGCCACGATTTTTAAAAATTTCGGCCGCTTCTGGGGCCATTTTATCACCAATAAGTACTTTTGGCATTGTATAATCCTTAATTTCTATTATTTTATATGCTTGAATTTAGAATGGAATGGGCATAATCGAGCCACAAACAAAGCGCCTCAATGTCAGAGGCTTCGATTGTACTGCCGCACCAAATTCGTAAACCAGCAGGTGCTGTTCTGTAAGCCGCAATATCATAAGCAATATCTTGGGAATCCAAAAATTTAATAAATTGACTTGTAAATGCTTGCTGATCCTCGCTGGACATCGCTTTAAATTCAGCACTCGAAAATACAAGACAAACACTTGTGTTCGAGCGTGTATTTGGGTCTTGTGCCAAAAAGTCAATCCATGGGGTTTTTGCCACCCATTTAGTAATCACATCGGTATTTTTATCAGCCCGTGCAATCATGCCTGCATAGCCATCGTTTTGCTGTACCCATGCAAGGCAGGCTAAATAATCTTCGACGCAGATCATTGATGGCGTATTGATGGTTGCCCCTTGGAACAAGGCTTCGTCAATTTTGCCTTTTTTTGTCATACGGAAAATTTTTGGCAATGGACGATCAGGCGTATAATTTTCAAGCCGTTCAACCGCACGAGGCGATAAAATTAACATCCCGTGGGCAGCCTCGCCACCAAGCACTTTTTGCCAAGAATAAGTCACGACATCAAGCTTGGTGAAATCCATTTCTTGGGCGAAAATCGCTGAGGTTGCATCACAGATAGTGAGCCCTTTTCGGTCATTTGGAATCCAATCAGCATTGGGTAAACGCACGCCCGATGTTGTGCCATTCCAAGGAAATACAACATCATTGTCAAAATTTACAGCCGATAAATCGGGCAGCAAGCCATAATCGGCTTTGTGGACGGTTGGGTTTAATTTAAGCTGATCTTTTATGTCCGTAACCCAGTCTTGAGAGAAACTTTCCCACGCCAACACATCAACGCCGCGTTCCCCAAGAAGCGACCATAGTGCCATTTCTACTGCACCCGTATCGGAGGCTGGAACGATTGCAACACGATAATCGGCTGGTAGGTTTAGAATTTCTTTGGTAACATCAATCGCAAGCTTAAGCTTGGATTTACCGATTTTAGAACGGTGTGAACGCCCCGTAGTGGCATCTTTGATAAGGTCAAGCGACCAATTTGGAATTTTGGAACAAGGTCCAGAAGAAAAATTTGGACTGTTCGGACGCACTGATGGCGGCACAGATTGTTGCATTTTTGTATTCCTATCTTGCTATATTGTTTAATACAATTGATAGGTCTTATCCCGTTGGGGGGATATGGCCCGTAACCATTCCTAAAGCGTTTGCCCTGTTACGTCAATGAATATAATATGCCTGCTTAATTTAATAATTTTAATATAAAATATATATATTAAAATAATGTTGACTTGTTGTTTAATTCAAGCTATCATAAACCCTATGAAACAGATAATAAATCAAATATTATACACGATTATGGCGGTTCTTTTCGGTATATTTTTTGCCTTAGTTATTATGTATTTTTTCAATTATGACAAGGTAAATCAGTGGGCAAGCAATACATCTCCATCGGCTTCGGTTGCTCCAAAGACCTTGAATAGTAATGGGAATAGTAATGGGAATAGTAATGGCAAAGAAAACACGAATGCATCCCCTCAAAAGAAATTAAATACGGATGAAAAAGACGTACAAAAAGCGGCAAATATTATTAGCAATATCAAAAAAAACGAGATCGACAAAAGTGACGATAAAGAAGAAGATGCGCTTGATGCGTTTATTGATACTTTACCGCCAATTTCCCCTCCCAAAGAAGTAGATATTGCCGATAGCGATACAAAAGATGTAATCACTGATAATCAATCCCCTGTTTCAGATGCTGAAAATGATGCCTTAGAAAATCAAGGTGTTGTTGCCAATGAAGAGAAAAGTCCATTCCTAATTTCACCACCAGAAGAAGATACAATAGATGATTTAGCAGAAGATGAAACACCTGTAATTTCAAAAGAAGATCCAGAAAAAGCGCTTGATAAATTCCTGAGTATGCTGCCCGATAGTATCGAGAGTCCGCCATCTAGTAAGCTACTTAAAGACACGCCAATGGTTGATGCTTTGGATGACGCGAAAAACACGCAAGAAACACCCCAGAAATTTTTACTCCTTGATCCAGAAAGTGATGATGGAATACAGAATAAACCAATAGGCACACCATCAAGCAATCCTGATGTAGAGTCAAAGGATATGTTGATCCCAAATGATACTTTGACAGAATCCATTCAACAAAGATATGACTCAGCTAATATCCCCGAAGAAACACTGCCCGATATTGACACAATGCAAGCCCCTCCCATAACGAATGATTTTAATCCTTCAGCGGTTATTGAAGAGAATATTCAAGATAACATATCGATGCAATCCCCTCCCCCATTAACAGATAAAGCCGATGATATTGATACATTAATTGGTAAAAAACTCTCATTACCCGCTCGTTTTTTTGAAATTTCTACCCTTAGCAGTGCACAAGATAAGGATATTGGCATTATTCCAACACCGCTTAACAATACAGGCAATGCAGGCAATGCAGGTATTAATCCCTCTAATCTTCCTTCTGATGCCGATAGAATTATGGGTGATAATAATCAAAATCCGACAGAAAAAAATACAAATCAACCTCTTAATAATAAAAACACCAATACGAATCTGAATAATAATACTAATACTAATGATAATGATAATGCCGCAAAAAAGCCTGTTGATTTAGCGAATGAGAATTTTACCTGCGAATTTGAGCATCTTATTAATAGCATTGATATGGAAGAAACATTTGTTTTAACCATGGCACCTCAAAAGCCATCTCAAAGACCCATTACCATGAAAATTACCCGTGCCATAGAGCTTTATCAATATCTGAATATGAGCCTTGAGGTGATTGATAATTACCCTTCTGAATTTTCGGTCTTACGTCATTTTTGCACACAAATGAGCGTTAAAAAATCGGTCAGTGAAAGCTATTAATCATAAGCAACCTCGAAAGGCGTGGCAAGATTAGCAGTTAATAGCTTCATTTCTTCTTGCATTTTCAGGTAATTTTCTTGGGCTTTAAGCCGTTGTAAACGGACTTTCATCATATCTTCTTCACGTTTATTCAAGGTAAAAAAGTCACTGATCCCCGCTTCAAATCGTTTCTCTTCGACCTGTGACATTTTTTTGGCCAATAAGACTTCTTGCTTGGTGATTTTTAAGAATTGTTGTTGATTATCCATATTAATCAGTAATTTATTAAGTGCCATACGCAGTTTATCGAATTGGATTTTTTCTTTATAAATCAATTCTTGTAATTTTGCCTCGGCATATGATTTTTTAGACTTGGCGATTGTTCTTTGAAGCGGTACTTTGAAGTTCAAATTAACGGTTAATTCGCCTTCATTATATTGCTTGGTGCCGCCGCCAAAATCAGAGGATGCTTTTACGCCAAGGTCGATATAGGGCAATAGATCGTTTTCGGCTAGGGCCTTTTTTTGTAATAATATTTTTTTCTGTGTGTCTAATATTTTAAAAGCAGGATGTTCAAGTAAATTATTAAACACATTATTGGCCGCAATATATTGTGATAATTTTGGCATTTTTTTAGGGAGCATTGCCAATGAGGGGGCTTTAGGATTGCCGTTTAAATCACGATAATAAAGTGATAATTCTTGGGCCAGCATTTTTAAGTTTGCCTGTGCAATGTTTACCTCGGCTTTGCGTTTGAGTAAATATTGCTGGTTTTCTTGGAGGTAAATTGCCGCAAGCTGTCCAAGCTCGACTTGACGGGTTAGGTTTTTTTGCCGAATTTGTGCCAATTCCAATAAATCTTGATAGACAAAATACTGGTGCCCTGCCGTCAACCAAGACCAATATTTTTGCAATGCATTACGTTGAATGGTTAGTTTTTCAAGAATAAGCTGAGTTTCACGCTCAAGCACATTCAGTTCGGCCACACTGATGGCCGTTCG
The DNA here is from genome assembly GCA_047627635.1 of Alphaproteobacteria bacterium. Taxonomy (GTDB): domain Bacteria; phylum Pseudomonadota; class Alphaproteobacteria; order JBCCNR01; family JBCCNR01; genus JBCCNR01. Next base: position 45,999 of record JBLHTX010000001.1, on the reverse strand, counting down.
GTTTTTATCAACCAAGCGATCACGCAATAATGACAATTTAACACCAATATAATATTCGCCCCGATTATCGGTTTCAAGCTCGTTTTCATAAATCGGAAAAATACCATCGGCAAGCCGATATCCTGTGTAAATTTTGGAATTAAATTCAGGGATTGGCTGCTCAATTTCACTTTTTAAATAAGTCCCATCATAGAATCCATCTGGGCGGGCATAGGCTTCTTGGGTAATATTTGTGTCAAACTTCCCCCGCGCGGCATCTACATAAGTGCGTGTTGCCTTGATGGATTGATAGCTTGCCAAAATATCGGGGTAAAAACGCGCACTACTTTTGATAATTGCTTCAGGCTTTAAGACATCAGCATAAGCCAATTTCAAGGGTGCAAGACTTAAAGTAATCGTCAAGGTGAAAATGACTTTAAGATATTTCAATCGCATTATTTTCTCTTATTTTTTAAATTTTTTACTTTTTCTAATCCCATCATCTGCTTTTGGGTTTGCAACATACTCGGGCGGAAATGCATTTAATTGTCGCCAAAACTCATAGGCCAATTTGACTTTCTCAAGCAATACATACCCTTTGACCCTTGCACCATAATGTAAATAGCGGTTTTTAGGCCATGGCTTATCGTCTGGATCGGGCTTAACAAGAATCCGAAACCGCCCATTCATAGATACCATTGGATCGACTGACGCCACAACGCCGCCAAATGTACCAATTGCCGTACTTGGCCAACCGCTAAACTGAACGCTGGGCCACCCTTCAAACTGCAAGCGTACTTTACGCCCTGCATAAATTAACGCAATATCGATGCCGTGCATATAAAGGGCAACAGCAGGCTCGATATTAGAGGGCACTAATGTGGCTAATATATCGCCAACCTTGACCGAAGTTGCTAAATTCCCTGCCGTAATTTTAACAATCATACCATCACGGGGTGCAGTAATAATTTGGGCAGATTGCTGTGATAGCTTGGTTTCTGATTGTTGAAGCATGACTTGTGATTTTTGCTGTTCAGAAATATATTTTTCATAGTCAATTTTTGATTTTTCAACATCAAGCTTGGAAGACAAGCCATCGGTATATAATTTTTGTTGTCGTTGATAATTAAGGCGTGCTGTTTGCGTGGCCGCCCTTATGGCATTATAACTGCTTTGATAGGCATTACGTTGATCGGTTAAACGCTGAATAAGATTCATGTCATTATCAACAATTTCAACAAGTGGCTCGCCTGCTTTAACGATATCACCCTCATAGACGTACCAATTTTTAATTCGTCCTTTAACTTGGGCAGTCACATTTTGCACCCGCTCACTTGGGTCAATTGCGGTGACAACACCATTACCAAAAGCTGTTTGAATCCAGGGCGTAACTGTTAACATAAAAATTGAAAACACTGTGATAAAAATAAGGATAAAGGTAATATGCCAAATAATACGCGGCACTTTAATGGTGTTATAAGATTTAAATTTATATTCTGAAGATAATGGTTTTGGTTCTTGGGCCATAATTATTGCTCTCCGTTAATATAAAGATATTCATCAAAAATATCAGCGGTATTGTTATGGTCACGATTAGAAAAATAAATAATTGTCAAAGTATCAATTTCTTTGAGTCGTGAAAAAATATGGCGCTGTACGTTAACTGGTACAATATCAAAAAGCTGATTTAAAATAATAGCCTTGGGTTTAAGCAGTAAAATAGATGCAAGCTTGAGCTGTAAAACCTCTGATGGTGAAAATGGATAGCCGCCCACTGACATACTGGCATCAATGCCGTGATCCAATTTATCAATCACTAGATTTAAACCAACAATTTCAAGCACGTTATAAATATCGCTAGATTTAATATCATTTTTATTCAGCGTTAAATATTCACGAATTGTTGCGTTAAATACTGTTATTTTATCCAAAATAACAATCACATCACGCAATTTACGCGGATTAATATCCCGAATATCTTGCCCCCCCAATAAAATGCGTCCCGATTGAACATCTTGATAACGCATGATTGTTTGCATAATTGATTGTTGTATTTTATGCGTTGCACAGGTCACAATAACTTTGTGTCCCGCTTGAATGGTAAAATTAAAATAAAGTGGCGCTTCATTGTCGTCAAAAAATTTTGCATTATAAAATTGAACATCAAATGCTTCAGTCGGAGCAGGAAGTTGCCCCTCACTTTTTTCAAACGGCATTTGATAAATCCGATATATTTCCTCGAGTGCCGCCCCTAATTCATAAAAACTGGTGAGACTATAATTTAATTGAATAGCCCCATAAAAAATCGCTGACAAAATAAGCTCAGCAGATACAAGCTGCCCAAGCGTAATTTGACCGTCAATCACAATCATGCCACCGATCCCAAGCAATCCAGCACTTGAGAATGCATAAAGTGCTAGGAATGAAATTTGCTGTCTGAATGTTAAGCCAAAATAAACTTTGCGATATTTTAAATATTTTTCTACTAAATTATCGGTCTTTTCGGTTGCATATTGACTATGGGAGTGTGATGAAAAATAATCATGGTCACGGGCGATATTCTCTAGATGTTGTGCAGTCTTATATTTTGCATCCGATGTTTTAACCGCAGCAAACAAGGCATCATAGCCCCATACGCGCCAAATTAAAATAACAAGGGCAACAAAGCAGGCATTAAAAAGCAATAAAAATGAATGATAAGAAGACACAACCAAAATACCAACAATAGTTTGCAAGAAAAACGCAAAAAGCCCAACAATCAAACTAGGTACATTTTTTTGCACAGTCATAATATCGAAATAACGATTCGTTAAATCCGATTTATCAGTATTTTCAGAATATTGATGATCGGTGAGTATATTTAACAAGGTGATTTCAGAGGATAAACGGGCATAAACCCGCCGTTCAAATAGCTCAAGAATGTAAGATTGCACTGCAACTAAAAACCCTGAACATAACAACAATGCCAATAACAGACCTGATAAAATAATAACGGCTTCACGTGATGCCGTATAGGCCACCGAGTTAATGAGGACTTGCACGCAAACAGGCACAGCCAAAGTGAGCAAGCTAATACTGAAGCCATAAAAAACCGCGACCCAGATGAATTTTCTATCGCTACCGATTAAAATAAAGAAAATACGTTTTATTTCACGCAATAAATCAAATTTATTAAGGTTCCCAATCATATTATTTTTTTCCTTAATGCAAAACAAGCTATCTATTATAGTATTTGCCTGCAAAAAGATAGAATTTTATCACTATTTTCTTATTTTCAGCACTTCCATTGCCGCATGATATATGTCATAAGGTGCAGACAAGTTATAAGGAATATGAATAATGCTTACGATATCAGACCTAACCTATAAAATTGGAGGACGCACAATCCTCGATGATTGCTCCGTAAGCATTATGGATAATTGGCGTGTGGGTATCGTTGGGCTGAACGGTGCTGGAAAATCAACCTTGTTCAAGCTAATTTCAGGCGATTTAAAACCTGATGGCGGCAAAATTTCATTTTCCAAATCACAACGCATGGGCATGGTTAGGCAAGACATTCCAGAAACAGATACCTGTTTACTTGATCTTGTACTTGAAGCCAATGAAGAGATGGCCGAACTTTGGAAACGCACCGTAAGCGAAGAAGATCCAAATAAAATTGCCGAAATTTATGAGCGCCTTGATGAGATTGATGCCTATTCAGCACCAGCAAAAGCATCACAGCTTTTAACAGGGCTTGGCTTTAAGGAATCCCAATTAAGCGAGCCTTTCTCATCCTTTAGTGGGGGGTGGCGGATGCGCGTTGCCTTGGCGGCGGCGTTGTTTGTTGAACCTGAAATTTTGCTCCTTGATGAGCCAACAAACCATTTAGACCTTGAAGCCATTATGTGGCTTGAGACTTATTTGATTAATTATCCCCATACTTTGCTGATTATTTCCCATGATCGGGAAGTGCTGAATAAATGTATTGACCATGTGGTTCATGTGGATCGTCAAAAACTTAAAGTCTATACAGGAAACTATGACACGTTCGAGCGTGAACGTGCCGAGGCAATGGGTTTACAGCAAAAAATGTTTGAAAAACAAAGTGCCGAACGTGCACATATGCAAAAATTTGTTGATCGCTTCAAAGCCCAAGCCTCTAAGGCCAGTCAAGCACAAAGTCGTGTGAAGGCGCTTGAAAGAATGAATATTGTTGATGCCGTTATTGCCGATCGTGCAATTCATTTTACTTTTCCTAGCCCCAAAGAAATCGCATCACCTATGATGACAATCTCGAATGCTGATATTGGCTATGCCCAAGGTGAGCCGATTTTGAACAAAGTCTATGAAAGTATCGGTAACGATGATCGTATTGCTTTGCTTGGTGCCAATGGGAACGGTAAATCGACGCTTATGAAATTGATTGCCGATAAGCTTGAGCCCTTAAATGGTGAAGTATTTCGGTCAACAAAATTAAGAATTGGCTATTTCTCACAGCATCAAACCGAAGAGCTTGATGTGGAATCCACGCCCTTCCAAGAAATGATGTCCTTGATGGGTAAGACCTATCCAGATATTAAAGAATCAAATGTGCGTGCCAAATTAGGGGCGTTCGGTTTCCCTCGAACCCTTTCCGATAATACGATTAAATCCCTTAGTGGTGGCGAAAAAGCGCGTTTATTATTTGCCTTTATGAGTTTCGATGCACCGCATTTATTACTGCTTGATGAGCCAACAAACCATTTAGACATTGATGCTCGTGAAGCTTTGGTTCATGCCCTGAATAATTACGAGGGTGCAATTGTTATCGTTAGTCATGATCCGAATATGGTGGAACGTGTTGCCGATCGTCTTTGGCTTGTGCGTGATGGTAAGTGCGAACATTTTGATGGCGATCTGCAAGATTATCGTGATTTCACCATTCAATCTCGTCGTGATGGTCGCAAGCAAGAGAAAAAAGAAAAGAAAAAATCTAAAAAAGCCAAAGTATCATAATAAATTTGCAACATTAATCGCTGACCGCAAGCCATCCTCATGGAATCCATATCCTGTCCATGCACCAGCATAATAGCAATTTTTATGACCTTGTAACACAGCAATTTTATTTTGTGATGCCAAAGTATCCGCAGTAAAAATCGGATGATCAAGGGTTACTTGGTCAAAAATTAAATGATCGGGAATATCTTTAATCGGGTTAAGCGTTACAAATAAAGGTTTATTTTGCGGCAATGTGGTTTGCAATCTATTCATGTGATATGTCACAGCAATATCATGCTCGGTTTTGCTTGTGTCCGACTGATAAACCCAGGATGCCCATGCTGCTTTGCGTTTTGGCATTTGCGATATATCACGATGCAACACAACTTTATTGGGTTGAAACTGTATTGACTTAAGGGCATCAATCTCTTGGGGATCAGGATTTTCAAGCATTTTAAAAGTTGTATCACCGTGGCACGCAAACACGACCTTGTCAAAAGCTTCACGATTGCCCAATGCATCGATTAAAAACACGGTCTCACCGCTTCTTATCACATTTTTCACAGGTGCATTTAATCGGACTTCACAATTTTGGGTTGCCTCGACAATTTTCTCAACATAATTTTTTGCACCGCCTTGTACCGTGTACCATTGGGGTTGTTGCGTTATTGTTAGCAGACCGTGATTATGGAAAAAAGTTAGAAATGATTTTGCTGGAAATTCTCGCATTTTTTGAGGGGGACAGCTCCAGATTGCCCCAGCCATTGGCAATAAATAATAATTCATAAATGCATCAGACAAATTCAAGCCATCAAGAAAACTCCCTAGACTAAGCTGATTATGCTGAATATTGGTGACTGATTGTGTGCCATGATCGTTAAATTTCTTAATATCTGCCAACATACGATAGAACCAAGGCTTAAAGAAATTCGACTTTTGTGCAAAAACACCCAGTAAATTTCGACCCGACCACTCAAATTCACCATCATTGACCGATGTGCCAAATGACATATCGCTTTTGTTAGTAACAACGCCCAATGTTTTAAACAAAGCCGTTAAATGCGGATAGTTTTTTTCATTATACACAATAAACCCAGTATCGACCGACATTGACTCAGTGTCATAAAGAATCGTTTTAGTGCGTGTATGTCCACCCAAATAATCATTGGCTTCATACAGCACTGTTTCATGTTTTTTGCCTAAATAATAAGCCGCACCAAGCCCTGAAATACCACTACCGATGATTGCAATTCGCATTATTTATCTTTTTCTTGAATTAAATTTCATAAAAAATATCAGTTTTATTTGAAAAATCAATGATTATTATTTGGCATTATTATTAAGCTTTTTCTGTCTCTATGCCTGTTTCCTAATCATATCAAGGGCTTTGTCGATGCCTTGACTTTATGTGTCGATGAATGATACATTATGAGTATAATTCCCCAAACATTATTTAATACAACATAAGGACATTGATATGCTTCAATACTTGATAATGAATATTGACTTTTATTTTAACGATTTTTACCAACGACCCATAATATATCACCATGAGCATGAAAATTATCATAGCGTGCAGCAACAAACAGAAAATCGGAGAGCCTGTTCAAATATGTAATAATCGCATCATTAATGGTTTCTTGTTGCATTAATTGCACAACAAGCCGTTCACCACGACGCACAATTGTGCGTGCATGATGTAAATGCCCCGCAAGATGTGTCCCGCCAGGCAAAATAAACGATGTTAAATTTGGCAAATCTTGATTAAGAAAATCAATTTGTTTCTCAAGATAAAGGGTTTGTTCGGCCGTCATTCGTAACGGAGTATAGCCTAAATCTTGATCGGTTTCTGGTACGCATAAATCGGCACCGCAATCAAACAAATCATTTTGAATATGATAGATTATATCTTTTAACGCTGTTTTGTCTGCATATAAAGCGGCTAAACCAAGCACTGAATTTGCCTCATCCACTGTGCCATAAGCATCAATGCGGACATGATTTTTAAGCTCACGAGAACCATCGCCCAAGGATGTTTCTCCTTTATCGCCTGTTTTTGTATATATTTTTGTTAGCACAACCATTTTAAACGGGCCCCTTACCAATAAGATATAAAAATAACATAGCGGCAACAACTGCAAGAAATTGAAACAAAATCCGCTTACGCATCATATTGTTGGCAAAATCGCCACTTAATTTGCCGCCCTTAACCAGACCATACAGCCCGAAACCAAGAGAGACAACAGTGAGCAAAACAAAAAACGCAATTAAAAAGTATGTAAAATATTCCATAATATTTTATACGATAAAACCCAATAAATGGCTAGAAAATATTATAGAATTTTAAAGTGCCTCAAAAAAGCAATGAGACACTTTGAACAAAGGTAATTAGTTTTTTTCAAGGTCAGCGTTCCACTGCCCTTTTGCTGCCAAATAATTCATGCGACAACGATGTAATAAAACGGCTTGTGCTGCTTTGACATTTTCTGGCTTGCCGCCCCATGCTTTCAAACATTCAGCTTGTAAGGCACGTCCATAAGAGAATGTTAAATTCCAAGGCAAATCATAATTTGCATTCATTAAATTTAAGTGCTCAGTGGCTTCAATATCTTTTTGCCCACCTGATAAAAATGCAACTGTTGGCACGGATGATGGCACTGTTGATTTTAAGCATTTCACTGTTTGTTCGGCAACTTGTTCAGCAGATGCACGATTTTTATTTTTCATGCCTGAAATAACCATATTTGGTTTAAGGATAATGCCTTCAAGCATTACTTTTGCGTCATAAAGTGCATTAAAAACAGCATTAAGCGTAAATTCAGTTACTTCATAACACCGCTCAATTGAGTGATCGCCATCCATTAAAACTTCTGGTTCAACAATTGGCACAATCCCTGCTTCTTGGCACAAAGCGGCATAACGCGCAAGGGCTTCGGCATTGGCTTTAATGCTATAATAAGAGGGAATATGTGTGCCGTTAATACAAACAACGCCGCGCCATTTAGCAAAAGTTGCCCCATTGGCTGCATAGTTTTTTAAACGCTCACGCAGGCCATCAAGCCCTTCGGTAACTGTTTCGCCTTCAAAATTTGTCAGTGGTCTTACGCCACAATCAACTTTGATACCAGCCATAGAGCGTGCTTTTTGAATCAGCTCTATCATTTTTGTGCGACCACCAAGGGCTTTTTGATTGAATGTTTCATCAAATAAAATCACGCCAGAAACATATTTACCGAATCCACCAGTGCGGAACAATAAATCACGATAAGTGCGGCTATTCACTTCGTTATTCTCAAGATTGATCGACGCAAGACGTTTCCCAATGGTTGATGTAGATTCGTCAGCGGCAAGAATACCGCGTCCTTTTGCCCCTAATTCGAGGGCCACAGATTGTAATTGTTCGGTAAATGACATAAACTTCTCCTTTGTGAATATAAAACAATTAAATTCTTGTTTCCGATATAATGTTTTTCTGAAAATAACAAGAAAAAAAGCACTTAAAACGCAAAAGATAACGCTTTAGCCTTTATTTATGCTGCGAAACTATGCTAATGAGGCAATATTAAAAAAATTATGCAATTTGGATATTTAAAATATGACCCACAATATACTCCTTTTACCGGGTGACGGCATTGGACAAGAAATCGCCAATGAAGTCATTAAAATCATCGACTGCCTGAATACAAACTTCAAAACCGATTTTCAAATCACACAAGATAAAGTTGGTGGCACAGGCTATGATGCCTATGGCAGCCCCTGCTCTGATGCGGTTTTAGAAAAAGCAAAGGCCGCCGATGCTGTTTTATTAGGGGCAGTTGGTGGGCCACAATGGGACAATATCCCCTTTGAACATAAGCCCGAGCGTGGCTTGTTACGCCTTCGTAAAGAGCTTGAATTATTTGCCAATTTACGCCCTGCCATTTGCTTTGACGCTTTGGCTGAATCATCATCCCTTAAGCATGACATTATTGCAGGGCTTGACATTATGATTGTGCGTGAATTAACAGGCGGTGTTTATTTTGGAGAGCCTAGGGGAATTACTGTCAATGCTGACGGCTCAAAAACAGGCATAGACACCCAAATTTACACAAGCCCCGAAATTGAACGCATTGGGCGTGTTGCCTTTGAACTGGCCGCAAAGCGTCAAGGGCGATTAGTTTCATGTGAAAAAGCCAATGTTATGCAATCGGGCGTTTTATGGCGTGAAGAAATGATTAAACTGCACCAAGCATCTTATCAAAATATTGATTTATCGCACATGTATGCCGATAATGCCGCCATGCAATTAGTCCGCAATCCCAAGCAATTTGACGTAATTGTTACCGATAATTTATTTGGCGATATTCTCTCCGATGTTGCGGCAATGCTAACAGGGTCACTTGGAATGCTCCCCTCTGCATCACTAGGGGCAAAACAAGCAAACGGTAAACAGCACGCAATGTACGAGCCTGTGCATGGCTCAGCGCCCGATATTGCAGGGCAAAACAAAGCAAATCCTATTGCCATGATTTTAAGCTTTGCGATGGCACTGCGTTATTCGTTTGATTTATCTGAATTGGCTGACATGATTGAACAATCGGTTGCCAATTTATTGGCGCAAAATATCCGCACTGGTGATATTGCCAACGCAAATTCTGTTATCACTGGTACGCATGAAATGGGTGACCTTATTATTGCAGAAATGCTGAAATTAAAAAAAGTATGATTTTTGTAATTTAACACTTGCAAAGCATTATCAATGTGTTTATAAAGTCCGCAAGCACATTGATTGCTTCACAGCAATCAAAAGTAAAATAATGGACCCATAGCTCAGCTGGATAGAGCATTTGACTACGAATCAAAAGGCCGGGCGTTCGAATCGCTCTGGGTTCACCATTTTTCCAATATTTTATATAGCTAACAAATCACATGACTATATTTAATAAGCTGTTCAGATTATAATTCAGTACAAAAAATGATAGCTTTATAAATGTTCCTTGACTATCCCCCGTATCATCCAGCCCCCCTGTATCATCCAGCAGCATTCATTTTAAGCAGCTTCTTTTGAAATGCAGCAATATCTAAACGCATAAAAATAGAAGGATTATTCATTGCATCATCAGGCGTTCGATGTAATACGCCTTTTTCTCTACCTCTAAAAATTGCAACATCCCACGGTTTAATCGTCTCTATTTTATTGATATCCTTACAAATTACGTCATTTGTGCCGCCATTGGCATAGGCATTCCAGTCAGATGCTTCGTGCGGTATCCACTGTGTGCCAGCTCCAGCATAAGTGACCAAAAGACGCATTGGTACATAATCAAGATGATACCGTTTGCAGCCTCGTTTTGTCCCAAGCCAAAAACTAATGTGCTCTGATTTTTGTATATCGCAAAAGATATGGCAAATATTTGCCATATCCTGTATCCATTGTTTATAAGAATTGCTTCCCTTTAAATTATTTGGAATATACTCAGATATAATGTCTTCAATATCTTGAATGGTATTATCTTTTGATACAAGACCAGATATCGAGAAATCAATTTGCATAAGCACATCAAAAAATGCCTGTATATTAGCAATAGGGTGCCGATCACAGATAGATAAAGCAATATTATCTGGGAAATCCTTTAAGTCGCTTAAATGCGTACATTGTTTTAACATTTATGCTGCTTTCTCGAATTGTTCCATGCTCCAGACAGGGAATGGGTCTTTAAGTTTTGCCCATTTTTCATGCCCTTTTTTCATTTCTTTATCCGTCAGCAAACATGAATCAAGTTGCTTTTTAAGGGCTGTTTCGTTCATATCCGTGCCAATAAAAACAATTTCTTGGCGACGATCACCATAAGGCGGATTCCAAATTTCTTGTAGCATATCTTTCCAAACAGAATCTTGAGGCCAATTTTCTTTGGGGATATTCGCCCACCATTTCCCTGCTGCTTGATGACGTAATATTGATCCTGCAATTGCAATTTCACCCACCCAATGCATACGACTGGCAAGCCAAAAAAAGCCTTTGGAACGAATAACACCAGCATGAGAAAGATTTGTAAAAGCATGAAAACGCTCAGGATGAAACGGTTTTTTAGACCGATACACAAAGCTTGAAATACCATATTCTTCGGTTTCTGGGGTATGCTCTCCTATCAGTGCCTGATACCAACCTGCCATTGATTGGGCTTTTTCATAGTTAAATAGACCTGTTCCCATTATGGAATCTAGGGGCACTTTACCATGATCTGTATAAATTATTTTTGCATCTGGATTTTGTGCTTTAATAATTTTTGTAACAATATCTTTTTGCGCATCATCAACCATATCGCATTTATTAACGACAATGACATCGGCAAACTCCATTTGATCAACTAATAAATCGACAAGTGTGCGCTCATCTTGCTCTCCCATAGACTCGCCGCGATCCCTTAGAAAATCAGTTGAGCTATAATCATTAAGCAAGCTTGCACTATCGACAACAGTGACCATTGTATCAAGATGAGCAACATCTGAGAGGCTTTCATCATTTTCATCCCGAAAATCGAATGTTGCCGCAACGGGCATTGGCTCTGAAATACCTGTTGATTCAATTAATAAATAATCATATTTCTCTGCCTCAGCCAAAGCACGCACTTCCTTAAGTAAATCTTCACGCAGCGTACAGCAAATACACCCATTACTCATCTCAACAAGTGTCTCCTCAGTACGTGATAAATTAGCCCCCCCATCACGCACAAGGCTTGCATCAATATTCACTTCACTCATATCATTTACGATAACAGCAACTTTTTTGCCTTCACGGTTGTTTAAAATATTATTCAAAAGTGTGGTTTTTCCTGCACCTAAAAAACCCGATAATACTGTTACTGGAAGTTTTTTTATCATCTCGTTATTCATTATTTTACCCCCTCATAAATGTTATGTTATAACATAACATTTAAATCAATATCAGAAGTATAAAAAAATGCAATAAAAAATATAGGGCAAATTAAAGAATTAAAACTATGTCCCGCAAAAGGTCTGAAAAACACGTTCGCTTGGCTGTGGGGGTGATTGATAGCATTTAATATTTTCATGCTCACAATAGGGCGTTTTTAAGGCTGCTAATAAGTCATTAAAGGGCTGCATATTGCCTGCATTTGCCTGTTCAAGCGCATTTTCAACATTATGATTGCGTGGAATAATAGCGGGGTTATTTTGACGCATCAGAGATATTGAAGCTTGCTTTGATTTTTCTAGTGCAAGTCTATTTTGCCATTTTTGATACCAGTCATTAAATTTTCTGCAATGATATACTTTTTCTTGCGGTTTTTGGTCGCTTGATAAACTGCGAAAACAATTTGTGTAATCTATGTGGTTTATTGTCATCCACGAAAGTAAATCATCAATCAGCTGTTTATCTTGTGGATTTTTTCCACATAAACCAAGTTTTGCACGCATCATATTCAGCCATTTTTGTGCATAAATATCTTGAACCCCATTCACAATGTCTTCGGCAATTTCGATGGCTTTGTCTATATTTGGATCAATAAGCGGCAATAGACTTTCGGCTAAGCGGGCAATATTCCACTGTGCCATAAGGGGCTGATTACCATAGGCGTAACGCGCATTTCTATCAATTGAACTAAAAACCGTTTTAGCATCATACACATCCATAAAAGCACACGGGCCATAATCAATGGTTTCCCCCGATAAAGTCATATTATCGGTATTCATAACGCCATGAATAAACCCTACACGCATCCAATGCGTAATAAGGTCTGTTTGTTTTTCAATTACGCCTTTAAGAAGTGCAATCGCTGGATTATTCGCATTTTTTACATCAAGATAATGGCGCTGAATTGTATAGTCCAACAAGCATTTAACAAGATCAGGATTTTGCTTATGGGCTGCATATTCAAAAGTACCAATCCGAATATGTGACGATGCAATGCGTGTTAAAACTGCACCAGCAAGCGGTGTTTCTCTTGGGACTGTTTCACCTGTTGCTGTAACAGCTAAACTGCGTGTAGTTGCAATACCAAGCGCATACATTGCTTCTGACATTATATACTCACGTAACATGGGGCCAAGTGCCGCTCGACCATCACCGCCGCGTGCATAGGGTGTTCGCCCAGAACCTTTAAGGTGAACATCATATCTTTTGCTATTTGGTGCAATATGCTCTCCAATAAGATGTGCACGACCATCACCTAAAAGGGTAAAACCCCCAAATTGATGCCCTGCATATGCCATGGCAACGGGATCACTCCCTTCAGGCATTACATTGCCCGAAAGTAAATTTGCAAGCTCATTATCACCCATATCTGAATCATTTAGACCTAATTCAAGCATTAAATCTTTATTCACAATAACTATTTTCGGATTACTCACCTTGATCGGATCAGTATATGTATACAATATTTCTGGTAATGTAACGTAGCTGTTGTTGAAATTAAATTTGATATTCATCATAACATATACTTTATAAACAATTTTGACATGTGCCTTCAATTTCAAACACTTTATTAGAGCATTGAAACTGACTATGATTAATCATTTTATTAAAAAAATCACGATATTCACTATGTGTACTCTCTTCAACATTATTACAATGCAAGCAAACCATCAAGAAATAAGGTTCTTTATGGTTAGGATTCACGCACCCAATATAGGCATTTAGGCGATTAATACGATGCACCAATCCATTTTCTTGTAAAAAATCAAGCGTACGATAGATTGTTGCAGGCTTAGCAGCAGGATCTTCTTTTTGAAATCTTGTCAATAAATCATAGGCTTTTTGCGGTGTGTGCCCTGTCCATATAAGCTCCAAAACACTTTTACGAAGTTTTGTAAGCTTAATGTTTTTTTCTTGGCAAATCATTTCGGCATTACGCATTGCGCTATTAATACACTCTTGATGCTGAATAAGATGACAGCCAAAGGCCATTTTATCTTCCTGTTAAAACGTTCTAACATAGCATATATGACTATGGCGCAAAATTCAAACATATAGCTGTTTAATACAGAACGGGTAAAATTTAGGCCTATGCTATAAAAGGTGTTAAAAAAGCATCGCAGGCTTCTATTAAGGTCGCCTCGTTTAAATAAGGACAATGCCCACGATCTGCAATTGTTTGAACCTCAATATGCGGCAATAGTGTCTTAGTATCATCAACAATTTTCGAGGTTAATAATTTTGAATTTTCACCATGCAGTAACAAAATTGGCACATTAATCAAAGTACTAAATAAGGGTTTTAAATCGCAAACCTCTGGATTAATGGCTTCCAAATCGGCATAGGCTTTATCATAGGCAATTTTTAAACCTTGATAATCATAGTCAATATAATAATTGCCTTCTTTTAAACGATAAATACTATTAACAATTTGATGCTCTTGTTCAGCTGTTAAATTTTGCGTTTCACCGCCATCAAGCAAATGAAATCGCTCAAGCGTCGCTTGATAATCACCAATATAATCTGTTTTATGAATAAAAAGTTTTTTAAGCTTATTCATAACAGACATTGAAATTGCAATGCCAATATCATTTAAAATAACTGCTTTTAAACGATTTTGTAAAATAGGTGCCAACATTGCGGATTGCATGCCGCCTCTTGATGTGCCAAAAATAATAACATTATTTAATTCTTCTTGTGTTATGACCTGAAAAATATCTTGGGTTTCACGCATAAGATTATAATTAAATACATTTTTATCATAATCTGACTGACCACGCCCACGCATATCAGGACAAATTAAATGTGCCTGAAACTTGTTTTGACAATAAAGGGCATATTCGTGAAATGCCTTTGCGTTGCGTGTTAATCCGGGCAAACATAAAATCGTTGGTTTTTGTGGGTCTAAAACGCCATATTCACGGTAATATATTTGAATATCATCATCTGTTATACATTTTTTTTCAGTGAAATTCATTAATAATTCCTTGTTTTTTACTTATGATTAAAGAAACGCCTAAGCAAGATAAGCATAACTTATTATTATTGTTGTTATAACACATAATAATAAACAATAATAAATTTTACGATAGGATATCCGTGGCTTTTTCAACAAAAATCGCTTTAAACTAAGTTCTTTTTTATAAATATCTGAAATTTTATGATTAACAATCTCTGATAAATAACGCTCCGATTGACTGTTTTCCTTTAAGGGGATTTGTAATAATGGCAATAAATGCCGTAGCAATGCAGGATAACCCGCCGTCGCAATCTGCAAATTACGTGCAATCTGTTGCACGCAATGCGTAAATAATGCAGTGCGTCCTTCAACTGGCGTTGCTAAATAAAGTGCATTCATACAGTCTGTTAGTGTCAAAAGTGGTAATAAAATTTGACATAATTTTCTACTAGTTTTTTTACGTAATGTTGGTAAAATTGATTTATCACCAATGAAAATAAATTGCATTAATGGTTTGTGGCGTTGTTTGGGGAATCTTTCATAAATAAGCGATGATAATTCATATAAATAGTCAAAATCTTGCTTAGACAAACAATGTGCATTGTAAATAACGCTATGCAAAACATTCCCATGCTTAAAATAATGCGTCATAAGCCGTGCAAATTCATGATAAATATTATCAGCTTTTTCAAGGTTTAACTGCTGAACATAATGTGAAATAATCTCTTTGGCGGTTAAATTTTCTGCATTAATAATGACCGATTTTGTACGTGGCAATTGTATATAATGACTAATACGATCGGCAAGAATTTTATCTTGGGCATAATGTGGTATCGGAATAAATAACGTTTGAGCCTTGCTTTTAATGCCTTTTAAAACCTGAAGACACAAACTTGCTTCGCTTGATGAGAAAAAATCAAAATGACTAGTAGTTTCAATATTATCAGTTTCGATCTTATTAATCGAAGGTTTTGCCGCAATATCTAATATGCCAAACTTTTGCTTATGGCAAAAATTTGGTAAAATTATTTTTTTACGCTCTATATCAGGTGCATCAAGTACATCTTCTCCTGATTGAAATGGCGGTAGTTGCGTTGTATAAGGCATATAAAGAGCGATCTTATTATTTGATAATATATATACTATTTTTCAGTAAAATGTGTCATATTTTATATAAAACCGCAATATTTTTATTCTGATGTTCGTTCTTTCAGCTCTTTTAAATATGTCTGTGTATATTGTTTATCACGCTGTGAACATAAACCATAAGGCATATCTGTTGGTTCAATAAGCGTGGCAATTCCCTTTGTCGCAGCAATATTATCTGCATCACCAGAGACATTAGTCGCCGATTTTAAACGTTTTTTTTCTGATATAAGGGTATCACTGCCACACGCACCAGAAATTTCAAACGTTGCGGCATCACTATTGCCATCAGGCGTGCTTGCTTGGGTATCCTCATCAAGTGGCTGGGATGTTGCCACTTGATGTGCTCCATACTTTTTGTTTTTTGGCATTTTTTGAATTGCTGGCTGCTTGCGAGTACTTGCAAGGCCATAAACTCCATAACTTACTATATTTAAATTTTCATTTTTATATATTCCCATGAGTATATTATACATATATTTACATTAAATTCAAATAATATAAATATATTAAAAATAAAAAAATTTTATTTTTAATTAATTTTTGATTAATAAGTCGTTGAAAACTATTTTTAATTCCGTTACAATGGTATTAACAAAAGAAATTAAGGACTTTATATGTTTCTTGCATATTGCTTGCATAATATATATTGAATAAGGATTAAATGCTGAATTATATTTTTAAAATTGTGGTCATATGTTTTTTTTAAAAAAGAAAAAATCTGCTATAAAGAATAAACTACCTGAAAAACTTGTAGCACTTAAACATGCAGCAGAGCCAGCTTGGGTGTGGGATGCAGAGTATCGTATTATTGTTTGGTCGAACATCAGTGGTTTAAAATTTTGGGGTGCAGATAATCGCAACGAGATCAAAGAGCTTGTTTTTCCTGACTCACATGCAATGGTTGTCATGGGTGATGCGATTTTAAAAAAAGTAACCCAAGGCAAAATTTTTCATAAAAATATGACTCTAACAGGATGTCATAAAATTGGTGAATATGCTTGTAAAATTGAATCTCAACCGCTGCCTGACGGTCGTAACGGTATTCTTATTTGTGTGAATATGTCTCAATCTCAAGCACAAAAATTACCCGATAACAAAGCATTAGATCATACCCAAATCAACGCACTTATGCTTACAAAGCCAGCAACTTTTAGTTGCGATAATCATGCTATGATTGTTGGTTACGATGATATTGCAAAAAACTATCTTAAAATCAGTCATGGCGATCCTTGTATTTCTATTTTTCAAGATAGGGCAATCGGTAAAGAAGTAATCCGACAAGCCTTATCAACGCCTCAATCATTTAATGTTCAAAAAATTGATATTGGCTTTGGTGTTTATCCTTACTTAATTCAGACAACACAATTTAATCATCATGGTATTCCTCATTTTAACATGGGCATCTTACGCATTACTGATGAGAAATATCTAGCATTAGCTACCCAAAACACCAATCAACATATTGAACCACACCAAGAAAAATCTGACGAACCTAAAGACTTTCCTGAATCTCAAAAAGTGACTGAAAAAGTGGCTGAACCCGCAGAAACACAAGCAGAAACACAAGCAGAAACACAGGTAACTCAAAAAAACTTATTTGATAATGAAGCTTATTTGTCATCTTCTGTAATGGGTAATTTAGTCGGTGTTGAAGTTGGCATTTTCGATGTTAGCATTAATGGCACCATTACGATGCTTAATCAAATGGCTTGCCATCTTACTGGGCACACTGAGGCAATGTTGATTGGCAAAAAAATTACTACTATTTTTAGTGGTGAAGCACAATCTGTATTAACAAACCTTATAGAATATAAGAATCAAGATATTCTTGATGACTTAACCGATGGTGTTGAATGTCAATATTATGATATACACAAAGCGGAGCATACTGCAAAACTTATTGTACGACATAATCAGGAAAAAAATGGCTTTTGGTTTATTTTGGACGATCGCAGTGAAGTTGAAAAGATAAAGTCCGATATTTTAGATCTAAAAACAATTGCAAAAGACATTAAAGTAACATCTTTTGATAAAAATCATAACGAAATCCCTTCTTTGGTGAGTGCCGTAAGTCATGAAATTAGAGCGCCTTTGAATGCTATCGCTGGTTATGCTGAAATGATTGAAAATGAAATATTTGGCGCCTTACCTGATGATCGATACAAAGAGTTTGCATCCTCTATTCGTGGTGCAGGAGAATATGCATTGTCAATTATTAATGATTTACTCGATTATTCCAAGCTGAAAGCAGGTGGATTTACGCCTCAATTTACACAGGTAAACATCGAACAAGTTGCTAATGAGGCAATAGAAATTGTTTATCCTTTGTCGCATTCTCGCAATATTGAGGTCACAAAAACCATCTTGCTAGGAACACCACCGATCCACTCTGATCCTAGATTATTAAAGCAAATTTTAGTTAATTTACTGACCAATGCTATAAAATATTCAAGTGACAATGAGCAAGTATTATTAACTGTTGGCCCTACAAAAAGTGGGCGTATTATGATTGAAATTACTGATTTTGGGCGTGGCATGACGGATGATGAAATTCATCGTGCTTTAACACCTTTTAACAGCGATCATAATGATCTTTCGGGAACAGGTCTTGGGCTTTGTTTATCAAAAGAGCTCACAGAATTAACCAATGGACGCTTTACAATTAACAGTATATTAGGCGAAAAAACGAGAATACGCCTTATTTATGATAAATCACTTGCAATAGAAGAAGTATTATAGATTTATTTATATCGAATGTCATCATTCCAGAAGTGCTCGAAATCTTTGAAAATTAAGCATATTTCTTCGATGCCAGCAACATCAATAATATGTTTATCAATAATTCCCTGTGTATGTCGCGTATAAAGCTCAGTAATTAAAATTGCGATATCCTCACCAAGGGGTGTTAATTTAATCCGAACTGATCGTCTATCAATATGCGATTTTTCATAAGATACATATCCTAGTTCAACAAGCTTTTTAAGATTATAGGAAACATTAGAGCCTAAATAATAACCACGCGTCTTTAATTCTCCTGCAGTTAATTCAGCAGCACCAATATTACATAATAATAAGGCCTGTACTGCACTAATTTCTTCAATTTTATTGTTTTCTAGCTCAGTCTTTATAACATCAATCATTAGGCGATGAAGGCGTTCAACATATGAAATCATATCAATATAAAAGTCTCGTAATTCAACAAAATCACTTTTCTGTTCATTCGAAATATTATCTTTTTGTATGCCATTCATAATGTCTAAGCCTCATAATATTAAAGAAACAGCTACATTAAATATCGGCTGTATCTATATTAAAACTATACTAAAAACATATTAAGAATTAATAAACAACGGTGTATAATTTTTTATTATTACCCATAAAGCTTATTATTTCCATTATAAACATCATAAACATCATAAAAATCATTGGTTGGCAACTGTCAGACACATAATTTACGGCTATATATTTTTATGCAGCATAGATAATCTAGCTATTGCGTCCTGTTTTATGATTAAAGCCTGTCCCGAGGTCATAATCGCCTGCTTTGCGATAAGTCCGTAAGTAAGTTGGCAAAATAATATCAATATCAGTTGGTCTAATGGATAAATCCTTGAAAGTTAATGCATCACGAGCAACAATATTATCATATTTTAAAAGCTCAACTTGATCAATAGTTAATAAAGGCTTGGGCAAAAGCTGTAAAAAGAATGCCTTGAATTTAGCGAGTAAGAACGGCATTGGCACTAGAAGCCGTTTTTTACCAATTTGAAACAACATTTTTTCCATAAGCTGTTTAAAGCTATATTGATTTACGCCGCCAAGCTCATAAATTTTACCATTTGTTTGCGTATTTTCAAGTGAATATGTAACGGCCTGAGCAACATCATCGACGTAAACAGGTTGAAACAAAGTACTCCCCCCTCCTACAAGCGGCAATATGGGTGACAAGGAGGCAAGACGTGCGAATAAATTAAAAAAATTATCCTCTGCACCAAAAATAATAGAAGGTCGTAAAATTGTACTATTTGGCATTAAATCAAGAATTGCGACCTCTGCTTGTGCTTTTGTTTTGGCATAAGTACTTTTTGATTTTTCGTTTGCCCCAATCGCAGAAATATGAACAAGCTTTTCAATATTATGGGCTTTACATGCTTGGGCAATGTTTTTAGCTCCTTCATATTGCGTTTTTTCAAAAGTTTGTTTGGAGGTTTCATATAAAATACCGACACAATTCACAACATAATCAGCACCATCAATAGCTGCTGATACAGAATCAAAGTTTCGGATATTACACTGCACGGGGACAACTTGTCCTACTGTGCCACTAACGACAAGATCGTGGGCGTGACTTGGATTACGGACAGCAACACGAACACGCATTCCCATTTTTGCTAATCTTTGTACGATATAACGCCCGACGAAACCTGATCCGCCGATAACTGTCACAATTTTATTCGTTTCAATCATATAATGTTACCTTCATAACAAATTTTATAATAAATAAAGTCCAATCAACCCACAACCGCCAATGAAAATACGCCAATATGCAAAGGGTGCAAATCCGTGCCGCGTTACGTAACTAAGAAGTGATTTTACAACAATAATTGCCGAAATAAATGCAAACAAAAATCCAACACCAATATAAGATAAATCATTGACAGTGATTGCGCCAAAGTTCTTGTAAAGGTCAAGCGTGAACGCACCAGCCATTGTTGGCATTGCAAGAAAAAAAGAAAATTCGGCTGCAGATCGCTTATTTGCGCCCGATAATAAAGCACCAACAATTGTTGCACCAGAACGAGAAACACCTGGAATCATTGCCAAGCACTGACATAGACCGATGACAAGACACATAGAATATGGGAAGCTTTCGGCATCATGATATTTTGTTTTAAGATTAAGCTTATCAACGATCAACAGCACAATGCCACCAATCAACAGAGAAAAGCAAATTAAAGCAGGGCTTTCAAAAAAAACTGTTTTAATCGTTTTATGAGCCAACAAACCGATGATGACAGCAGGTAGGAAAGCAACTAATAACCCAACAAGAAATCGCTTAGCTTCATTATCTGTACGAAAATGTGTAACAAGATACAGAATTTTCTTGAAATATATACCTAAAACAGCAAGAATAGCACCAAGCTGGACAAGAACCTCAAAGGTCTTTCCAGTCGTTTCAAAACCAAGAAAATGTGATAATAATAACAAGTGACCAGTAGACGATACGGGTAAAAACTCGGTAACACCTTCAACTATTCCTAGGAAAGCGGCGATTAAATATGGATATTCTGACATAACAACAAGACTATAATTTTTCTTAATACTTCTAAACTGTCCTTTAAAATAGGTCAACAATAAAGCGAATATTTATGGATATAATTTCTTTTCCAAGTCAAAATTTTGATCAGCGTGCATTTTTAAAGCCCGATATGGTTATTATACATTATACAGGCATGAAAACTGCCGATGATGCATTGCAAAAAATGTGTAGTAACACGCAACCACGCGTCAGTGCACATTATTTTATTCATAAAAATGGGACTATTTTTCAGCTTATTAATGAATGTAATCGGGCATGGCACGCAGGATTAAGTATTTGGGAGGGCGAAAAAGATATTAATTCACGCTCTATCGGGATTGAGCTTGATAATAAGGGACATGAATTTGGATATCAAAACTTTCCTAAAGTTCAAATTCAATCCTTAATTTGGCTATTAAGCTCTATTCGTGCACGCCATAACATTGATAATAAGCATATTATTGGTCATAGTGATATTGCCCCTATGCGAAAAAAAGATCCAGGATTTTTATTTCCATGGCACATACTTGCCCAAAATGGTCATGGAATTGCCCCAAAAAAGCTAAAAAAAATGCTTTATCATACAAAACGGAGCAATTTTTTAGATAATTTAAGCGATTTTGGCTATGGCTGTGACTCTCTGAAAATTTTAACGCCCTTAAATCGAAAAGTCGTTGAAACGTTCAACGATAAGTGCCCCTATTAGCCAACTTCTTTGTAATCTTCTGATGATTTTTCTGTATCTTGCTTGCGTTCTTTCTTAGAAAAGACAACCCAATTATGCCAAAAAGCACGCTCACCATCACGTTTAAAGCGTGTTGTCACAAGATCCATAGTGTAAAATGAAAACCAAACATTTAATAGCATAATCACAACGCGCTCATTGGTAAAGCCATCATATAAGCTCATTGCAAAAGCAACGAATGCTAAGGTGCTAAAAACTACGATGGCACAAAGATAGAAAAAACGGCTTTGTTTTTTTAGTAAATATTGTTTTTTTCTTTTACTTGTTGTCATATTATCAACCTACATTATCAATAGTACATATTACTTTCATTATCCTTGGAAAAGATTAAAAATCTCTTAATCAGCGTAAAGTTGCATTATTCTATTTGTATAATTTTGTTAAATGATTTATAAAGAATATGTTTTTAAAATTTTATGCTTTGCCCTATGAATTAAAAGCCCTATGAATTACAGGCCCTATGAATTACAATAATTTTTTTGCTAGAAAAATAACCGACCTTAAAACAGAGGGTCGTTACCGTGTATTTATTGATTTAAAACGCAAGGCAGGACACTATCCAACTGCTGATTATTTTTCTAAACATAATCAAAAGCCTGTTACCGTATGGTGTTCAAACGATTACCTGGGAATGGGGCAGAATCCACAAGTAATTCAAGCAGCCAAAGACGCAATTGACGATGTGGGTGTAGGCTCAGGAGGGACACGTAATATATCGGGTACGTCGCGCTATCACGTTACGCTTGAGGCTGAAATTGCAAGTTTACATCAAAAAGAATCAGCAATTCTTTTTACCTCTGGCTATGTATCAAACTCGGCTGGCTTATCAACAATTGCGGGTCAATTACCAAATTGTCAAATTTTTTCCGACGAAAAGAACCATGCATCCATGATTGAAGGTATACGGTTTGCCAAATCTGCAAAGCATATTTTTAAACATTGCGATATGCGTGACCTTGAGTCCAAATTATCATGTTTTCCAATCGAAGTGCCTAAAATTATTGCTGTTGAGAGCATTTACTCAATGGATGGCAGCATTTCACCCCTTTATGATATTGTTGCCCTAGCACGCAAATATAACGCCTTAACTTATGTCGACGAAGTTCATGCCGTTGGTTTATATGGCAATAATGGTGCTGGTATGCTTGAGCAAATGGGCATTATGCATGAGATTGACTTTATTGAAGCGACCCTTGCAAAAGGTTTTGGCGTTGTTGGTGGCTATATCGCAGGATCAAAAAATGCCATTGACTTTATTCGTTCTTATGCAGCAGGGTTTATTTTCACAACATCACTCCCGCCTGCAATTTGTGCAGCAGCGCAAAAATCGATTGAATTTGTTAGAAACTGTCATTCTCAGCGTGAGTTATTGCATAAACAAGCCAATTATTTGCGGACAAAGCTTAGACAACATCAATTTCATGTTCTTGAAAATGTAACGCATATTGTGCCTCTTATGATCGGTGATCCTGTTATTTGTAAAAATATTTCCGATATTTTATTATCTGCCTATGGGCATTACGCACAACCCATTAACTATCCAACTGTTCCCCATGGCACGGAAAGATTACGTTTCACGCCTTCACCAAATCACACAAATGCGCATATTGATTCATTGGTATCTGCTTTATGTCAAATTCGGGATCGTATTGGCTATGAGGCGTTTGATTATCAAGACCCTATCGTTTCGAGCAATACAAACAGCATAGAATTTACACTCACAAACGAGAAAACATAAATAATAATATAATAATATAATAATATAATAATATAATAATATAATAATAAAAAGATACTCCCATGACAGAGCGAAAATATTTTGGTACGGATGGTATCCGCGGACCTGCTAATAAATATCCTATGACGGCAGATTTTGCGCTTAAACTGGGTGTTGCTGCTGGGCATTACTTCGGAGTGTCTAATCAAAAATTTCGAGTTGTTATCGGAAAAGACACAAGAAGATCTTGCTATATGTTCGAAGCCGCACTTACTGCTGGGCTTATTTCTGTGGGCGCTGACGTGATGTTGTTGGGGCCTGTACCAACTCCTGGTATTGGGATTTTAACCAAGTCAATGCGTGCTGATTTTGGGATCATGATTTCAGCTTCACATAATCCACATTCTGATAATGGCATTAAACTTTTCGATGCAAACGGCTATAAACTCCCTGATACAGCGGAAAATGAAATTGAAGCGCTTATTGATAGTTGCCTTAGTGATCACTTGGTTGAGGCAGAGCATTTAGGCCGTACACGACGCTATGAAGACGCACAAGCACGTTATATTGAGATTGTAAAGTCAAGCTTCCCCAAAGATTTAACCCTCCAAGGGATGCGTATTGTCATTGATTGTGCCAATGGTGCAGCATATCGTGTGGCACCACAAATTTTGTTTGAATTAGGGGCAGAGGTTATCCCCATTAATGTATCACCAGATGGTTTTAATATTAATCAAAATTGTGGGGCAACACATACTGAAACCTTAAGCAAGGCCGTAAATGAATATCGGGCCGATATTGGGATTGCGCTCGATGGTGACGCTGACCGCCTTATGCTGAGTGATGAAAATGGAAAAATCCTGGACGGCGATGTTATTATTGGGATTATTGCAACGAAATTACACAGTGATAATAGCCTTACTAATAATAAAGTTGCCATTACGGTTATGTCAAATATGGCCCTAGAAAATTATTTGGCGTCACTTGGTCTCACAGTTGTCAGAACCAAAGTTGGTGATCGTTATGTTGTCGAAGCAATGCGGCAGCAAAATATAAAATTAGGCGGCGAACAATCAGGTCATGTGATTGTATCTGATTATGCAACAACTGGTGATGGCTTAATTGCTGCCTTACATGTCCTTGCAAATATTTGTCGCTCGAACAAGAAACTTTCTCAAATAAGTCAACTATTTAAACCTTTCCCGCAATTATTGACAAATATACGCTACAAAGATAATTTACCCCTTGATAATGAAATTGTCAAAGATGCGATTGCTAAAGCTGAGAAAAAACTTGGTAAAAAAGGGCGTGTGCTTATTCGTAAATCAGGCACTGAACCCCTTATTCGGATTATGGTGGAAGCTGAAGACAGGCATTTAATGCAAAACGTTTCCGATCATTTAACAAAAATTATTCAAGAAAATATTTAGGCTGCCTCGGTAGTTATAATATCTTCAAAAATGCGATTAAATCTTCTATTTCAGAATCGGTTAGATTTAAAGGTTGCGTAAAGTTATGAAATGCAATGATATCTCCCTGCTCTTCTGGGATCGGGATATCTGTGTTGCCACGTTTAAAAATTGGTGCATTATAATGATCGATAACATCTTTAAGTGTCACAAGGGATCCATCATGCATATAAGGGGCACGATAAGTAATCCCTCGTAATGAAGGCGTTTTAAACATATGAAAATCATTGGGGTTTTTAGTCACAGCCCCTAAGCCTAGGTCATTATCAGCAAGACCAATATCATTCATTAAATTATCTTTGAATTGATATCCCATATGGCATGCTGTGCAGTTTGCCTTGTTATTAAATAACTCAAACCCTTTAAGCTCTTGATGCGTTAATGCGGTTAAATCTCCCTTAACCCAAGCATCAAATTGTGTTTTAGGAGGCTTAATTGATTTGACATAACTGACAACAGCTTGCGTGATAATAGCTTCAGTTGGATTTTTATTTAAGTGTAAAAACAATGTTTGATATTGCTTGTCGTACTTCATAATATTAATGGCACGCTCAAAAGAAAAATCCATTTCGAGCGGATTTTTTAATGCTTCGGCAAATTGTGCCTCAAGTGATTTTCCGCGACCATCCCAAAAGAACTGTGTATCGTGACTAAGATGATAAAGCGTCATTGCGCGCCGTTGCAAAGCCTTGCCATTATTACCGATTGCTTTGGGGTGATTATCGCTAAACGCTTTTTCAGGAATATGACATGTTCCACAAGCCATCTTGCCATCGGAAGAAAAACGTATATCAAAAAATATTTTCTTACCAAGCTGCACAAGATTATGATTAATAACATCATCCTCTTGTGGTTCTTGATATGAATCCGCATAAATATCAAACAGTTTTTTTGATAATTGATGATTAGGTAAAGCCTTATTTTGTGCATAAAGCGTTATACATAACAGGGAAAATGAAGTAAAAAGTGTAATAAAAAAATGCATAGTTTCTATTATACAAAAAAAAGCTTAAAAAGCTATACATGATTGCCGTTTAAACTCTTTTTACAAAACAACACCCTTCTTAAGCACTTTTATAAAATATTAAAAACATATAAAATGAATATTGACATTTTTGTGAATTTAATATATATTGGTTTTTTATGTGTGTAGGGTAAAATGAGTAATAAATTAAGTTCTAACAATGTGTCGCATGACCATAATAATCGTCAAGCTTCAAACAATGAAGAAAAGCTTCCAATAGCAATTATCGCAATGCGGGTGCCCAAATCAATTGTAAGCAGCGAAAAGCTTCACGATCTATCAAATAACCTTCAAGATATAGATAAAGATGGCATTCTTAAAATTTCAGAATCATTCAATAACACCCCAAAAAGTGCTATTATCTCAGGTAAAATCATTCATAATGCCATCAAAGGACTTAATTTTGAAGGTGATGTATTTCCCAATGATTTAAAAAGCGATGCTAGTTTTAAAAAATTTGACGTTGCACTTGGTCAATCCATGAAAAAATTATTTGCCTTAAATGCTGCATCTTTAATTTTAAATCCCGCTAGTAGTCTTGGTGAGTTACCAATACCATCATTAAAATCACAAGCACAAGATTTTGAAGCATTTTTTCAAGATGACGCACAAATCACGGATTTAATCAAACAGAACATTCCCAAGGAAGCTAATGCTGTTTTGGATAACAACACTGAAGTCATGCAAAATACATCTTCTAATAATACTGAATCACAGCAATTTATTAGCCAGTTACAGCAAGCACCACAGTCAGTTACAAATATGGTAACCAAAAAAATTGAAGATCAAATTGGTGATATTTATCAATTAACAGCAATTCGTCTTTTGGCTCAATTAGGGAGTGCATCAACTGGAACGCCTGATTTAAATTCTAATTCTAAGGTACTAAATATGCAAAACTCAGCTAAAGCAATGCATGCCCCAGCGGCATAATTCTTTTAAAGTATTAATCTAAATAAACTATATAATGGTGTGTGTGTGTCTGAAAAATTTGATAGTATTGTAAAAAGAATTTCGATTATGGAAGGTGATAATAAAAATCGTCCATTAATTAATCTTAAATCCGATGAATTAATTAACATTATTCTTCAATGGGGTACATTAACGCGTGAATTTAGAATGATTAGTAAAGAAATTTCTGAAAAAATATTCATTCACAATGCATCACGTTTATCAAAAATATTATCGAGCCTTGTGACGCAAATTGGGATATGTGATGACTTTATTCCTCTTCCAGAGGAGATTTTGTTAATCAACCATCAGCGTAGATTTGATATTACGATCTCAGACTCAATGACTTCCCTAGTCTATTGTACACATAAGGCAATTGAGTGTTTAGCACTCATTGCATCTAAGAAAAATCTTCCACTATAAGTAATTGTTCATTTAAAAGTATTTTTTGTATATTGTATGTCTCAATCCAAAAACACACACGCCTTTAATGCGTTCCATCCATTCAAGTCTGGTAGTATACAGACAAATCAGCCGATTAATTTACAAATATCGCAGAATAGTGGCCATAAAACACATAAAGAAAATGATTTTTCAGGCAAATTAAGCTTTTTATTAGGTGAAAAATCAGCTTTAAAAATTGACTATCAAGAAATTAATCGAGATTTAGTGAGTTTTGGCTTTAAAGTTCAAGATATAAATCCGCAGCAATGCAATCCTAATCTTGATAAAATACGCTTAAAATATAGTCTGCAAGCAATGGATTTATCATTTAACGATATATGTACAAATATAAGTAATACTGAGTTATCACAACAATATTTTCAAGAAGAAGTTTGCACTGCATTTAAAATATTATCACGAGATTATAAAAATATTTGTCAATTTTTTCAAAAGCAATTGAATGATACCAATAAAGTAGATTTATCAAAACTTGAAAAAAAATTAATGACACATATTCAGTTTTACAATCACTTTAGTAATATAATGAGCAATTATTTTGAATATATTACGCAAGATTAATTAAGAAGCCGATTACTCAGCTTCTTACACTATTTTAAAATCAAAGCCACTGGTGAATATTGTTTGGTTTTTCATGCGATATATTTGCATTTTTAATCATAGCAATATCTTGCTTTATTAAATTCATATTTGATAAACTAGAAGTATCTTTAATATCTTTAATAATAACAGATGGCATATCTTTCGCTTTAATACTCCCAGTTGCTTCTAATGGTATTTTAGATATTTTTGAAGCTTGTATTGTGTTTTGTATGGGCTTCATTTTGGAAGCATTATTCGAAATAGCATTATTCGAAATAGCGGTGTTTCGCTTTTTTGAAGAGAAGCGATCGTTTGCGATTGCCTTATATTTTGATATTTCAAAATTTTGAACAATTTCTTCTAATGATGCTGAACCATCGTCATTAAGTGTAATCATTCGTTTTCCTGAACGTCTTTGATTGGCACTATCAAAAAGAAAAACAGCTTCTGCCTGTCCTGAAACATTTTTCATATTAATTGTTTCATTAATAGTGACAGTTTTTGCGTGAATATTTTTTTTACTATCGACTATTTCTTCTGTTATTTTCTTTAAATTGCGTGTAATGCCAAGATTTTTATCGCTATCTAAAAGATCCATTTTCTTCGTAATACTTGCTTGATCAGCATAAAAATCTGACCTATTGGTAATATTTGAATTTTGCATACCACACGCAGTAATACAGAGTAAAGATAGTAAGATACAAGATGCTTTAAGCATAATCGTTTAATTCCTTATTTTGTTGAAAGGACACAAGGGGCCAATTATTATTTTAATAACGCAATTAGATATTGCTGGCACACCATAGTTTTATTATGTTTAATTATACATAGCATGCTTGAAAAATGTTATTATCGTAAATCAGCATCATTGACAATATTTTTTTAACAAAAAATAAAAAAAATTAAAAGCTCAATATGCCATATTAAAAAACCTTAAAATAATTTAATGGTAATAATAGCTTAGCCGTGGAAGATGTTATAATGATGTTTTTCTTGCTTGTTTTAATGATACAATATAATAAAGACAAAATGATAAAAAACTATTCTGACATGAAAATAATGCCCTATGACAACCGACATTAGTAAAATTCGTAATTTTTCAATTATTGCCCATATCGATCATGGAAAATCAACCCTTGCAGATCGTATTATTCAATTATGTGGGGGTCTAACCAATCGTGAAATGTCACAGCAAGTACTTGACAATATGGATATTGAAAAAGAACGCGGCATTACCATCAAATCTCAAACTGTGCGTTTAAATTACAAAGCAAAAGATGGCACAGACTATGTTTTTAATTTGATTGACACCCCTGGTCATGTTGATTTTGCCTATGAAGTGTCACGCTCCTTGCAAGCGTGTGAAGGCTCATTATTGATTGTTGACGCTGCACAAGGCGTTGAAGCACAAACATTGGCAAACGTATATCAAGCACTTGATGCCAATCACGAAATTTTACCTGTCTTAAATAAAATTGATTTACCCGCCGCTGAGCCTGAAAAAGTTAAAGCAGAAATTGAAGATATGATTGGGCTTGATTGTAGTAATGCACCTGGCATTTCGGCAAAAACAGGGCTTAATATTGACCAAGTACTTGAGCAAATTGTAACGGGTATTCCTGCACCAAAAGGCGATCCTAATGCTCCGCTTAAAGCCTTAATTGTTGATAGTTGGTATGACACCTATTTAGGTGTTGTCGTTTTAGTACGTGTTTTCGATGGCACATTACATAAAAACCAAAAAGTAAAATTTATGAATACAGGGGCGAAATATTCACCTGACCGTGTTGGTGTTTTTACCCCCAAAGAAATTATGGTCGATAGCTTAGGCCCTGGAGAACTTGGATTTATTACTGCAGCGATTAAACAAGTTGCCGATGCAAAAGTTGGCGACACAGTCACAGACGATCGCAAGCCATGTGACAAGGCGCTTGATGGCTTTAGAGAAGTACAATCAGTTGTGTTTTGTGGTTTATTCCCCGTTGATGCATCACAGTTTGAACATCTACGTGACTCGCTTGCCAAGCTAGCCCTTAATGACGCTAGCTTTACCTATGAAATGGAAAACTCCTCGGCTTTAGGCTTTGGTTTCAGATGTGGGTTTTTAGGATTATTACATCTTGAAATCATCCGTGAACGCCTTGATCGGGAATATGATGTTGATTTAATTACAACTGCCCCTTCTGTTGTATATGAAATGAACATGAATGATGGTTCTGTTATTGAAATGCATAACCCCACTGATATGCCTGATCCGACATATATTGATCATATAAAAGAACCATGGATTAAAGCAAAAATTTATGTGCCTGATACTTACTTAGGATCTGTATTAAAATTATGCGAAGAGCGTCGTGGTGTTCAAATAGACCTAGGCTATGCAGGAACGCGTGCTGTGGTTGAATATCGTTTACCCCTCAATGAGATTGTATTCGATTTTTATGATCGCCTTAAATCAGTCTCAAAGGGCTATGCAAGTTTTGACTATGAGTTTGATGGTTATGAAACCGAGAGCTTGGTTAAAATGCAAATCCTTGTTAATGCTGAACCTGTTGATGCTTTATCAATGATTGTGCATCGGGATCGTGGGGAGGCACGTGGCCGTCAAATGTGTGAAAAACTTAAAGAACTTATCCCACGTCATATGTTTCAAATTCCAATTCAAGCGGCTATTGGTGGCCGTATTGTTG
This sequence comes from Alphaproteobacteria bacterium, assembly GCA_047627635.1. Classification (GTDB taxonomy): domain Bacteria; phylum Pseudomonadota; class Alphaproteobacteria; order JBCCNR01; family JBCCNR01; genus JBCCNR01. The sequence continues at coordinate 15,101 of JBLHTX010000001.1, read as the reverse complement.
CACGAGAAACAATTTCAGCGATGCGAAAAGATGTGACTGCAAAATGCTATGGTGGCGATATTTCTCGTAAGAAGAAGCTTCTTGAAAAACAAAAAGCGGGTAAAAAGAAAATGCGTCAATTTGGTCGTGTTGAAATCCCACAAGAAGCCTTTATTGCGGCTTTAAAAAGCGACGTTTAAAGAAATATATATCCATCTAATTGAGTTAAAAACGATTATCACCATACAATCATTGCTTTATATGTAATGTTTTAAATTTTATAAAACATTACATATAAATATTTTTTTAAATCAAATGCTGAGCAATGAAGCTAAAGAACAAGCCAAAACAAAAAACAATCACAGAAAAAATATATACATAAAGTGATATTTTACGTATTCGCATACATGTAAAAGCTTGATTTTTATCAATCGGACAAGGCATAAACTTTGCCCGATATTGCATAATTCCAGCCACAATTAATGCCAAAGCTGCCGCCAAAAAGATAATCTCTTTGTGTTTCGACAATGAAATTAACCACGGGAAATCGGATACAAGCCCAGCAAGTACAACACCAGCTCCAAAAGTAACGAACAAAGCTGGTAAAGCACAGCATATTAAAGTGCCAGAGGTGGTGATTAAACTTATGACAGCGCTTAAAAAGGGTTTATTCCGCATCTTTGATTCTTGTGATTGTCTCAATATTATATCCAGCATCAAGCACAGTTTGTTTCAGACTTTCATCATCCAAAGTTTTGCCATTAATAAAGTTAACAATGACAATACCTGTATCAAGATTAACATTAATTTTTTCAACTTCCTCTTGTTTAGAGAATGTTTTTTCGAGAGCGCGTGCACAAAAATCGCACACGATGCCATTGATCGTGATCTGTGCCTTTTCAGCAAATGCCAACGTGCTTGTTGCAATTAAAAGCATAAGAGATAAAAATAGTTTTTTCATAAGAGTACCTTGTTAATGTCGAATAATTAAATTGAACATAAATTGACCACGACTCGAAACGCCCACCTCACCGAGATAGTCATCCTTAAAAAATCGAAACATAGGGGTAATAGTGACTTTGTCTTTATTGTCTAAACTATTAGGGCGATGCATGGCTTGAAGCATAAACCATGTATGCAAGTCGCCATAATCGCCAACATAAGGTGTAATGCCGATGCGGGATTTTTGCATAAAGTTTCTGTCTAAATTTGCACTCTCAAACAGACGGTTTTCATACATAACGAAATAGTCTCGATCTTCCCAATCTGCGGCAAAGCCAGTAAATCCAGCAAAGGCATTATCATTATCTATATGATGCATACCAATGCCTGATTTAAGGTAGAAGTTTGCTTGTGAGGCACGTTTATTGATCCGTTTAAGCAGATAATTAAACTGTATTCCATGAAATTGTGCGTTATTTTCTTGAAAATATATGCCTTTATATCCAACCGAATAATTTATATTTGGCGTATAGTGGATATGAAGATCATTCTCGAACGCATCATGATTGGTCATAAGCGTCCATCCATCAGGATAAGAGACTGGTCTTGCATATAAAATTCCAGAAAACAGCACAACCCAAAGGCTTAAAAGCCATAAAAATGGTTGTTTCATAATGTTTCCATATAAGTTAAAGTATTTTAAACATAAATAAATATACTTTAACGTGTCGGAGGAGGGCTTTCGAGCGTATGGAAATAGGTCGTAAAACTGGTGACAGTTGAAATATACTGCACTGCCTGAAGTGCTGTAATTTGATATGGCATCATTTCCATAACAACGGACTGCATGCAATGGAAACAATGATCACAGCTATATTTTTGTGGTATTTTATTATCTGATGTTTGTTGCATATTATGACAATCAAGCATTACTTGTTGATCGCTTATTTGATCACTAGAATTCATATTGCATAAGGCAGCCCCTGCAATAGTGGAAAAACCCAATATACATATAATGAAAAATGTTAAAATAATTTTTAATAAGTGCCCCATAAATTAAGGGTAACATAGTTTTGGTAACAATGCATTAATGCATTTTAAGTGCGCCTAATAATGTCAATATTTGATCTGCTGCGGCACTATTTGGAGGGATTTTGGTATTATTTTCATTATAAGTAGAAAGTGAATTTGTGCCTTTTATGCAATATTGCTTCTGATAATCAATTGTTTTTATATCATATAGGTTTTTATAAAGTGCTAGATATAGACTATTTACCTGACAATTATTTTGTAAAAACTCGGGAAAAATTTCTTTATTCATCATAATATTTAATAATGTTACGTAAGGGACGTTCACCAACCATTGCGCAATCTTTGCAGTAAGCCATGACACTTTATAAGCAATTACTGTTGGCACTTGGCAAACCATCAATTCAAGGGAAACAGTGCCACTGGCGGCCAAAGCGGTATCTGAAATTTGAAATGCCTTAAAGCGATCCTCGGTTTGGGTAATCACTGTATAATTTTTTGGTAAATCTGCAAAATAATGCGCCTTGCCACTTGCGATTGGTACAATAAAATGATGTGTTTGTGTGTCAAATTTATAAGCAGTATTCAGGAAAATTGGCTTGAGCATAATAATTTCAGCATGGCGGCTACCGGGTAAAAGCAAAATAACTTTTTTATCATTCGGTATCTGGTGTAGCTGTTTAAAATTTTGTTTTTCTTGGCTATTCAGCATTTTAATGCGTTGCAATACAGAATGACCAACGAATGTAACATCAATATTTTTTTGCTTAAAAAATTCAGTTTCAAATGGCAGACAAGATAAAATTAAATCGTAAACACCTCGTAATTTATATGCACGCCACGGTGCCCACGCCCATAATTTTGGTGCGATATATTTTACGAGCTTAATATGAGGATATTTTTTTCTAATTTTCTTGGCAACAAAATGCGTAAATGCAAAACCATCGACCAGTATAATACAATCGGGCTTTTGCATTTCAATGATTTTTAAAATTTGTGACCGCAATTTAAAAAGCGTCGGAATAAGCGTTAAAATTTCGACAAAACCCATTTTAGCAATCACGGACAAATCGATAATACTGTTAAGCCCTCTTTTTTGGCATTCACTACCGATAACAGAATCTGTAAATTCAAGCGTGCTATCTTTATTTTTTAAGCTATCAACCAATTCAGCAGCTAAAAAATCACCTGAACTCTCGGCACAAATCATCATTATCTTAGTCATTATAAAATCCAACGAGCATAATTTTATGCTTTTTAGCACGCTCAATGACATGATCTATATCAATAATCAGACATCCCTTAGCCTCGAAGGCAGCAACTGAAAAATTTGCTTTGGCTAAGTTATCAATTGTTTTAATTCCAATTGTCGGTAAATCGACCAAGTTTGATTGATTTTTCTTACGCATTTTAATAAATACAGGCCGAGATAGGCTATTCATGCGATGGGGTTCAATTGTCGCAACTTTGTCAATCATGGCATCTGTTCCCTCAAGCGTTTCAATGGCGACGATTACTTGATCGGAGACAGCAATTGATTGCCCAATATCAAACTCTGCCATGTGATTTAAGACTTTTTTTCCTAAATCAATAGATGCTAAAACTTCAGGAGTGATTGTGTGTGATGTCAAACACCCAATTGGCATTAATAATTGTGGGCATAATTCAGCAATAGACCATATTTTAACGGCATGATTTTCAATATATTGACATATAAACCGTAAAAGCGTGTCATCGCCTTTTTTCAAAAAACGCATCACTTGAAGGATTAACTTAAAGCCAACCCAATCAAATCGTAATTTCAATAATTGTGGGCGTGTCATAGCACCCGCAAGTACCATATTGTTAATTTTATGCTTTTTTAAATAGCGAAATATTTTACCAATCTGCCCAAGTGATGCATATAAATCAGCATCCATTTCTGCCTTTACTTCTTGAAAAGAAATAATATGCACTTCATGATTTTGCGCTTTAAGATGATTAAAAACAGCAACAGGTAAATGACCACGACAATTAATAAGCGCAATTTTCATAAAAATTACTCAATCAGGCATAACATAACGTCTTTTAGTGGGCTGCCTTAAAAAGGAAATAACCTCGGAAACGAGCGGAGAATCTGGATATTCATCTGCAATCGCTTGAATACGACTATCGAACGAACCATTGGCTTTATCAAAAAGTTTTTTATATGCATTACGCATAGAATGAATATCGCTTTTTTCATAATTTGCCCGATCAAGGCCGATTAAGTTAAGCCCTTTTAAGATCGCACGATTGCCCATAACAGTACCGAATGGAATAACATCATTCTCAACACCACTCATGCCACCGATCATCGCAAGTTGACCGATACGACAAAATTGATGCACGGCAGATAATCCACCTAAAACAGCACCATCACCAATGGTAACATGCCCAGCCAAAGTTGCATTATTGACCAAAATAACATGATTTCCAACATGACAATCATGCCCAATATGTACACCTGTCATTAACAAATTATTATCACCAACGGATGTCACCATACCGCCACCCATAGTGCCAATATTAATCGTAACATGTTCGCGGATGATGTTATTTTTTCCAATTTTTAATTGCCCTGCCTCCCCTTGATATTTTAAATCTTGAGGCACCGATCCAATAGAAGAAAAGGGATGAATCAGTGTATTTTCACCAATTTGTGTAACGCCATCAATACATATATGCGACTTTAATGTAACATTATCATGCAATATCACATCGTCACCAATAATACAATAAGCACCAACTTTTGCTGTTTTAGAGATTTTTGCAGTAGTGCTTATGATCGCTGTTGGGTGTATATTGTGTGACATTGATTTTCCTAAAAAATTATTGTTCTAAAATCATAGCTGAAAAAACGGCTTCAGCAACAACAACAGAATTAACTTTGGCAACTGCTTTATATTTCCAAACATTACGGCGACTTTGTAAATTTTCTGCATGAATATAAAGCTGATCCCCTGGCTCTACGGGCTTACGAAATTTAGCCGATTCAACACTCATAAAATAGACAAGACGCTCTAGTCCTGCGGTTTCAGGTTTTTCATTTTCCATAGACCAAATCACATGAACACCTGCGGTTTGTGCCATCGCTTCGACAATTAAAACCCCTGGCATAACAGGATGTTTTGGAAAATGGCCTTGGAAAAATGGTTCATTAATCGTCACATTTTTTAAACCAATTGCAGATTTATATGGTTTTAAATCAAGCACTTTATCAATCAATAAAAAAGGATAACGATGCGGTATCATGCGTGAAATTTCTTTATATCCAATATTATGCTGAACTTCTTTATCTTGTGAATTGGTCATTAATTACTCCTTATTATTTCGCTAATTTTTTTAATTTTGCAATAGACTTAAAATAGCTCTTAATCTCAAACGCAGGATTTCCGGCTACTGTTTGTTTTGCTGAAACATTACGTATAACAGCAGCAGCTCCAGAAATACGCGCTTGCGATTCAATGATTAAATGCCCGGCAATACATGAGTGACCGCCGCAAACGACATAATCACCAAAGGTTACACTGCCTGCAATCGATGTATTACCTGCAACCACACAATGCATTCCCATCACAACATTATGCCCGACTTGTACCATATTATCAATACAAGTTCCCTCGCCAATAATTGTGTCTTTAATTGTGCCTCGATCAAGACAACTATTAGCACCTATGGAAACATTATCTTGAATGATAACACGACCTAATTGCGGTACTTTTTGATGTGTCTTGCCCATTGCGAAGCCAAAACCATCTTGACCAATCTTAACCCCTGCCGATAAAAAAACATGATCCCCAATCAAACTATGCGAAATTGACACATTGCTTTCAATTAAGCAAGAGCGACCAATATGGCACCCTGCCCCGATAAAACAATTAGGTTGAATGATAGTGTTTTTCCCAATATGCACACCCGATTCTATAACAACACCAAATGCTGTTTGCACATTATCTTCAAGCACAGCATTTTTATGAATTTTTCCACCATAGGCATCTTCATAATACTCATCCTTGGGCGTGCTGACTAAGGTATGGTTTTTATATAAATATGAAGCAATTAAAGCGTAAAGGCGGTAAGGATCGTGAGATGCAATAACAGTCATAGTTTCTGGCGCATCTGCAATAAAAGAATCTCGTGCAATGCAGAACTCCGCTTGTGAGGTCAGAAAATCTTTTTTATATTTTGCATTATCAAAAAAAGTAATTTGCCCTGCTTGTGCTTCGTTAAGAACAGCGATAGAATGCATAGGTTTCAATAAAATATTTTCATTAAAACTTTCTATATTTATCACTAAATCACGCGCATTATTTATCGCTAATAATTCATTTAAATTATGAATATCTGTGCGTGTATAAAACCTTTCATCAATCATAAGTGGCTAACCATTCACTTTTATTATTTTGTTAACGTTTAGAAGCGGGATCCTGCTGAAAAGCGGAAAAACTGCGTTCTATCGTAATCTTGTTTAAGAATTGCCTTTGCAAAATCAAGTCTTATTGGCCCAACTGGTGAACGCCAATTAATGCCTAAGCCGACAGAGGAGCGAAGCGTTGTGCCTTTTTCAACAGTTCCTTGACTAGAAATATTTGGAATATTATCAATGCCCCACAAAGAACCAGTATCATTAAATAATGCCCCTGAAATACCTGCATCTTCAAGCCACGGAATAGGAAAAGATAATTCCGATCTTACAACAGTAAAATAATTACCGCCAATTGCATCGTCATTTAAACCTTGACCAGCATTAGGTTGGAAACGTGGGCCAATACCAGCAATATCAAACCCTCTAAAGCTTGCACCCCCGAGCAAATGGCGATCAATAATACGTAAATCATAACCCCCAAATGGGACAATTGCACCACCTTCGACCTCAAAAGAAAAGGTAAATTCGTTTGCAGGAGTAAAGAATACAGTTCCAGAAGCAATCGCTTTAATTGCTTTTACATCACCACCTAAACCAGAAAAATCATTATTTAAGCGTAATAAATACCCTTCACTTGGGGCAACGAAATCATCTCGCTTATCATAAACCAATTCATACCCTAGTGATGAGCCAATTAAACCGCCACGATCAGCTGATTCTTGGATAATTGCTGATACATTCGGCTCAAGGCTAGAAATTTCATCGAAGTTCAAGCGATATCTTGGTCTTAATGATAAATCTTCTGCAACCATAAAGCCAGAACGCAATACAAATCCAGTGCTTTGTTCTTCAAAGGATGCTTCTTGACGAAAGTTTGACGTAATATGATAAATATCAAAACCACCTGAAAGATCACGCCCAAATAAATAAGGCTCAGTAAAGCTAAAGTCGATTTCTTCACGACGCCCAGAGAGTAAAGCCCCAAGACGGACACTTTGACCACGCCCCAGGAAATTACGCTCGGAAAGACTGATTTCTCCTAATGGACCATTATTTGTTGAGAAACCAAGACCAAACGTAACATCGCCAGTTGATTGTTCTTCAACATCAATTGTCATGTTTGTATTACCACTTTGACTGCCTGGGCGCTCAATAAAATCGGCCTTAGAAAAGTAACCCGTTCCCCGAAGATCACGTTCCGATTTTTGCAATAGTGAGCGATTCAGAGGATCACCCTCCACAATCGACAAACGTCGACGAATTACATTGTCTAGTGTCCTTGAATTTCCTGTTACGTTAATACGTTCAATATAGACAGGATCAGTCTCAAAAATATCATAAATTAAATCAACACTATTATCACTTACACGCTTAATACGTCCTTGAACATTAATAAAAGGATAGCCCGCATCTGATAACCTAAGGACGATATCTTCTTCATTATCACGTACTGAATCACGATTATAGTAATCACCTTCAGATTGATCAATTTCCTCAAAAATATCATCTTGCGAAATTGATGTCACTTTGTCATTAACTGAAACGCTATTAACTTCATAACGCTTACCCTCATTGACAATAAACTTCATTACAAAACCATCATGCTCAGCGTTTAACTCGGCTGTTGCTGCTTCAATTGCAAAATCAATATAGCCTTTTTTTTGATAGTATTCAGTCAATTTTGACTTATCTAAAGCAAGGCGATCCTCGTCGTAAGTACTACTTGAAGTGAAAAAACGCCACCAAGCATTTTCAGATGTTTCGATAATAGATCTAAGCTTTGAATCACTAAATTCAGTATTCCCTAAAAAGCTAATATCTTCGACATAAACAACATCACCTTCTGTGATTTTAAAAATAAAATCAACCCGATTATCTTTGTGTTCAATTACTTCGGGTACGATCGATGCCTGTAGACGACCAGATTGTGTATAAAGTTCTCTAAGGCGTAAAATAGAAGTCTTAACACGTGCCTCTGTTAACATGGCACCTTCACGCAAAGTTGTTTCTGCTTTTAAAGTATCGTCATCATAACGATCATTACCTTCAAAATAGACATGGGCAACAATTGGATTCTCAATAACTGTCACTATATAATTTCCGGCACCATCAGATACAATTTGAACATTCGCAAATAAGTCTGAGGCTAATAAAGCTTTAACACCACCATCAATTTGAATGCGTGTTGGATTATCACCAATTACAAATGGCAAATAATTAATAATAGCCTCTTTATCAAGGCGACTATTGCCATAAACATCAATATTTTGAACAGGCTCAGCATTTAAAATCTGTGCCAAACTAAGCCAAAAAGCTGAAAAATATATAAAAGATTTAATTTTCATTACCGCCATCCTATTGTTATAATATCATTGATAACAGTAAATATCATAACCATAATTACCAAGATAAATCCTGCCTTAAAGGCAGTTTCACGCACTTTGCTATTTGCTTTAAGCCCAACAACTTCAAGCATATAAAAAAACAAATGTCCACCATCAAGCATCGGCACAGGTAATAAATTAACAAGCCCAATGCTCATCGAAATTAAAGCCATTAATAAAATAAACTGCCAAAATCCTGTCTGTAATGCTGATCCTGCAGCATCGCCAATTTTTAAAGGCCCACTAATATTATCAAGCTCAGCACGCCCCAAAAAAAGACGTTTAAAAAATTTACCCGTAATTTCTGCGACAAAAATTGTATCCTGCAATGCCTTATAAGATGCGTCGACAATATTATATTGAGACATATAGACATTTTCTTTATTGTTACTGAACACAACACCAATCATGGGCATTTGTAGATTCCCCTCAGCCGCAATCATATCTGGCGCAAAAGATAAAGACAAGGCATCCTTATTATTACGTAAAACAATAAAATTAAGCGGATCACCAAAGGAAGCACTTACAAATTGTTTTACTTGCTGCGCTGACTCTATGGATCGGCCATTAATATGGGTAAAAACATCACCCGACTGTAAACCATTACGACTAGCAGCACGATCAGCAATAACATTTTCAATGATTGGCTTAACAGAAAAAACACCGTTAAAAAAGCTAATTGAAAACATAAGCAAGAAACATAAGATAATGTTTGCGAGAGGGCCTGCGATGATAATTGCCATTTTTTGCCAAATAGACTTAAAATAAAATGTTTCTTTTTTTTCTACGTCTGATAATTGACTAAGCTCTTCTATGTCTTCTTCTGAAGCTACGGATCGATCTCCTGAGAATTTTACATAACCGCCCATGGGAATAAGGGATACGGACCAATTTGTGCCATGCTTATCTTGACGTGATAGTATTTTTTTTCCAAAACCAATCGAAAAATCAAGCACCTTAACACCACAAAGACGTGCAACATAATAATGACCAAATTCATGAATAAATACCACGATACTCATCAAGATAACAAAGCCAATAATTGCAATCGAGAATTGTGTCACTCCCTGAGAGAATAAGTGTAAAATATCCATTAATGTACCTTTTTTGTGCGATATAATGTTTCAACAATATCATAAGATACTATCTCAGCATAATCATGCAACTTAATATAAGTGTCTAGCGATGTATTACAAGTGTTTTTATCTAAATCTTTTATTTTAAAGTAGTTTAAAACCTTTTCAATAATAATAGCAATATCATTAAAGGCAATTTTTCTATTTAAGAACGCTGCAACTGCAACTTCATTTGCTGCATTAAAAACAGTAGGTAGTAAGAAGTGCGAATCAATTGTTTCTTTTGCCAAACGAAAACAGGGATATTTTTGTAAATTAATTGGCTCAAAGTCCCAAGAAAATGATTGATTAAAATCAATGTGCTTAACAAAACAATAATGATTAAAGGAACCATAATTTAAAGACGCACCAATCGCAATTTTCATATCGGGTTCACAGGCATAAAGCTTTACCGCACCATCAGTTAAGACGACCATGCCATGAACAATCGACTGACGATGAATCACGGCATCAATTTGTGTACTCTTTAAGCCAAATAAAGTTTTAGCCTCGATTAATTCAAGCCCTTTATTTGCCATTGTTGCCGAATCTACTGATATTTTTGCACCCATACTCCAATTAGGATGCTTTAAGGCATCCTGAACTGTCACTGTTGATAAAAAATCAGGAGATTTATCTCGAAATGGTCCGCCAGAAGCGGTAATAATATATTTTGAAATTCTATTTTTAGTGGACTTTAGGTGGTAAAGCGCAGAATGCTCTGAATCAACAGGAAATAAAACAGCACCTCTTTTTTCAATTTCATCCATAAAAGCATTGCCGCCAACGACAACGCACTCCTTGTTGGCTAAGGCAATTACAGTCCCCTGCTTAGCCGCTGTAATTGTGGGCTTTAATCCTGCTTTACCAACAATGGCCGACATAACATAGTGATATTGCTGATTACATACCTCTAAAATACCTTCATCGCCAACATAAATTTTAATATTTGGCAAGGCATTTTTTAAAGTTTGATAAGCATTTTTATCCGCACAGGCAACATAAGAAGGATTGTATTTAAGAGCCTGTTTAATTAATAAATCAACATTATAACCACAGACAAGTGATTTGATACGAAAATCTCGGTCTTTTATCGCATCGATAACTTCTAGGGTTGAAACACCGATAGAACCCGTTGACCCCAGAATACAAACGTCGCCACCATGAGGCAAAATTGGCTTAGAAATTGGATGTAAAACACGCATAATTAAACTATATTAAAAAATGTTATACATAATGCAATCAATAAACCCATTAATGAGGTTGCTAAGATTGCATCAAAACGATCAAAAAATCCACCATGCCCCGGAAGTAAGGAACCAGTGTCTTTAATTTTGTTTTTACGCTTGAAATAAGATTGCAGTAAATCACCTGCCATGGCAGAAATTGATAGAAGTAAACCAATCACAATTAAACTTATCAAATATTTAAATTCGGGTATGTAAGATTTATAAGTTAAAAACGTAAAAAGTGGCACTGATCCGCCAATAATTAAACCACCAAGATACCCTGAAATAGTCTTCCCTGGAGAAATATTTGGAAATGGATGCATGCCACCAAAAATACGTCCTATAAAATAGGCCCCTGTATCGCTTAAAATTGCAGAACCAATAATCCATATCATTGATATTTCAAATATATAAGAAAAAGCGTCGCCAAGTAAACGTCCAGCATTTATAGCCCCAAACACACACATTCCACTGGTAATAAATAAAAATATCAAATAGTCCAAGCAGGTTTTTTGCCCCTTTGATGCAAGATGCCATTCATAAATCAATATACAAAATACGAACAAAAGCAGCAAAGATGAAACGGCTAAATTAGCAATAAAAAAAAGATACGCAAATATTAATAATCCAATAGAGGATAATGAACGTTTTTGTAAATCCGAAAATTTATGAAGTAAGTGCACCGAAACGCCTTTCTCGATTAGCATAATCATCTAGTACTTTTGACATATCATCAACACCAAAATCAGGCCATAATTTATCTGAAAAATAAAGTTCGCTATAGGCAATATGCCATAATAAAAAATTAGAGATACGATGATCTCCCGCCGTTCGAATAAGCAAGTCGGGCTCAGGAAACTTAGAGCATTGTAATTTCTGTACTAATTTATCTTGCAAATCATCAATATGAGGTATGTTAGAAGTTAATTTTTCATCCTCTAATAAGGATTTAACAGCATAAGTAATTTCTAAACGTCCACCATAATTAATTGCCAAAACCAGTGTAAGACCTGTATTGTTTTGCGTAAATTGTTCGATATCGTCCATTAATGCAATTAATTTTTTTGATAACCCCTGCCGAATACCAATAAATTTTACAATCACATTATGACTATGTAAGTAATCTTTTTCCTTTTGAATAAAAACTTCAAAGAGATTCATTAAAAAATCAACCTCTGAAGAAGGTCTTGACCAATTTTCAGTAGAAAATGCGTATAATGTTAAAAAAGAAACTTTTTCGTCAGACACATATCTAACAATTTTTCTAACTGTTTCAATACCTGCACGATGACCAAAAACACGAGGCAAAAATTTACTTTTTGCCCAGCGTCCATTACCATCCATAATAATAGCAATATGCTTTGGTATTATATTATTCATAAAAATAAATCGTAACAGAGTTCATGACAGGTTTTTTCCTTAAACTGTCATAATATCTTTTTCTTTATCCTTTAGAGCTGTGTCAATCTTTGTGATATGATTATCTGTTTCTTTTTGTACTTTATCAGCATCGCGGCGTTGATCGTCTTCGGAAATATCGCCTGACTTCTCAAGTTTTTTAAGAGTATCAAGAGCATCACGGCGGACGTTACGCACAGCAATTTTAGCAGCTTCAGCATATTTAGATGCTTGCTTTGAAAGCTCTTTACGGCGCTCTTCATTAAGCTCAGGAATTGGAAGACGTATCAATGTACCGTCTGGTTGTGGGTTAAGCCCAAGACCAGAATTAATAATTGCCTTACAAATTGCTGTAACATTACCTTTATCCCAAACGGCAATAGTTAGTAATCGTGCCTCAGGTGCAGAAACTGAACCAACTTGCTTTAAAGGCACTATTTGTCCATAGGAATCGACCATAATTGGATCAAGCATATGAACTGAAGCGCGCCCTGCACGTAATCCTGCAAAATCTGATTTCAAGGCAACAATAGCCCCATCCATACGTTTTTGAACATCGTTAAAATCAAACTCTTCCGACATAATTCCACCTATATTTTTAATATAATTATTATCTTATTAAGTAATCAAACGCGATACAAGCGTAAATTTGCCTGTCGCATTTAAAACAGCGTTAAACCCATCGTTTTGTGCAATATTAAAGACAACAATTGGTAAATTATTATCACCAGATAAGGTAATTGCGGTTAAGTCCATGACACGCAATTCTTTTTTGACAACCGTTGCGTAATCAATCGAATCATAATGGATGGCATCAGGATTAATATGTGGATCAGAATCATATACACCGTCAGTCTGCGTTCCCTTAAGGAGGATATCACACCCTGTCTCGACTGCACGCAAAACAGCTGCTGTGTCAGTTGTAAAGAAAGGATTTCCCGTTCCTGCAGCAAAAATGACGATGCGCCCTTTTTCAAGGTGACGAATAGCCCGTCTACGGATATAAGGTTCGCAAATACCCGGCATATCGATAGCAGACATAACACGACTTTGCGCACCGACTTTTTCAAGCGCATTTTGTACGCCCAATGCATTCATAACAGTTGCAAGCATTCCCATATAGTCGGCACCAGCACGATCCATACCTTGTGAAGCACCCGATAAACCTCTGAAAATATTGCCACCTCCAATAACCACACAAACTTCATAGCCTGATAATGCCACAGAGTTGATATCTTTTGCAATTTTTTGCACAGTATCAACATCAATGCCGTATGACTGATTTCCCATTAAAGCTTCACCAGAAACTTTAAGCAATACCCTTTTGGGGGCAATTTTTTTAATCGCTGCATGGGCTTTAGTGTGTATAGTCATATATCAATCTTTTAGGAAAATATGGTTATATTTAAAAAAGACTATCGCCTTTTTTACAATATTATTATTTACTACCTGCGGCAGCTGCAACTTCTGCAGCAAAATCAGTCTCTTCTTTTTCGATGCCATCACCGACTTTAAATAAAATAAAGCCTGTCAATGCAACCTCATCGCCAACTGTTTTAGAAAGCTCTGTGATTGTTTGTGCAACTGTATTATCAGGATTCATAACAAAGGGTTGCTCTAGGAGGCACACTTCTTTGAAAAATTTTTTCATACGCCCCTCAACCATACCCTTGATAATGTTTTCAGGCTTACCAGATTGCATAGCTTGCTCTTGATAGACTGCACGCTCTCGGGTGACAATATTTGCATCAATATCATTTTGAGACAAAGAAGCAGGTTGACTTGCGGCAATATGCATCGCAATTTGTTTGGCAATTTCAACGACCTTGGCATCTTGGGATTTAGTTTCCATAGCAACGAGAACGCCAATTTTACCCATGCCATCTGCAACTTTATTATGAATATAATCACAAACAACACCGGAAGAAACCTGTAGAGATTGGACACGACGTAAATTCATATTTTCACCGATAGAAGCAACTGCTTCGATAAGAGTTTCAGAAACAGTCTTACCATTATTCATTTTCTCTTGCCCGATAATATCGGCAAAATTTTCGGCTTTTAATGTAGATTTTAATGAAATTGATGTAATTTCAGAAACTAGGCCTTGGAATTTTTCATTTTTTGCAACAAAATCAGTTTCGGAATTAACCTCTACTACAACACCTTTTGTGCCATCAACAGCAGCACAAACAAGACCTTCTGCAGCAACACGGTCTGCTTTTTTGGCAGCCTTTGATAGCCCCTTTGCACGAAGCCAATCAATTGCTTCTTCAAGATTACCATTATTTTCAACTAGTGCTTTTTTACAATCCATCATGCCGGCACTGGTTGCTTCACGTAGTTCTTTTACCTGACTAGCAGAAATAACACTCATGAGATAACTCCGTATTTTATAAATATAGTAATAACTTAACGTAGCAAAAGATACAAATTACTTTATATCCAATGCGAAAACTCACACAGAATGTATATAACTTGCGTTATACTTTTGTGAGGACATTATTTAATTAAGCCGAGGCTTATTTTGGGGCTTCTACTGCACTAGCTTCAACATTGGCTTCTACTGCACTAGCTTCAACACTGGCTTCTACTGCACTAGCTTCAACACTGGCTTCTACTGCACTAGCTTCAACAT